>NZ_JAGQBD010000018.1:0-60593 GCF_024345455.1 Cyanobium sp. T1G-Tous
AGGCAACCAAGCGCAACCTCTCGCTGAAGATTTTTGACTTTCAGAGCCCCGAGCCCGTGGGGGGCAACCGGGTCAAGCAGGTGGTGAAACTGCGCAAAGGGTTGAGCTCTGAGCTGGCCAAGCAGCTGAGCAAAACCGTGCGCGATGAGCTCAAGAAGGTGACCGTTTCGATCCAGGGCGAAAGCCTGCGGATCACCGGCAAAAACAAGGACGACCTGCAGCAGGCGATCAACCTGCTCAAGGCCCAGGACGTGGAAGTGCCTTTGCAGTTTGAGAACTACCGCTGAGCCAGTGCAGCCGGTCTGTTCCGCCCCTGGCTGGCGGTTCTGGGTTGATCGGGGTGGCACTTTCACAGACGTGGTGGGCTGCAGTCCCGCCGGCGAGCTGGTGGTGCGCAAGGTGCTGTCGGTGCAGCCGGAGTGCCCGGGGGACCCGGCCGTGCGGGCGATCGGGGCCGTGCTGGGCCTGGCGCCCGGCTACCCCCTGCCGCTGGGATTGGTTCGGGAGGTGAGGCTCGGTACCACCGTGGCCACCAATGCCTTGCTGGAGCAGCGCGGCGCCGGGGTGGTGCTGCTGATCAACCGGGGCTTTGCCGACCTGCTCAGCATCGGCGACCTGCACCGCCCCGACCTCTTTGCCCTGGCCATTCAGCGGCCCAACCCCCTGCGGGTGCGGGTGCTGGAGGTGGAGGGGCGCCTGGATGCGCAGGGGTTCGAGCTTGAGGCGCTGCAGTGGGGAGAGGATTTGCAGCAGCAGCTGCTGCAAGCCCAGGCCGACGGCTACAGCAGTTGCGCGGTGGCCCTGCTGCACAGCACCCGCAATCCCAGCCAGGAGCTGCAGTTGGAGCAGTGGCTCGCACCCATGGGCTTCGAGGCCGTGGTGCTCTCCCATCGGCTCAGCAGCCAGCCCCGGCTGGTGCCCCGCGGCCAGACCGCCCTGGTGGAGGCGGCGGTGGCGCCGGTGCTGGGCCGCTACCTGCGCCAGGTGCAGCGGGCCTTGGGGCCAGCAACCCGGCTGCGGGTGATGCGATCCAGTGGGGCTCTGGCAGCGCCTGAGCTGCTGCTGGCCAAAGACACGATCCTCTCGGGGCCGGCCGGAGGCATGGTGGGCGCCGTGGCAGTGGGCAGGAGGGCCCTTGCTGCCGCTGGGCTGCCGCCGCAGCCGATCGTTGGTTTCGACATGGGTGGCACCTCCACCGATGTGTTCCATTTCGATGACCGCTGCCTTTCAAACGCAGGCGGTGATTTGGCCTGGGAGCGCAGCCCTGCCACCGAGATCGCTGGCCTGGAATTGCAAGCTCCGATGTTGCCGATTCACACCGTGGCTGCTGGCGGCGGCTCGGTGCTGCGCTTTGACGGCAGGCGGCTGCAGGTTGGGCCTGTTTCTGCAGGCGCTGATCCCGGTCCGGCGGCTTACCGCCGCGGCGGGCCGCTCACCATCACCGATGCCAACGTGCTGCTCGGCCGTCTGCCGCTTGCCGCCCTGCCAGCGGTGTTTGGCCCCAAGGGCGACCAAGCCGCTGATGGGGAAGCGGTGCGGCGAGGGTTTGCGGAGCTGGCGCTTGAGATGAATGCGGTGGCACCTGGGATCAGTCCGGAGCGGCTGGCGGCAGGGGCCCTGCAGATCGCTATTGAAACGATGGCGGAAGCCCTGCGCCGCATCTCGATCCAACGCGGCCACGACCTGCGCGAGGCCCTGTTGGTGAGCTACGGCGGGGCTGGCGGTCAGCATGCCTGCCGCCTGGCCGAGGTGCTGGCTGTGACGCGGGTGTTGCTCCACCCCTTGGCGGGGGTGCTTTCCGCCTATGGCCTCGGCATGGCCGAGCAGAGGCTGCTGCTGGAGTGCTCGCCGCGGTTGCCGCTGCGCTCCGACAGCCTGCCCCTGCTGCGTCAGCGCTGCGCTGAGCTGGAGCAGCAGGGCCTCGCCGACCTGCGCCGGCTGGGGGATTTGGCCGAGGGGGCCACTGGCCGGATTGGGGTGCAGCTGGAGCTGCGGGCCGCCGGCAGTGAGCGGGGTCTGGAGGTGGCGTGGTTGCCAGACGAGCAAGGGGTGGAAGACCTGCAGCGAGCTTTTAGCGCCGCCCATCTGCAGCGCTTCGGCTATCGCCCGGTGGGCGAAGACTGGATCGTGGAGCGCCTGCTGGTGGAGCTGGCTCCCCCGGTGGTGGTTGGAGGGCAGGCTGTTGCTGAGGGCCCTGGTTGGGATGCAGCCCCGCTTGCTGCCCCAACCACTCCCCTGTGGCTGGGCGAGGCGGCCGGCTGGCGGCCGGTGCCGCTGTGGCAGCGCTCCCAGCTGCAGCCCCAGCAAAGGCTCGAGGGTCCAGCCCTGGTTGTCGATGCGACCAGCACCACCGTGTTGGAGCCTGGCTGGCAAGCCCTGGTGCTATGCGATGGAGCCCTGCTGTTGGAGCGGGCCGGCGCGGCGGCGGCAGGCGGCGGGGTTGACCAGGCTGGTGATCAGACTGTTGAACTTGTGGAGCAGGGTCCCGATCCCACCCTGCTTGAGCTCTACAACCACCGCTTTGCTGCCATCGCCGAGCAGATGGGCGGGCGGCTGCAGCAGAGCGCCCGCTCGGTGAACATCCGCGAGCGGCTCGATTTCTCCTGCGCCCTCTTCGATGCGGCGGGTCAGCTGGTAGCCAATGCCCCCCATATCCCGGTGCACCTTGGTTCGATGGGCGACAGCGTGGTCAGCCTGCTTGCGGCTATCGCCCGGGGCGAGCGTCCCCCATTGGCTTCTGGCGATGTGGTGCTGTCAAACAATCCCTACAACGGCGGTACCCACCTACCAGACATCACCGCCATTACGCCGGTTTTTGTCCCTGGCTTGGGCGACTCCCAGGCTGGGGCCCCTTTGTTTTTTGTGGCCTGCCGCGGCCACCACGCCGATGTGGGCGGCATCACCCCTGGCTCGATGCCGGCCTTCAGTCGCAGCATCGACGATGAGGGCCTGCTACTCGACAACGTGCCCTTTTTGAGCAATGGCAACTTTGATGAGTCGCTGTGGCGGCAGCAATTAGCTGCCGGTAGCCATCCCGTGCGCAACCCCGACCAGTTGCTTGCCGATCTGCAGGCCCAGGCGGCGGCTAACCGGCTGGGTGTTCAGGAGCTGGGGCGCTTGATTGAGCGCCATGGCCTCCCAGAGGTGCGGGCCTACATGGCCCACGGGCAGGCCCACGCTGCCGAGGCGGTGGGCCAGGCGCTGGCGCACCTCAGCGACGGGTCTGCCCGGGTGGAGCTCGACCACGGCGCCTTCATCCAGGTAGCTGTTCGCATCGACGCTGCGGCTCTCCGGGTTCAGGTTGATTTCAGCGGCACCTCGCCCCAGCACAGCGGCAATCTCAACGCCCCCTTAGCCGTAACCAAGGCGGTGGTGCTCTATGTGTTTCGCTGCTTGGTGGGCGAACAGATCCCCCTTAATGCCGGCTGCTTCGAGCCGATCGAGCTGATCGTGCCGCCGGGCTCCCTGCTGCATCCCAAGCCACCGGCGGCGGTGGTTGCCGGCAATGTGGAAATCTCCCAAGCGGCAGCCAACGCTCTGTTTGCGGCGCTGGGAGTGCAAGCCGCCGCCCAGGGCACGATGAACAACCTCAGCTTTGGCAATGGCCAATGCCAGTACTACGAAACGATCGGTGGGGGAAGTGGTGCCGGCATCCGCCCCGGTGGTGCCGGCTTTGACGGGGCGGCCGCTGTGCAGAGCCACATGACCAACTCCCGTATCACCGACCCGGAAATTTTGGAAACGCGCTTTCCGGTGCGGCTGGAGCGCTTTGGGATCCGGGCCGGATCGGGCGGGGAAGGGCAGTTTCGTGGCGGCGATGGGGCGGTGCGGCAGTTGCGTTTTTTGGCCCCGATGACCGTTTCCCTGATCTCCGGTGCGCGGCGGGTGGCTCCCGCGGGGTTGGCCGGCGGGCTGCCGGGCGCCTGCGGCCGCAACACCTGGATTGGGGTTGATGGCACGAGCCGGCAGCTCGACGGCTGCTGCGAGCTGGAGCTCCAGCCAGGTGTTGCCCTGCGCATTGAGACCCCCGGCGGTGGGGGCTACGGCGCCCCCAGCAGGCCATGAGCCCTGTTGTTGTTAATTGGCCTTCGCTAGCGCTGGCGACGCTGCTGGCCGCACCAGCCCAGGCAGAGGTGCTGCAGGAGCGCAGCCAGCGCTTCCACCCCCAGTGGTCCGCCGCCGGCATGGTGGCCAGCCAGGAGCGCTGGGCATCGCTGGCGGGCGCTGAGATCCTGGCCAGCGGCGGCAATGCGGTGGATGCGGCGGTGGCCACGGCCTTTGCCCTGGCGGTCACCCTGCCCCAGGCGGGCAACCTCGGCGGCGGTGGTTTTTTGGTGCTGTGGCTGCCCGGGCCATCACCGGCTGCGGGCCGGGGCTGCCCCACCGCCCCGGAGCTGCGGCTTGGCCGCGGCACGGCGGTGGCCGTGAACTTTCGCGAGACGGCGCCCCTGGCAGCCACCGCTGGGATGTTCCTCGGCCCCGAAGGCGAGGTGGATCGTCAGCGGGCCACCCGCAGCCTGTTGAGTGTGGCCGTGCCTGGCAGCCCCGCCGGTCTTTTGCTCAGCCAGCGCTGCTATGGCCGGCTCTCGCGGGCCGCGGTGATGGCGCCGGCGATCCGCCTGGCCAGCCGCGGTTTTCCTGTGGGCAAGGAACTGGCCGATTCCCTGCGCCAGGCCACACCCCTGCTGCAGTCAGACCCCACCTCCAGCCAGCTGTTTCTTAAGCGCCCCCTGCGACCTGCCCAGCTGTGGCGCCAGCCCTTGCTTGCCGCCAGCCTGCGGCGCATCGCCGACCAGGGCGAGCCGGGATTCTACGAGGGCCCGATCGCTGACGCATTGGTGACCTTGATGCGCCAACGGGGCGGCCTGATTCGCCATGCCGACCTCAAGGGCTACCGGGCCCAGCTGGTGCGCCCCCTGCAGGTGAGATTCCGCAACCATCCGGTGCTCACCATGCCGCCCCCCAGTGGTGGCGGGGTCACCCTGGTGCAGCTGCTCCAGGTGCTCGAGCCCATGCCCCTGGCCGAGCTGGGTCTCAACAGTGCCGCCAGCCTGCACCGGATGGTGGAGGCGATGAACCTCGCCTATCGCGATCGCAACCACTGGCTAGGCGATCCCGACCAGGTGGCGATGCCGTTGGAGCGGTTGCTGAGCGCGGCCCATGCGCAGCGGTTGCGGGCCCAGATCCAGCTTCAGCGCCATCGCCCCGCCAGCGAGCTAGCGGCCCAGGGTTTCCAGCTTGGCGGCACCAACACCACCCACCTTTCAGTGGCCGACCCTCAGGGCGGGCTGGTGGCCCTCACCACCACCCTCAACTTCGCCTACGGCAGTGGCATCAGCGTTCCTGGTGCCGGTTTCCTGCTCAACAACGAGATGGATGACTTCACCGCCAAGCCCGGTGTGGCCAATGCCTACGGCCTGGTGCAGGGCAGCGCTAACGCCATCGCCCCGGGCAAGCGTCCCCTGAGCTCGATGACGCCCACCTTGGTGTTTCGCCCCGATGGCCGGCCCTGGCTGGCTACCGGCAGCCCTGGTGGCAGTCGCATCATCACAACGGTGTTGCAGGTGCTGCTCAACCGCCTGGTGCATGGCTTGAACCTGGCATCAGCCGTGGCCAGCCCCCGCATTCACTCCCAGCTCTGGCCCGATCAGATCAGCGTGGAGCAGGGACTCAGCCCTGACACCGTGGGACTACTGGAGGCGAAAGGCCACCGAGTAGTTGTTACGGCCGCTATGGGATCGGCAAACAGTGTTGAGGTGTTGCCGGAGGGCGGCAGCTTGGGGGTGGCCGATCCCCGCCGCCTCGATGCGGCGGCCATTGGCGAGCTGCCGCTCAACTGGCCGGCTGGCTTGGTGGGGCCGTGAGCAGGTTGATTGCGGAAAACGCCATGCCAATGCCAAACAACATGCCGATCGCCCAGATGCTGTCGGAGGGCCACTCGGCAATCAGCATGCCGCCGAGTACGGCGGTGACGATGCCGTCAATCAGCACCAAGCCGCGAGCCGCTCCCTGGCCGGTGGCCGCGGCGGCTAGCTCCATCACGCCCTGAAAAGCAAGCAGGAAGCCGACAAACAGCGTCAAGCTCACCTCACTGGCAACTGGGAATGCCAGCACCCAGACGCCGCCGCCCAGATAAAGCAGGCCTGAGAACAGGCGGAAGATTTTTCCTTTGATATCGGCTTCGCCAGTGAGACGCAGTATTTGGGACACCCCGGCAATCACCGATACGGCCCCAACGGCGATGGTGAGCAAGGTGGCCGAGACAAATGGCAGCACCACCGACAGCCCGGCAGCAGCAAACAGCAGGGCTGCGGTGACCCAGCGCAGGGCGGGAGAAGCGGGAACTGTCACCGAGATAGAGGCAATTAACTTGCAACTTTAATCGCCGCGCAACAGGAGCTCGCTGTCAGGAAATGCTCATGGATATGTAGTAAAGCATCACAGCTTTCGGCGTTGCCCGATCGCTCTCTCCAGCGTGGAGATCAATCGTGATTGGTATGGGCACCATGCTTGAGCTGCTACCGCCGCTCAACGATCACAACCTCCCTTGGATGGACACCATCCATCCGATCGTTGTGCACTTTGTGATTGCCATGGGGCTGATTACCTTTGTCTTTGATCTCATCGGAGTTGTAACCCGCCGGCCAGCTCTGTTTGAGGTCAGCTTTTGGAATCTCCTATTTGCCACAGCTGCCATCTTTGTGGCAATTATGTTTGGCCAGATTGAGGCTGGGCTGGCCAATCCCTACGGCGCCTCCCGCGAGATCCTCAATCTGCACAGCACAATCGGTTGGTCGTTGGCTGGAGTGTTGTCGCTGATGTCGGGCTGGCGTTATGTAATTCGCAGTAAGGACCCTCAGCAGTTGCCCTTGGCATTTCTGGGCGCCGGTGGGCTGCTCAGTGCCCTGATCGTTTTGCAGGTCACCCTTGGTAATCAGTTGATCTGGGTGTACGGCCTGCACACGGTGCCGGTGGTGCAAGCCATGCGCTCAGGGCTGGTGTGATGGCCGCCTTCATTCCGGCGGGCTCACCGATCGAGCAGTTGGCAGCTGATCTTGGGCCCAACGGGCTTCCCTATGCCCTGCCAATTCATCCAAACCTGGTGCATTTCACGATCGGTCTGTTCGTGATTGCCATCGCCTTCGATATTGCCGGTGCCCTATATCCGGTGGAGAAGCGGGTGTTTCGCTTCCTAGCCCTGCCCGTAACCCGCGGGGGCTTCCACGATGTGGGTTGGTACAACCTGCTGGCCTGCTCCATCGTTACCTTCTTCACGGTGGCCGCGGGCTTCTACGAGATGCTGCTGGCAGTGCCCCTGCCCGGAGTCACCAGCAGCATCGGACTGCAGAGCATGGAGACGATGCTTGTGCATGGCGTCGGTGGGGTTTTGATCCTGCTTGTGATCGTCGCCATGACGGTGTGGCGCGGCTATCAGCGCTTTGTCTGGCGTCGTGACATGGGGCGTCAGGTGCAGTGGCTCTACCTGCTGGTGGGTTTGGGCTTATTTCTTGTGATCGGGCTGCACGGCACCCTCGGCGCCGAGCTTGCAGCTGAATTCGGTGTTCACATCACCGCCGACCAACTTCTTGCCGCTGGCGCTGATCTCACCGAGGCCCTGCCGTGAGTAACTCCTCTGACCGCTCCCGCCCACCAATCAGCAGCGCCGGCTTAGCGGGCTTGCTGGCTTGGATTGGGCTGTTGGTGGCCCTCAGCTGGTGGATGGCCCAGCAGTCCTACAGCTGGTTGCCGGTGCAGGCCTCTACTGCGGCACCACTGGTCGATGGGCTGTTCAGCTTTGAAACGGGCATCGGCACCTTCGTGTTTGGGGCGGTGGTGTCGGTGATGGCTTGGGTGCTGCTTAAGCACCGCGCCGAGAAATACGACGAGAGCGATGCGGAGCCGATTGAGGGAAATACCCGGCTCGAGGTGATCTGGACGGTCATTCCCTTACTGCTGGTGATGGCTATCGCGGTTTACGCCATGCGCGTCAACACCAAACTCGGAGTTCTTGGGCCGATGGAGCACATCCATTTGGCTAATCCGGTGGAAGACCAGGGGGGCTACGCCGCCGATCGCTTGCCGGCCGAGCAGGTGGAGGTGATTGCCCGCCAGTGGTCTTGGGAATTTCGCTATCCAAGCGCCAATGTTTCCACCACCGAGCTGCATCTGCCGGTTGATCAGCCCGTCAGCTTCCGTTTGGTGTCAGACGACGTTATTCATGGCTTTTACATTCCAGCTTTCCGCCTCAAGCAGGACGTAATCCCTGGCCGGGCGATCAACTTCAATCTCACTCCAACGCGGCAGGGGCGCTACCGCCTGCGCGATTCCCAGTTCAGTGGCACCTGGTTTGCCGCCAACCAGGCCGATGTGGTGGTCGAGAGCCCCGAGGCCTACCAGGCTTGGCTGAAGAACGCCGCTAGCCAGCCACTGCAGCCTGGCCTAAGTGATGCAGTAATCGAATACGGCGAGCGCAAGCAGCTGAAGAATCCAGGCTGGGCCACCGTGCCGCCAGCTCCACCGCCCCAGGTGAACGTTCCCGGATCCAACACCCTGCCGCACGACGCCTGAGCCCAATGACCTCCGCTACCTTCCCGCCCAGTCCTCCTGAAAACACCTCCTGGAGCCGTTACTTCGGCTTCAACACCGATGCCAAGGTGATTGGCATTCAGTACATCGTTACGGCCTTTTTCTTCTTTCTGATCGGTGGCCTGCTAGCCATGATCATCCGAGGAGAGCTGATTACACCTCCGGCTGATCTGGTGGATCGCACGGTGTACAACGGCATCTACACGATGCACGGAACAATCATGCTGTTCCTGTTCATCTTTCCGGTGCTGAATGGCCTCAACAACCTGCTGATCCCCACGATGATCGGTGCTCCAGATATGGCCTTTCCGCGGCTAAACGCGGTGGCCTTCTGGCTGGTGCCAATTTTTGGCGCCCTGTTGATCGGCAGCTTTTTCGTTCCTGGTGGGCCGGCCTATTCCGGCTGGTGGTCCTATCCACCGGTGAGCACCCAGAACCCGCTGGGCCACTTTATTAATGGCCAAGGCCTGTGGATCACAGCCGTTGCCCTATCGGGGGTGTCCTCGATCATGGGGGCGATCAATTTCGTGACCACGATTCTGCGGATGCGGGCCCCTGGCATGGGCTTTTTCAGGATGCCGGTGTACTGCTGGACGGCTCTTGCAGCCCAAAGTCTGCAGTTGATCGGCCTGCCGGCCCTTACAGGTGGGGCGGTGATGTTGCTGATGGACCTCAGCTTTGGCACCAGCTTTTATCAACCAGAGGGAGGTGGCGATCCAGTGCTTTATCAGCACTTTTTCTGGTTTTATTCCCACCCGGCCGTGTATGTGATCATTCTGCCGGTGTTTGGCATCTTCTCCGAGCTGTTTCCTGTCTATTCACGTAAGCCACTATTTGGCTACGTCTACGTCTGCCTGGCCTCCTTCATCATCGTGGCACTGGGTTTAGTCGTGTGGGTGCACCACATGTTCCCCAGTGGGGTGGCGCAGTGGATGCGCAACTTCTTTATGTTTTCCACCATGCTGATTGCCGTGCCCACGGGGGTAAAGGTGTTTGCCTGGCTGGGCACCATTTGGCGCGGCAAGCTGCGACTCACCACACCAATGCTTTTTTGCCTGGGTGGCCTGTTCAACTTTGTATTTGCCGGCATCACTGGCATCATGCTGGCCACGGTGCCGGTCGATATTCACGTATCGAACACCTATTTCGTGGTGGGTCATTTCCACTACGTGATCTATGGGGCAGCGGTGATGGGAATCTTTGCCGCTATCTATCACTGGTTTCCCAAATTCATTGGCCGCATGCCTTACGAGGGCCTTGGCAAGGTCCATTTCCTACTCACCTTCATTGGTGCCAACCTCAATTTTCTGCCCATGCACCCTCTCGGTTTGATGGGCATGCCCCGGCGGGTTTCTAGCTACGACCCGGAATTTGCCTTCTGGAATGTGCTGGCCAGCCTGGGCGCCTTCTTGCTGGGAGTGTCGATTATTCCCTTCCTGCTCAATATGGTGAGTGCCTGGGTGCGGGGCCCAAAAGCCCCCCACAACCCCTGGAATGCCATTGGCATGGAGTGGTTGCTGCCATCCCCGCCACCTGAAGACAACTTTGGTGAGCACGTGCCGACAGTGATTGCACGCCCCTACGGTTACGGCACTGGAGAGCCATTGGTTGAGCACCAGGCAGAGATTGAAAATCAGCTCACCCTTCAGGAGGCCAGCGCATGACTGCTACACCTCATTTGAACACTGAGCACCCGAAGCACAACCTCACGGGCTTCGTCATCTTTCTCTGTTCTGAGAGTGTCATCTTTTTGGCATTCTTCAGCGGCTTCGCCCTGCTGAAAACCGCTGCACTCAATTGGCTCCCCCCCGGTGTGGAAGGCCTCGAGTGGCGCACGCCCCTGCTCAACACGGTGGTATTGATTTCTAGTTCGGGCACGATCTGGCTGGCAGAGCGCTGTATGAGTAAGGGGAATCTGATGGGATTTCGGGCTTTCTGGCTACTCACCATGGCCCTTGGCGCCTATTTCCTCTACGGCCAAGCCGTTGAGTGGAGTGGTCTGCAGTTTGGCTTCACTAGTGGTGTATTCGGCGGCACCTTTTATCTGCTTACCGGCTTCCATGGCTTGCATGTGGCCACGGGGGTGTTCCTGATGGGATTGATGCTGGTGAAATCTTTCATTCCCCAGAACTATGCGGGTGGGGAGCAGGGCGTTCAGGCCACATCCCTGTTCTGGCACTTTGTGGATGTGATTTGGATCATCCTCTTCGTTCTCCTTTACGTCTGGCAGCGCAGCTGAGGAACCATTCATGATCATCGACGACAACCATTACGACGTAATTGTCATCGGCAGTGGGGCTGGCGGCGGCACCCTCGCCAATTCGCTTGCCTCATCAGGATTGGCAGTGCTGGTGCTGGAGCGGGGGGAGCAGATGCCCCTCGCTGATCAGAACGTCGCCGATGTGGATTTGTTCCGCAAGGACCGCTATCACCCCAAGGAGCAATGGTTTGGCACCGACGGCGATCCCTTCTCTCCTCAGACGATCTACGCCCTCGGCGGCAATACCAAGATCTGGGGTGGGGTGCTCGAGCGGCTGAGGGAGCAGGAGTTTGCTGGCCTTCATTTACAGGGGGGGCAGGCTCCAGCCTGGGGGCTTAGCTACGCAGATTTCGAACCCTGGTACGACCAAGCTGAGGCCCTCTATCGGGTGCATGGTCAGCGGGGTGTGGATCCCACCGAACCGCGAGCGGCCGCCGACTACGGCATGGCCCCCAAGCCCGTTGAGCCGTTCTTTGAGGAGTTGCGGCTGGCCTTGGTTCGCCAGGGGCTGAATCCCTATTCCCTGCCGCTGAGCTGGTCCCAGTCCAGTGCCGATCCCAGTGGTGACGCGGAGTTGTTTGGGGTGGATCCGGCCCGGGCCTCCGCCACGGTGGTGGTGCGCACCGGAGCTGAGGTGCAACGCCTGCACGTCAACCCCAGCGGAACGGAGGTTCGGGGTGTGGAAGCGCGGCTGGATGGTCAGAGCTGGCTGTTTTTTGGTCATAAGGTGGTGCTAGCCGCCGGCGCCATCAACAGCGCCGCGATCCTGCTGCGTTCAGCGACCGACCGGCATCCGCGTGGCTTAGCAAACGGCTCCGACCAAGTGGGCCGCAACCTGATGAAGCTGCAGCTCACTTCGATTCTGCAGTTGGCCACTGAGGCCAACAGTGGCCGCTATGGGCGTAGTTACGGCATTAACGACTACCTCTGGGGCGACAAGAATGTCTCCTTCCCCCTTGGTTCGATTCAGAACGGTGGCGGTGTTTTGCAGGATGCCCTGTTTGCCGAGTCGCCGCCGGTACTGTCCCTGGTGACCAAGCTGCTGCCCAACTTCGGCCTCGAGCAGCTTGCCTCCCGTTCGATCAGCTGGTGGGCGATGAGTCCTGTGCTGCCCGACCCCCACAACCGCATCAGCCTGCGGGGTGATCGCATTCAGGTCACCTATCAGGCCAACAACCGCGAGGCCCATGATCGCCTCGTGTATCGCTGGATCGACACCCTTAAGGCGGTGGAGGCTGATCCGGATTGCCATGTGGTGAGGGAAGCCCCCACCCATCCCCGCGGTGAGGCGCCCCTATCGGCCATGGGCTACAGCTGCGGCACCTGCCGCATGGGAGTCAATCCGGCCACGTCGGTGGTGGATCTCGATGGCCGTAGCCATGAGGTGGCCAATCTCACCATCGTTGATGCCAGTACTTTCCCGGCCTGCCCGGCCATGGGCTTTGGTCTCACCGTGATCGCCAATGCCCTGCGCATTGCCGATGGTTTGGGGGCAGCACTGCGATGACCACCACTCCCGCTTTGACCAGCGACCCAGAAGTCGAGCGGATCAGCGAGCGCGATAAGGGTATGCAGCCCTGGAGCCTCTGGGGCAGCTACCTCCCCGATCGTCAATGGGGCACCGTCCGCGAGGATTATTCCGGCGATGGCGATGCCTGGCGCTCCTTTCCTCACGATCAGGCCAGGTCCCGCGTCTATCGCTGGGGCGAAGACGGTTTATTGGGGATCTGCGACGAAGAGTGCCGGCTCTGCTTCTCCCTGGCGATGTGGAATGGTGTGGATCCGGTCCTCAAGGAGCGGCCATTCGGCCTGGGTAATCCTGAAGGCAACCACGGTGAAGATCTCAAGGATTACTACTTCCACCTCGCCAACACCCCCACCCATAGCTTCATGCGGGGGCTCTACAAGTATCCGCAGGCTGAATTTCCATATCAGCACCTGGTGGATGAGAACGGGCGGCGCAGCCGCAGCGAGCCCGAATACGAGCTGGTCGATACGGGCATCTTTAATGACAGCCGCTACTTCGATGTTGTTGTTGAATACGCCAAGGCTGCAGCTACTGATCTGCTGATCCGCATTCGGGTCACCAACCGTGGGCCGGATCCAGCACCGCTTGCCCTATTACCCACTCTGTGGATGCGCAATACCTGGGGTTGGGGCTATCCCGATGAGTATCGGCAACCGATGACTCTTGAGGATGATCGTGTTGTCACCTCCGACTTGGCCAACCTCGGTGTCTATGAGCTGCTCTGCCGCGAGCAGGGCGAGTGGTTGTTTACCGATAATGAAACCAACCACCAGCATCTTTACGGCCAGCCTAATTCCACTCAATTTCAGAAGGATGGATTTCACCGTTATCTGATAGACGGGGAGATAGGCGCTATCAATCCTGCCCATACCGGCACTAAGGCAGCACGGCTGGTGCAGCGCACCCTCGCCCCGGATGAGGAGTGGTGCGTTGAGCTTCGCCTGCGGCAGAGGCTGCAGGCTGATACTTTGCTCTCGCAGGAGCCTGAATTTGGCGACTCATTTGATGCGCTCTTTAGCGCTCGAGAACAGGAGTGCCATCGCTTCTTTGAGGCTGTCCTGCCCGGGATCAATGGGGAGGATCGCCTGATCCACACCTCGGCTTTGGCCGGTTTGCTTTGGTGCAAGAAGTATTACGGCTGGAGTGTGTTGCGCTGGCTTGAGGGGGACCCTACCCAGCCAGCACCACCAGCAAACCGCTGGCATACCGAGACGGCCCAGTGGCAGCGGCTGCACGCCCACAACATCATCTCGATGCCGGATGCCTGGGAGTACCCCTATTTTTGCCAGTGGGACTTGATGTTCCATGCGGTTGCGTTTGCCATCGTGGATCCGGAGATGGCCAAGCAGCAGGCCATGTTGCTGCGCAGCCCCCACTTCACTGCCCCTAGTGCCCAGACCCCTGCCTACGAATGGGCTCTATCTGATCCCAATCCGCCGATCGGTGCCTGGGCTGCCATGCGCATCTATCAGATCGATCACAAATACAGCGGCAAGGCAGATCAGCCTTTCCTAAGGTCTGCCCTGCGCAAACTTCTACTCGAATACGGCTGGTGGGCTAACCGCAACGATCGCTCCGGCGACAATGTGTTTGAGGGTGGTTTCCTTGGTCTAGACAATATTGCGGTATTTGATCGCCGCTTTCCTCTCGAAGATGGCAGCCGCATCGAGCAGTGTGATGGCACGGCCTGGATGGCATCGCTGAGCCTCAACCTGCTGAACATTTCAGTGGAACTGAGCTGTGAGGAGCCAGAGTATGCCGATACCTGTGAGCGCTTTGTTTATGATTTTACCCAGCTTGCCCTCACCTTGAATGCACCATCAGATCGGGGATTCCTTAATTGGGACGACGACGACGGCTTCTATTACGACGTGATCAAGCGGCCTGATGGCACTACCGATTTCCTGCGCACTCGATCCCTTTCGGGCCTAGTTCCCCTGCTAGCGGTGGCCAGTTTTGATCGTGAAACAGTCGAGCGCCTCCCAGTGCTTGATGTGCTCAATAGTATGGCTTGGTTTGTGCACGAGCGCACCACACCTACCTGGCTAGAGCATCACCTTGGCCAGTGGCACAATGATCGTATTCTGTATACTCTGGTGCCTGAAGATCGGTTGCGTCGGATCTGTGAGCGGCTGTTCGACGAAGAGGAGTTTCTCTCGCCTTATGGCATTCGTTCTCTCTCTAAGGTCTATGGCGATCATCCTTATACCTTCACTGAGGGTGCTGACAGTCAGACCCTGGCCTACAGCCCCGCCGATAGCCCGGTGGCGATGTTCGGGGGTAACTCCAACTGGCGGGGCCCGGTGTGGATGCCGATTAATTTCTTGCTAATTGAGTCGCTGCAGAAGTTTGCCCATTACTACGGCGATAGCTTCAAGGTCGAGTTTCCCTCCCGCTCGGGCAACTGGTTAAATCTCTGGGAGGTGTCCCTGCAGCTTGAGAAGCGGCTAGTTGGGATCTTTAGGCGGGATGGATCTGGACGCCGTGCCTTCAATGGTGATGTAGAGCTTTTCCAGAGCGACCCCCACTGGCGCGATTTGCTCCTGTTCAACGAATATTTTCATGGCGATAATGGCCGAGGTGTTGGCGCATCGCACCAGACCGGCTGGAGCGCCATGGTCGCCAAAATGATCAACCAACTGAATCGTTATCCCTCTGGTTAATGCAAGGGACTGCCTGCTTCTTTTCTCGACTGCTCACTCTATTCAGCCATGGCCCATCCTTCTAATCGCACCGAGCTTCCTGGTCCTTCCCTGGCAATTTCGCCCATGCCCGCTGCTGCCCAGCTAAATGTGGCAGATGGGGCTCACTTCGATGTGGTGATTATCGGTAGTGGCGCCGGTGGTGGCACCCTGGCGCGTCACCTGGGTTCCAGTGGTTTGAACATTCTGGTGCTGGAGAGAGGCGACTGGCTGCCTCAGGAACCGCAGAACTGGGATGCCGCGGAAGTGTTCCAGAAGGGGCGTTACATCTCCAAAGACATCTGGCACGATAAGCACGGCAAACCTTTTCAGCCTGGTAGCCACTACTTCGTTGGTGGGGCAACGAAGATGTATGGAGCAGCTCACTTTCGCCTGCGCCAGCAGGATTTTGAGCAGCTGCAGCACTTTGATGGCATCTCGCCAGCCTGGCCCCTGCGCTACAGCGATTTCGAGCCCTACTACCAGAGGGCAGAAGAGCTATTTCATGTGCACGGTCAGCGAGGGGAAGACCCTACCGAGCCGCCTTGCAGTGGCCCCTATCCCCATCCACCGGTGGCCCATGAGCCGCGAATTCAGAAGCTAGTAGATGATTTGCGATTGGCCGGATTGCATCCCTTCCATGCCCCTACCGGGGTGATGCTGGATGAGGCCAACATGGCCTTTAGCCGTTGCCGCAGGTGCAATTGCTGCGATGGCTTTCCTTGTCTGGTGCATGCCAAATCCGATGCGGACGTGCTCGGCATGCGGCCGGCCCTGGCTGCTCCGAATGTGTCGCTGCTGACTAGAGCCCACGTTCTGCAGTTGCTTACGGATGCTTCCGGGCGGACTGTGCAAGCGGTGAAGTTGGAGCGCGATGGTGAGCCCATGACCGTGCGCGGTGATGTGGTGGTGGTGAGCTGTGGGGCTGCAAACAGCGCCAGGTTGCTGTTGATGTCTGCCAATGACAAGCACCCGCGTGGGCTGGCCAACAGCTCCGATCAGGTGGGCCGCAACTACATGTTCCACAACAGCAAGGCGATGGTGGCCCTGGCTCACGAGCCCAACACCACCGTGTTCCAGAAGACGCTTTCGATCAACGATTGGTATCTGGGGGATGCCGATTTTGATTATCCGATGGGCAACATCCAGATGACGGGTAAGACCAACGGCACGATCATGAAGGGCTATGCGCCGCTCGAAACCTTCTTGATGCCCGGTTGGTCTATGGACAAAATCGCTGAGCACGCGATTGATTTCTGGATCTCTTCAGAAGATCTGCCTGACCCCAGCAACCGGGTGACCATCGATGGCGAGGGCCAGATTCATCTGGACTACACGCCCAACAACCCAACCGCCGCCCAGCGGCTCTACGGCCGGCTCACCGGGATGCTGGACCAGCTCTATCTCAAGAAGCATTTGGTGGAGCGCCAGATTTATGTCAAGAACGCGATGGGTATTGCCGCCGTGGCGCACCAGGCCGGCACCTGTCGCTTCGGCGACGATTCCGCCACCTCGGTGCTCGACCTCAACTGTAAGGCCCACGACCTCGACAACCTTTACGTAGTCGATACCAGCTTCATGCCGACTATCGGCGCGGTGAATCCTTCCCTTACGGCAATCGCCAATGCCCTGCGGGTTGGCGATCATCTGCGGGAGCGTCTGGGTAAGTGAACCCAGGCTCAACTGAGCAGCGTTTTGAGTAGATCGGCGATCAGCAGGTTGTCGAGGGAGAACAGGCCGCCTCCGCAGCTGGCCAGCACCGCACACATCACCACATACATGGCGGCCTTCTCCCAGCTGGGGGGGTCCCCCACGCCCATGGGGCCGGCGTAATCACCGGGCGGAATCTGGTAGGGATCGGGGCCGATGAAGGGAAAGCCCGCCTTCAGCTCCACAACCACCGCGTAGGCCATCGACACCAGGATCGCCAGGGCCGCCAGGGGGGTGAGCAGCCCCGGGATCAGAGCGATACCGGCGCCCCACATCGAGAAGGCCGACAGAAAGCAGAGCCATTCGGGCGTTTGCATCGCCGTGGCCCAGGTTTTGAGATTGCGCAGCTTGGGCCAGCCGTGGCGGATGAAGCAGATCCCCAGGAACACCCGCATCACCAGGAGGGATGCCTGGGCCAGGGTGGAGGGTGCCGCCGGCACGAGCAGCTCCACCACGGTGATGTCCATCTGGTCTGGGCTGTATTTGGTGCGCTCAAGGTACCCGTATCTGTTTAATCCTGCACCAGTTGCAGTTGGTAGCCATCGGGGTCGGCCAGTTGCAGCGCCCGCTCACTGCCCACTAGAGGCGCCTGGACACCCAGCTCGATCACGCCGCCATGGAGCGGTTGGCCGCCGTAGGTCTGTGCGGCTGTGGCGATGCGATCCAGATCGGCAACCCGCAGCCGGATTTGCCAGTGGGCCAGATCCTGGGCCCCCTGATCCGCGGGCCTTGCTCTGCCGCTGTTGGGGGGCTGGTAGTTGAGGCATTCCACGCCGGCGCCTGAAGGGCAGCGGTGGCCGGTGATGCGCACCCGGGTGTCTTGGAGGCCATCGAGCCCATCCTGGGTGGGACCGCTGTTGACCCCATCGCCCCCCAGCTTCAGGCCCAGCAGCCCGTCGTAGAAGTGGCAGCTGCGCGCCGTATCGGCCACAGAGATGGCGCTGTGGTCGACCCCCAGGAAGGGGGCGCTGGCTGACGCGGCTGCATGCCAGTGGGCCTCTCCCTTATCGGGGGGAAACTGCAGCAGCTCCAGGTTGTGGCCCTCCGGATCGCGGAACTTAAAGGCCTGGATGCCGGCGGCGGCGCTGTTCCATGCCGGCAGGGTCTGGGGGGCGGTGGACACCCCCACAAGGGAGCCGTTAGCAATCGCCTGGCGCGCCGGAGCGCTGGCGGCGTTCAGATCGTTCACCACGATGCAGATGTGTTGAAACCAGATGTCGCAGCTGCGGGAATCGGCCGGGATCGGACGCCCAGGCCGCAGGCCCTCGCCCAGGCTCAGCACCTCGGTGAGCTCCAGGGTTTCGTCGCCTAGGTGCAGTCGCACCAGCTTCAGCCGGGAGCCGGGCAGGCCCACCAATTGGGCGTAGGGTCCGGCTTCCACCAGCAGGCTTTCGCCCCGCCTGAAGCCCAGAGTGGTTTCGAAGAAATCGGCAGTCTTTTCAGCGTTGGCTGTGGTGAAGCCGATACTGCTGATTTGGGGAGCTTGGTGTGCCATGGGGCGCAGGAGCTGTAGATCGTTAGGAGCCCAGGCCCTTGACACCAGCGGTGGCGATGCTGCTGTCTATCTCGGGCGTCATGCCAGACACGCCGATCGCCCCCAGGCAGCTGTCCTCCTGCAGCAGCGGCAGGCCACCGGCCATGGCGGCCGCTGGTTGTCCAAATAGCCCTGCCAGTTGCAGCAGCGCCGGCCGCTCTCCGTTGATGCTGGCCTCCAGGGCCGCGGTGGGCTTGCCGTTGAGGGCCGCCATGCGGGCCTTGGCGATGGCAGCCTCGGCGCTGGCTGGGCTGGATCCATCGCGGCGCTCGAGCAACAGCAGGTGGCCGCCAGCGTCGACGACGGCGATCGACACGCGCGCCTGGTGCTGGTCGGCCGCTAGGTGGCTGGCCGCCGCAATCGAGCGGCAGTCGGCAAGCTCTAGGTGGGGTTGGTGGCGCATCAGCTCCAGATGATTTTCGCTAGCCAAAGGTGTCCTTGGAGTTCAACGCCGGCAGCGGCGGCCTCCAGGTCGGCGTCCGAGAGTTTCAGGGTGGCTTCGGCCTGGTGCTGGACCAGCTCCACGCCGCTGAAGCTGTAGCCCATGGTCGCCCCCAGCTCAGCGATGGCGTTGAGGTTGGGGCAAGAGCTGAAGCGATCGAGCAGGGCTGGATCCCCCTTGACGGTTTTCAGAAAGGCTTCGAGTTGGTCGCGGGCCATGGTGGAGACGGCAATCAGGGCGCCTGGGCGCCGCGGGTGTTGGTGAACAGGGCGTAGATCGCCTTGGAGGCACAGAGAAATAGGCGGCTGTGGTGCCGATCGCCGAAGCAGAGGTTGGAAACTCGCTGGGGCACCAACACCTTGCCCAGTAGGGTGCCATCGGCGGCGACGCAGTGCACGCCATCGGCGGCACCGCACCAGAGGTTGCCCTGCTCGTCGACCCGGAAGCCGTCGGCCCAGCCTGGAGTGACCTTGTGGAAGATCTCCCCACCTGAGAGGCTGTGGCCGTCGGCAGCCATGTCGAACACCCGGATGTATTGGCGGGGGTCCGCTACACCAGGGGCGCCCGATTCAGCCACGTAAAGCTTGCGCTCATCCGGCGAGAAGGCCAGGCCGTTGGGACCGTCGAAGTCGCTGGCCATTGTCTCCACCGCCCCGGTTTTTGGGTCGAGACGGTAGAGCGCCACGGGTTGCTCAGACTGCTGCCGGCCGCCCTCGTAGTCGTTTAGCAGCCCGTAGAGGGGATCGCTGAACCAGATCGAACCGTCGCTCTTCACCACAACGTCGTTGGGGGCGTTGAGACGCTTGCCATGGGCCTCGGTGGCCAGGGTGGTGACCGTGCCATCGGGCTCGAGGCGGGTGAGGCAGCGGCTGGCGTGGTGGCAGGTGATCAGGCGCCCCTGGCGATCACGGGTTTGGCCGTTGCCGTAATCGGAGGGTTCACGGAACACGCTCACCCCGTGCTCGGGACTCCAGCGCATCGTGCGGTTGTTGGGGATGTCGTTGAACAGCAGGCAGTTGTGGTCGCCAAACCACACCGGACCTTCCACCCAGCGGAATCCCTCGGCCAGTAATTCCAGCTCGGCATTGAACAACACCAGCTCGTCAAAGCGACGGTCGAAGCTGACCGTGCACTCGGAGGGCTGGTTCACGAGAAGAACCCCGGCCGCACGCCGCGCCAGAGTTCGTCGTTGCGCTGGATGATCAGCTGCAGGCAGGGCTCTGCTCCTACCTGGGCAGAGAGATGGCCCTTGGCTCCTGAAGCAGTTGCTAGGCACTGCTGATCGCCGCCAAAGGAAAACTCACCAGGGCCGAAGATCTGTTTCTGGCCATCCATGCTCTCCACCGACCAGCTGCCGCGCAGCACGTAGATCCATTTGGGAATGTGGTTTTCGTGCCAGTCCGCTGTCCAACCCACCGGCAGTTGGGTAAGGAAGGAATTTCCATCCTTGAATAGGTCCAGATTCCACTGGGGGGAGTCGTTTGGACCCAACACTCCCAGGGTCCAGGGGGCCATGCTGCAGAGCGTCTGGCGGCTAACTCCCCCGTCGTCGGTCCAGAGGTGCCAATAAGGGAGGACGGTGGGGCTATTGGTGTCAGTCATGGCTTTTGCTCCCACGGTGGTGGCTCAATCTTTAATCGCGATAGCGGAGATCTCCAGCTGGATGCCAAGCACCAAGGCGGAGACTTCCACCACCGCGCGCGACGGGTAGGACTGGGGATCAGTGAAGTATTCCTGCCACACGGCATCGACAGTATCGAGGCTGTTGATGTCGGTGAGATAGACCACGGCGCTCACCACATCTTTGGCGCTGAACCCCGCCTCCTCCAACACTGCCATCATGTTTTCCATCACCTGCCTGGCCTCCAGGGTGATGTCGCCATCTCCGACCTTCTCGCTAGTGGTCGGATCCACCGGCAGCTGACCGGTGATGAACAACATGTTCCCAGCCTGGAAGCCCTGGCTGTAGGAGGCCACGGGGGTGGGGAATCGATCGCTGTGAATCGCCCGTCTCACCAGCTGGGGCATGGCCAATGGTTGAAATTTTCCTCAACCTAATGATGTTGGCGCCCTTGTCATCCCCCAGCCCAGCCAATACCAGTGGGCACGGGGTGTTGCAGATCGCAGCGAGATTGGCCCCATCTGCTTACCCTGCTCCCAGTTGGCTTTCTTCCCGTCCCCATGACCACAAGTTCCCCATCCGTTTCAGCGCCCAGCACCAATCCCCTCGCCGGAAAAGCCCTGTCCAGCTTTCTGCAGGGCAAGGTGGCAATTGTTACTGGTGGTAACAGTGGTATCGGTAAGGCGATTGTTGAAAACTTGGCTGAACTTGGAGCCAAGGTGGTGATCGACTATCGCTCTCACCCTGAGGCTACCGAAGAGCTGGAGCGGGAGATCGGTAGCTATGGCGGCAGCAGCTACGGTGTTCATGCCGATGTTTCGAATCTCGATGATCTGCAGCGTCTGGTGCAGGCTGCTGTGGACAAATATGGTCGCCTCGATGTGATGGTGAACAATGCAGGTGTTGAGACTCGTACCTCAATCCTCAACACTACCCCCGATGATTTTGACAAGGTGTTGGATGTAAATTTGCGGGGTGTATTCTTTGCCTGTCAGTATGCCGCTAAACAGATGATCGCCCAGGGTGGCGGTGGCCGGATCATCAACATCTCCTCGGTGCATGAGGACTGGCCGATGCCTGAGAACACTCCCTACTGCTGCGCCAAGGGAGGGGTGCGCATGCTCACCCGCACCGCTGGACTGGAGCTGGCCTCCCATGGCATCACGATGGTGAATGTGGGCCCAGGCGCCGTGGCTACACCGATCAACGACTCCACCATGAACAACCCGGAGTTGCTGGCCAAGCTCAACGCCGCCATTCCCCTGGGCCGCATGGCCCAGCCCGAGGAGATTGCCAGGGTGGTGGGCTTCCTGGCCAGCGATGCCGCTAGCTACATCACGGCCACAACTATTTTTGCTGACGGCGGCATCATGCAGAGCAGCCCCGGGCTCTAGGCACTTCGGGGCTGCGAGTGCTGCCATGCGCATCACCTCGGAGGAGATCATTCGTCTGCGCGGGCGCCACCGCGGTTATTGGCTGACATTGGCCACTGAAGTGGCCCTGCTGTTGCTGCTGCCGGTGGCCCAGACCCAGATCTGGCTGTTGGCGGTTCTGCTGATCCTGCTGGCGTTGGTGTTGATGTTGTTCGTCAGCCGCTATTCGCCCCTCCGCAAAACTCGCCCGCTGATTTATGGCCTGGGCGGGTTGGCGATCGCTCTTGAATTGATCTGGCACATGGCACTCAGCCTCTGGCCAGCGGTGGGGCGGGCGCTCACCATTCCCCATGTGATCGTCTGGCTGGTCTTTCTGTCGCTTGCTGTGCTCCGCAAGGTGAAGACCCTTACCCGGGAGCCCTTTGTAACCGTCTCGGTGGTGATGGGTGCCGCTTCTGGCTACCTGCTGGTTGGTATGGCAGGTGGGTTGCTGCTCACCGCCCTCTGGGTGCTCGATCCCTCCGCCTTCGACCTGACTTCCCTGCCGGCAGTGGGATCCACGGCGGTGCTGCCCAATGTGTCGGTGGCCCCTGCGCTGATGGCCGCCTCCTTCACCATGCTCACCACCATCGGCACCACGGTGCTCAAAACCAGCCATGTGGGCGGCCAGGTGGTGACCACGGTGATCACCGTGGTGGGCCAGCTCTATGTGGCCATTCTGATCGCCTTGATTCTTGGCCGTTTTCGCTGGCGCACATGATCAATCGACATCTGCTTTTTTATCGACACCGCTTCTACCGGCACCTCTTTTTGGTTGCTACTGGTGTGGTCGCCTCCATGGCGGTGCCGTTCCCGATTCATCGGATCGGGGCCCTCGGTACGGTCGCTTTGATGGTTCTGCTGTCGGTTGAGCTTGGCGGGCCAATTGGTGCCCATCAGAGCCGAAGCCGCTGGTTTGACAGCGTCTACCGCAGGCTTGGCGTGCTGACCCTGCTGTTCCAGCTGCTCTGGATGAGCAGTCCCCGCGATTTCGCCTTTATGGGGTTTGCCGTTCTCCTGGCCACAACGGCCTTTATTTTTTGGAGCCTGAAGCGACTCCTGATCTGCCTGGCTCAGGAAACCCAGATCCGCATGGCCGTGCTCGGCGGAGCGGTGGCTGGGTATCTACTACTGGGAATCAGCGGTGGTTTGCTGTTCGGAGCCCTGGAGACCCTGGCTCCCGGCAGCTTCATCAACCAGGCCGATGGAGGACGGGAACTGCTGCTGGCTGGCATGGGAACTGATTCAGTGGCACTGCGGATCTGGGACCTTGATTTCACCCGTATCCACTACTTCGCCTTCGTCAGTCTCACCACCGTGGGCTACGGCGACATAATCCCCGCCCTGCCACCTTCCCAGATGGCCAGTGTGGCCTTGAGCATCTCTGGGCCGCTGTATCTAGCCATCGTGATGGGCTTGCTGATCAGTCGTTACACCCTGCAGGCAGAGCAGCAGGTCAAGGAGCGCTCAGCGGCTTCTCCAGGCCCACCTCCACATTCAGGTGCTGATTTGGGCGACCGGTGATCAGCATCGAGGCCCGCTGGCGAGTGGCAATCGCCCACAACCACTTGATGAGCAGCGTCAGCCGATTTTCATTGGCGGGCATGAACATCAAGTGGGCAAGGCCCCAGAGGATCCAGCCCGGCAGGCCGCTTACCTTGAGGCCGCGCAGGTCGGCGACTGCGTGCAGCGGACCAAGCACCGCCATGGTGCCGAAATCGGTAAACTGGAAGGCTTTGTGGGCGCGGCCTTCAATTTTGGCCACTATGTCGGCCGCCACCCAGCCGCCCATTTGCACTGCGGGCCCGGCCATGCCCGCCAGGGCTTTGCCATCGCTGGTGTGGCTGTAGGAGCAGAGGTCGCCGATGACGCGGATCTCTGGATGGCCTGGAATCGAGAAGTCGGGCTCCACCACCACCCGTCCGCCCCGGTCGACGCTGCAACCGCTGGCATCGGCCAGCACCTGGCCCAGATGGGAGGCCTTCACGCCGGCGGTCCAGCAGATGGTGGCGGCTTCCAGGGTGCGGGTACCTTCGCTGGTGTTAACAACCACTTTCTCCGCTTCAATTGTCTGAACCCGTCCACCTAGCAGTAGCTCTACCCCTGCGGACTGGAGATAGCTGCCGGCGGCGGCCGAGAGGCTGGGGTCCATGGCTCGCAGCACTCGATCGCCAGGATCGACCAGGGTCACCTTGCATTGCTTTGGATCGAGTTGTTTGAAGTCGCGGCCGAGGGCATGGGCCATCAGCTCCATCAGGGAGCCGGAGAGTTCGCAGCCCGAGGGGCCGCCCCCCACCACCACCGCTGACTGCAGAAAGGCCCGCCGCGCCGGATCGGGGGTCTGTTCTGCTTCTTCCAGGGCCAGCAGCACGCGCCGGCGGATCTCATCGGCGTGCTCGAGAATCTTCATCGGTGGCGCCGCTTCGCGCCATTCGTCGTGGCCGAAGTAACTGCTGCCGGAGCCCGCCGCCAGGATTAGGTGGTCATAGCCGTAGCGGCGCTCGTTAAACACGATCTGCCGAGCCGCGGTGTCAATTTCCCCCACTTCACCCAGCAGCACCTGCACATTGGGGGCCTGCCCCACCAGCTGACGCAGCGGTGAGGCCACATCGCCCTCCGCAACCAGCCCTGTCGCTACCTGATAAAGCAGGGGTTGGAACAGGCTGAAGTTGCGTTTATCGATCAGGGTGACGCGCACCGGCTTGCCAATCAGGGCATGGCAGGCCTTGAGTCCGGCGAAGCCCCCGCCAACCACCACCACGTGGGGCAGGCTTTTGAGACTGCTATCTGGTGGATCTAGCTCAAGGAAGAAGCGTTCGCGGGCCATTGCTGCCTTAACACTCGCCTCAACGTATCGAGCCCGCCATGGTTTGGCCTGCTAGTAGTGGCTCTGGTTGCTGAGTCGGTCATGTCTGTTGCGTCTATCCAGGCCTTTGTGGCCCGCGTTGCTGGTGATGCCGCCCTCCGCGACAAGCTGCATGCCGCTGCCGGGGTAGACGACATCGTGGCCATGGCGGCGGAGCATGGACATGCCATCGATAAGACAGTGCTGCTGCGTCAGCACGCCAAGGCCTTGGGCAGCGCCAAGGACCACGAGCTAGCGGCAATCAACAGCTGGGGCGATGCCCTAATGCATTGCTTTGGAGCTACCGAGAACGACTGAGCTGCAGCTGCTGAGTTCGCCCCTGCTCAGTTTGCCCCTAGATAGGAAGCCTGGAGGCTGTCGTCGGCCAGGAGTTGTTCGGCGCGGCCGCCGGCGCTGATGCTGCCCGCCTCCAAAACCAGGCCCCGATCGGCAATGGTCAGGGCTGCCTGGGCGTTTTGCTCTACGAGCAAAATGGTGAGCCCATCTCGGTGCAGCTGGGCCAGGGCGGCCATCACCTCGGCTACGAGCCGGGGCGCTAATCCCAGACTCGGCTCATCCAGCATCAACAGGGTGGGCCTGGCCATCAGGGAGCGGCTGATGGCCAGCATCTGCTGCTCGCCGCCGGAAAGGGAGCCGGCCAGCTGATTGCGGCGCTCGGCCAGGCGGGGAAATAGGGCGTAGCAGCGCTCCAGATCTCTGGCGATTGCGGCTTTGTCCCGGCGCAACCAGGCGCCTAGGGCAAGGTTGTCGGCTACCGACTGGCGGCTGAGCACCCGGCGACCTTCCGGGCAGTGGCTGATCCCCAGCTTCACGGTGCGCTCGGTGCGCAGGCGATTGATCAAGCCGCCATGCCAGAGGATCTCGCCGCCGGCGGGGTGAATCAGGCCGGAGATAGCCCGCAGGGTGGTGCTTTTACCGGCGCCATTGGCTCCCAGCAGGGTCACCAGCTCGCCGGCTTGCACCGTCAAATTGATGCCATGCAGGGCCGTGATGCTGCCGTAGCGCACCACCAGGTTGCGAAGCTCCAGCAGGGGCGCTTGGGGGCCGTTCATGCGCCACCGCCCAGATAGGCCTCGATCACGGCCGGATCGCGCCGCACCTGCTCGGGGCTGCCCAGGGCGATGCGTTGGCCGAAGTTGAGCACTGCCAGCCGGTCGCACAGGCCCAACATCAAGGGCACATGGTGCTCAATGATCAGCACCGTCAGCTTGAACTGGTCCCGGATGCGCCGGATCAGCTCCCGCAGCTCATCTTTTTCTGCGGGGTTCATGCCAGCGGCCGGCTCATCGAGCAGCAGGAGCTGGGGGCGGCTGGCCAGGGCCCGGGCCATCTCCAGGCGGCGCCGGTCTCCGTAGGAAAGGCTGGCGGCGTTTTGGTGGGCAGCGGCTTCCAGTTGAAATAGGGCAAGCAGCTCTAGAGCCTGTTGATGCAGCTGGGCTTCGCGGCGGCGAAAGGACTGGGTTTGCAGCAGGGCCGCTAGGGGCGGCTGACGGCCGTGCTGATGCAGGCCCACGAGCACATTTTCCAGGCAGCTCATGCTGCTGAACAAGCGCAGATTTTGGAAGGTGCGCGCGATGCCGAGACGGGCAATGCGGTGGTTGCTGAGGCCAGCAAGGCTTGCCCCCCGCCAGCTCACGCTGCCGCTGCTGGCGGGGGTGAGGCCAGAGATCACGTTGAACAGGGTGGTCTTGCCGGCACCATTGGGGCCCAGTAGGCCAAAAATCTCGCCCTGCTGCACCTCTAAATCGACACCCTGCAAGGCCTGCAGGCCACCGAAGCGCACCCCCACATTCTCAACCTGAAGCAGGCTCATGGCCGTTCCCCCTGCGCTGCTGGGGTGGGTGGGCGCCGCATTATTCGCTTGAGTGTCTTAAACAGCTCAGGGGTGATCACTCCTTGGGGAAAGAACAGGGGACCGACCAGAATCACAGCGCCAAAGACAATCAAGCGCAGGTCGCCGACCGGACGCAGCAGTTCTGGTAGGGCGGTGAGCAGCAGGCCACCAAACACCGGCCCCAGCCAGGTGCGCGAGCCGCCGAACACCACGAACGCCAGGGTGGTGATGCTGGCGTCGAAGTTGCCCAGTTTGGCGTTCCAGGAGTTGAGGAAGTGGGCTGCCACAACGCCGGTGATCCCCGCAACCAGGGCGCTCAGCACAAAGGCAAGCAGCTTGCTGTCGGCGGTGTTGATGCCCTGGCTGGCGGCGGCCAGTTCGTCGTCGCGGATGGCGGCCATGGCCCGGCCAGGCCTGGTCTTTTCGAGCCGGTCGCATAGCCAGCAGATCAGCGCCAGCAGCGCCAGGGTGAAGGCGGCGTAGCCAGCGGCGCTATCAAAGGGCTGGGGGATGCCGAAGATGCCCAGGGCTCCGCCGGTGAACTCCAGGTTGAGGGTGACAACCCGCAGGATCTCGACCAGGGCGATCGTGGCGATGGCTAAGTAGATGCCCCGCAGCTGCAGCACCACCCGGCCCAGGCCCAGGGCCAGCACGCCGGTGAGCAGGGCTGCTAGCGCCATCTCCAGCAAAACTGAAGTGATCGGGTAGGTGCTGCCGCTGCCGGCTAGGGCGGGCACCCGGGTAGAGAGCAGGGCTGCCACAGTGCCGCCAATGGCGAAGAAGCCCGGGGTGGCCAGGGAGAGCTGGCCGCAGCGCAGGGGCAGGTACACCGATAGGCCCAGCAGGGCCCCCAGCAGCATTTGCTCGAGCAGGCCGGCATCCATGCTGATCACACCTTGTTGGGCTGGGGGCGGCCCAGCAGACCCTGGGGCCTGATCAACAGCACCAGGAACAGGAAGCCAAAGGAGACCGCATCTTTGTAGCCCGATAGCTCGGCCGGCACGCAGGCCTCGGCCAGGCCGATGATCAAGCCGCCCAGCACGGCGCCAGGCACGCTGCCGAGCCCGCCTAGCACCAGCACCCCCAGCCCCTTGAGCCCGTAGCCAATGCCGAAGTAAGGCCCGGCGATGCTGACGCTCAACCCCACCAGGCCGCCGGCCACGCCGGCCAGGAAGCCGCTGATGCCGAAGGCGATCTGGATCATGCGGCCGCTGTTGATGCCAAGCAGCTGGGCGGTCACCGGGTCTTCGGAAACGGCCTGCAGCGCCTTGCCGCTGCGGCTGCCGTCTATCCAGATCGAAAGGGCTGCCAGCAGCAGGCCGGCGATGGCCAGCAGGATCACCTGCACGGTGCGCACCTTGGCACCGGCGATGCTCAGCGCCGCCGGCAGGGAGCCAAGGGTGCCCACCGGAATCGAATAGCTCTCGGCTCCCACCAGCAGCTGGATCAGGTTCACCAAAATCACCCCGGCCCCCAGGCTGGTGATCAGGGCCAGCAGGGGATCGGAGCCTCGATCGCGCAGGGGGCGAAAGGCGATGCGCTCCACCACCAAGGCCACGGCGGCGGCGGCCATGCCCGCCACTGGTAGGGCCAGCCAGAAGGGCAGGGCAAAGGGGAGCTGCAGGCCGGCCAACAAACCATTGGCACCCACCGCGCCACCAATCAGCAGATAGGTGAAGTAAGCACCCAGGGTGAAGATCGCCCCGTGGGCGAAGTTGATCACCCCCAGCACTGAAAACACCAAGGTGTAGCCAAGGGCAAACAGGGCGTAAACAGCTCCTACCGAGAGCCCGTTGAACAGCAGTTGCAGCAGGCCTTCCATGCCGCTCCCCTAGGGCAGCAGGCTAAAGCGACCGCTTTTGCCCCCAGCATTCATGCGCACCTGGGCGACGAAGAAGTTTTTCTGGATCACCTCGCCCTCGGGGGTGAAGCGGATTTCACCAAGGGGTGTTTGGTAGGTGCCGCCGAGGATTTCATCCATCAAGGCCCGGCGCGCCTGGCTGACTCTGAGGCTCTTGAGCGGTTGGCTGCGATCGAGGCGAGCGAGCGCTTCGCCGATCACCTGCATGGCGGTGTAGGCCTGGGCGGTGAGCTGGGGTGGGATCGGGCTGACCTTGGGATTGCGGGCCTGGGCTGCAGCGAAGGCGGCAGTAAAACGCTGGTTGGCGGGCGTGGCCAGCTCCGGGCTGTAGGCCTGGGCGATCAAGATGCCGTCGCAATACTTCTGGCAGATCGGGTAGATGTTTGGCGTGTTCATGCCATTGCCCACCACGATCGCGCCGCGGTAGCCGAGCTCTCGCAACTGGCGGATCAGGTTGCCGCCATCCATGGCCTGCAGTGACAGCACCACCAGATCTGGCTTCTGATTGAGAGCGGCGGTGATCTGGCTCTGGAAGTCCTGGTCGTTGAGCTGGGTGCGTTGCACCGTGACTGGCTTGAGACCTTTGGCTGTGAGGGCCTGCTGGAAGATCACCGTCTCGGCGGTGCTGTACGCGTCGTCTTGGGCGTAAAACACCGCTGCCCTGCGGATGCTGGGGTTGAGTTGCAGGGCCTTGGCAATCGAGAGCGGCGCGATCACCGAGCTCTGGGCTGATACCCGGCTAATGAAATGACCGATCTCCGGAATGCCGGTGGCGGTATTAGATGGAGCCACCACGGGCACGCCCCGACGCTGGGCGATTGGATCTGCCGAAAAGGCTTGCTGGGAGAGGGTGGGGCCGATCAGGGCAAGCATGCCCCGGTTGATCTGCAAGGTGAAGGCAGCGTTGGCACTGGGCTCGGCGCTGCCCCCGTCTTCGATGCTCAGGGCGAGCGGTTTGCCATTAACTCCGCCGGCGCCATTGAGGGCTGCCAGGGCGAGCTCGATGCCGATTTTTTGGTCCTGGCCGTAAACGTTGGCATTGCCGGTGAGGGCCAAAACGGCCCCAACGGGAACGCCCTTGCTGAGATTCACCGGACCTTGATCGTCTGAGCCCTGGCAGGCGCTGAGTGCCGCTGAAGCAGAGATCAGGGCGGCCAGGCTGGAGGCAAGACGACGCTTCATGGGGGCTGGGCTCAGGCCACCGCTGCGAAACACTCGCGGAAGGCGGCGATAGTGGCGTCGATGTCCGCGTCTGAGTGGGCCAGGGAGGTGAAGCCCGCCTCGAAGGCGCTTGGGGCCAGATAAACGCCGCGCTCAAGCATGGCGCGATGCAGTTTGCCGAAGCGAACCGTGTCAGCCGACTTGGCATCCTCGAAGTTGCGCACCGGGCCATCGCAGAGGAAGAAGCCAAACATGGCGCTGATCGAGCCGCCGCAGATTGGTAGACCGGCGCTGCCGGCAGCATCAAGGATGCCGGCGACCAACCGCTTGGTGATCACCTCTAGGCGCTCGTAGGTGCCGGGCTGCTGGAGCAGCTGCAGGGTCTTGATGCCGGCAGTCATCGCTAGGGGATTGCCGCTGAGGGTACCGGCTTGATACATGGGACCGGCTGGAGCCACCATCGCCATGATGTCGGCTCGGCCGCCGTAGGCCCCCACGGGCAGGCCGCCACCGATCACCTTGCCCATGGTGGTGAGGTCGGGGGTGACGCCGAATTTGGCCTGGGCGCCGCCGTAGCTGATGCGGAAGCCGGTCATCACCTCGTCGAATACGAGCAGGGCGCCGTTCTCCTTGGTGAGCTCGCGGATGCCCTCGAGGAAGCCTGGCTCGGGGGTGATGAAGCCCGCATTGCCAACCACAGGCTCAAGAATCACGCCGGCAATTTCACCTGGGTTCTCGGCGAAGAGCTGCTTGACGGCTTCCAGGTCGTTGTAGGGGGCGGTGAGGGTGCTGGCGGCGGTGCTGCGGGGCACGCCCGGAGAATCGGGCAGCCCCAGGGTGGCCACCCCGGAGCCGGCCTTCACCAAAAACATGTCGGCGTGGCCGTGATAGCAGCCCTCGAACTTGATGATCTTTTCGCGGCCGGTGAAGGCGCGCATCAGGCGCAGCACCGACATGCAGGCCTCGGTTCCGCTGTTGACGAAGCGCACCATCTCCACGGAAGGCACCGCGGCGATCACCATCTCGGCGAGGGTGTTCTCCAGGGCGCAGGGGGCGCCGAAGCTGGTGCCCTTGTCGAGGGCCTCATGCAGGGCTGCGATCACCTCGGGGTGGGCATGGCCGCAGATGGCCGGCCCCCAGCTGCCGATGTAGTCGATGTAACGGTTGCCATCTACGTCCCAGGCGTAGGAGCCCTTGACCCAATCGAAGACGATCGGCTGGCCACCGACCGACTTAAACGCCCGCACCGGCGAGCTGACGCCCCCTGGCATCAAGCTCTGGGCAGCATTGAAGAGCTCCTGGGAGCGGCTGGTGTTGAGGGCAGAACCCGAGGCCGGAGCGGAGGTGGCAGCCGAGGTCAAAGCGGAACCCGCAGAGGGACAAAACCGTCAACCATCCTGACCCAAAACCTGCCCGTAGTGCTTGCTCGGTAAATTGGGTCTCTTGCGATGGGTCATCTGGGCATCAATTGGCCAGAGATAGAGCGGCAGTTACGTCAGTTCCTGCCACCCCGCGCCGTGGTGTCGGCGCGCCAGGAGCTGCTGGCCTACGACTGCGATGGACTCACCCTGAGCCGGCACCAGCCGCCTCTGGTGGTGCTGCCTGAGACGACGGCCCAGGTGGCTGCCGCGGTAAAGCTCTGCCACCAGCAGGGGGTGCCGTTTGTGGCCCGGGGTAGTGGCACGGGCCTCTCCGGCGGCGCCTTAGCCGAGATCGAGTCCCTGGTGATCGCCACCAGCCGCATGCGCCAGGTGCTGGCCATAGATCTTGAAAACCAGCGCATCACGGTGCAGCCCGGTGTGATCAACAGCTGGGTGACGCGGGCGGTGGCCGGCGATGGCTTTTATTACGCCCCAGACCCTTCCAGCCAGGTGGCCTGCAGCATCGGCGGCAACGTGGCCGAAAATTCCGGTGGCGTGCACTGCCTCAAGTACGGCGTGACCAGCAACCACGTGCTGGGCCTGGAGGTGGTGCTGCCAGATGGCAGCGTTACCAGCTTTGGCAGCGAACTCGACGAAACTCCCGAACTCGATCTGAGGGGCGCATTTATAGGCAGTGAGGGCACTTTGGGTATCGCTACGGCGATCACCCTGAGGCTGCTGCGGGCGCCCCAGAGCGTGGCCGTGCTGCTGGCTGACTTCATCAGCATGGAAGCGGCCGGCGAGGCGGTGCGTCAGGTGACTGCGGCCGGCTTGCTGCCTGCTGGCATGGAAATGATGGATCGCCTCACGATCGAGGCGGTGAACGACTACTTCGGCGTTGATGAATACCCCCGCGATGCGGCGGCGCTGCTGTTGATCGAGCTGGATGGTCAGGAGGGGGAGGTCGCCGCGGCGGTGCAGCTCGCCACCCAGCTCTGCTCCCAGGCGGGTGCCCGCACCGTGCGCCAGGCCACCGACGACCAGGAGCGCGCCCTGCTCTGGAAAGGGCGCAAATCGGCCGTATCAGCCTTGGGTCGCCGCTTTCCCAGCTACTACCTCCAGGACGGCGTAGTGCCCCGCAGTGCCCTGCCGCGGGTGCTGGCTTCGATTGAGCAGCTCAGCGCCAGCTACGGCTTGCCGGTGGCCAATGTTTTTCATGCCGGCGACGGCAATCTGCACCCCTTGATCCTTTATTCGGCCCAGGAGCCCGGCATCGAGGAGCGGGTGAAGGCCCTGGGCGCAGATATTTTGCGGCTGTGTGTGGATGAGGGGGGCAGCATCAGTGGCGAGCACGGCGTGGGTAGCGATAAGCGCTGCTACCTCGACTGGATGTACAGCCCCGAGGACCTGGCCACGATGCAGCTGGTGCGCCGGGCCTTCGATCCGCTGAATATTGCTAATCCCGGCAAGATCTTCCCCACCCCAAGTAGTTGCGGCGAATCTGCCCGCAGGGTGGCGGTGCTGCAGTCCCAGGGCCAGGCGCTGCCCGATGACGCGGTGGTGTTTTAACCGGGCTTAGTTCCAGTCGTCGGCTTCAGGCGGCCACACCAGATTCACCACCACCGGGGCGTGGTCGCTGGGCTGCTCATTGCCGCGGGTGGCCTTGTGGATCACGCAGCTGGTGGCGCAGGCGAGCAGTTGTTCGCAGAGGTAGATGTGGTCGATACGCCAGCCCCGGTCCCGGTCCCAGGCGCCGGTGCGGTAGTCCCACCAGCTCCAGTGCCCGGCCTCTGGCTCGAACACCCGAAACACGTCTGTGAGCCGCTCGCCCAGGAGCTGCTGCAGGCCTGAGCGCTCCGCCGCGCTGGCCATGATGCCGCCGCTGAGTCGCTCCGGATCGTGGATGTCGCGGGCCTCGGGGCCGATGTTGAAGTCGCCCACCATGCAGAGGGGATCTCCCTGGCGCTCTTGCTCCTCCAGGTAGCGCCGCAGGCAGGCCAACCACGCAAGTTTGTAGGCGTACTTTTCGCTCTTGAGCGAGCTGCCGTTGGGTACGTAGAGATTCAGCACCCGGATGCCGTCGATCAGGGCGCTGATCACCCGTTTCTGCTCGCTGAGATCGGCGGCTTCTTGCTCGGAGGGTAGTAGGGCCTCAAAGCCGATCTGCACGTCCTCGAGGGGCAGCAGGCTGAGGATGGCGACGCCGTTGTAGGCCTTCTGGCCGCTGATGGCCACCTCATAGCCCAAGGCCTCAAAGGCTTCACGCGGAAACAGTTCATCGGTCACCTTGGTTTCCTGCAGGCACAGCACCTCTGGGCGTTCCTGTTGCAGCCAGGCGAGCACCTGCTCGAGGCGGGTGCGCACCGAGTTGACGTTCCAGGTGGCGATTTTCATAGGTAGGGGGTCAGCAGGGAGGCGGCCGAAACCCACCCTGGGGAACGCACCTAGGATGGGACTTGGAGAGCATCGGAGTACATAACCAATGGCCGCTGATAGTTCGCCACTTCCGCGCCCACGCTCTGCCAAGGCACTGGGATCGAATCCCCTTGGATGCAATTCCCTGAGATGCCTCGGCGCAACGCTTGCTTTGGCCGCTGGGGTTGCTTCTGTAGTTGGAGTTGCTCCGGTAGCTGGAGTTGGAGTGGCCCTGGCCCAGGAGAAGGGCTACGGCCAAACGATCAGCAGCCCCCAGCAGGAGCGGGAGCTCGATTACGGCACCGGAACCAATCGAGGTGGAACGGTGCTCGATTCCGCCAATCCGATCGACTTGATGAACAAGCTGCGCAAAGCCACCTCCATGGACGACGCCACTCCCCCTGGCGATGCGGTGGACGCGGCCCTCAGGGATTTCCACTCTCCGCCTGCAGCGCCGGCGTCGGCTTCCCCGGCGGCAACGGTGAAGGGTCCCTGAGCGGCGCCAAACCCCAGGCGGCGGCCACCTGATCCAGGCGCGGGTCGCTTGGGCCAGGTTTACGGGCGCGGGCTAGAGCCAGCGACTCCTGGGCTCCTTTGATGTCGCCACGCTCCTGCTGCAGCATCGCCCGTGCCAGCAGGGGGCGTTGGTCGGTGGGGAATTCTGCGGCCAATTTGAGCAGCAGGGACTCGGCCTGGCCCGGCTGATCTCGCTTCTGCAGCAGGTTGGCAAGCAGCAGGCCGATCGGCAGGGCCTCCGGCTTCAGCTGGGGTTTGCTAGCCCTTTGCAGCGCCGCTTCCAGCTGGCTCTGGGCCTGGGCTCCACGCCCCATTTCAAGTTGCAGTAGGGCCATCAGTTGCAGGCCTTCGATCTGGTCGGGCCGCAGGTTGAGCAGTTGGCGCACCTCCCGCTCAGCGCCGCTGCGGTCCTGCTGGTCGCGGCGCAGCTCGGCTAGGAGCAGCCGCAGCGACCACTGCTGCGGTTGCTGGTCCGCTAGGCGCTCCAGCAGTGCTGTGGCCTCTGCTTTGCGGTCCAGAGCTACTAGTAGCTCCAGCAGCCGCTGCTGTTCGGCCTCGCTGGCCTCGCCCTGGTTGAGCCGCTGCTGCAGGGAGGAGGCCTGACGCTCCAGGGCCGTGCGGGAGGGATCGGATCCAGCCGAACCGCCCTGCAGCTGTCCCAGCCACCAGCCAGCGGCGATGCATAGCGCTCCAGCCCCCGCAATGGCGAGCCCAGTCCAGATCCCGGAACGGTTGGGAGCGGCGGGCATTGGCAAGCGGCCTGCGGTGGGCTGCCAGTCTGCCCTTTGTCCCTTTGCCCTGGGGGCACTTAAAGTCCAGCCCATGCGCCAACACCCGATTTCTCCGGTAACCGAACCCACGCAATACCGGGCCATTGGCGTGGTGCGAGGCGTTTATGTACCTACCGATGCCGAGCAGCTCACCCGGGGGGTGATCCGCACGGCTGATGGCACCGAGCTTGAGGCCGTGGTGCTGGGCCGGCTGCTCACTTTGATGCGCCGCCACCTCAACCTCGAAGAGCCCCATCTCTGGGTGGTTTACCCCCGCTCGCGGGAGGAGGAGGGGTTGCACCTGCAGATGGTGGGCGTGTGGGAGCCCAGCACCCTGGCCGCGGGCGAGGAAGCTGAATCCCCTGCTGCCGATAGCCCTGCTTCCGAAACCCCTGCCGCCGATAGCCCTCAAGACGCCCTGCCCGAGGGCGACGACTACTTCTCGGTGCGCGGTGAATTGATTTACACCCGCCCTGAAACCGGCGATCTGGTGGTGAAGGTGCGGGTGATGCCCCGCCCGGATGGCAGCCGGCCCGTGCCCTTCAAGCTGCAGCTCAAGGGTGATGTGCCCCTCGAGCATTTGCGCCACTTCGTGGCGCTCAACCTGCGCCGCCAGGCCCAGCAGCTGCAGCTGGAGAGCTTTGAAGTGATCGGTCCGGTGGCCCAGCGGGGTAACCGTGGCGGCAAGGGGCGCCGCGATGGTGCCGCAAGCAAGGGCGGGAAGGGCGGCAAGGCACGGCCGGCGGCGGCTGCTCAGGGCGGCCCGCGCCGGCCATGACCCAACCCCTGGCGGCTGGCCTGGCAGTGGGCTTGATCAGCCTGGCGGCGATTCTTGGCCCCGCCCTGGGCCTATCGCCCTGGATTGTGACCCTGATAGCTGGCCTGGGCTTGGGTGGCCTCACCTTGGATGCGGCCCGCTTCGGTGGCCGCGGCGGCCATGTGCTGGCCGAAGCCCTGCCAGGGGGCCGCGCCCGTCTGCGGCGGATTGCGATTCATGAGGCGGGTCACCTGTTGGTGGCCCGTAAAGAGGAGATGGCTGTGCGCCAGGTGCTGGTGGGTTCCCTGGCCTGCCTGCGGGCCGGCCTCAACACCAGCGGCAGCACCGAACTCGAGCCACCGGCCCATGCCAAGTTGCCGGCCGAGGAGCTGCGGCGCTGGAGCCGGGTGCTGCAGGCGGGCATGGTGGCCGAGCAGCTGATCTACGGCCAGAGCGTCGGCGGCAACGACGACCGGGCCCTGCTGGGGCGGCTCTGGGGCCTGTCCGGCCAAGACGTTGATACCGCCCAACGGGAACAGCGCCGGGCCCGCCGCGAGGTTGAGGCCCAGTTGCGCGCCAGCGAGCAGCAATTGCAGAGCGAGGCCGATGCCCTGCTGGCCCTGGCGCCAAGGCTGGGACGCCCCCTGGCTGGGGAGGCTTGAGGCGGTGCTGGCGCTGCTGGATGCGCCCACGGGCTTAGCCGGCAACATGCTTTTGGCAGCCCTGTTGGATCTGGGGCTACCGCAGGCGGAGATCGATGGCCCCCTGGCTGCCCTCGGCCTAGCCGGGACCTACCGCTTGGAGCTGGAAGAGCGCCGCAGCGGCGGCCTCCGGGGTATGCATTTGGAGGTGGTGAGCCTGGAGCGCCAGCCGGCCCATCGGCCCTGGGGCGCGTTGCGGAGCCAGTTACAGGCGGCCCCTTGGCCCCAGCCCTTGCGGCAGCGGGTGCTGGAGGTGTTTGGCCTACTGGCGGCGGCGGAGGCGGCGGTGCACGGCCACAGCCCCGAGCAGGTGCACTTCCACGAGGTGGGCGCCCTCGATGCCCTGGTTGATGTGGTGGGGGTGTGCGCCGGGCTGCTGCACTTCGGGGTGGAGCAGTTGGTGTGCAGCCCGCCGCCGGCGGGTCATGGCCTGGTGGCTACGGCCCACGGCACCCTGCCCTTGCCGGCGCCTGCCGTATTGGAGCTGGCCCGCTTGCGGGCGATTCCCCTGGCTTCAGCCGAAGGCTTCCCCCCGGGCGAACTCACCACCCCCACGGGTCTGGCCTTAGCGGCCTGCTGGGCAACGCGCTTTGGCCATCCCCCCACCCACGTGCCTAAGCGGGTGGGCGTGGGCCTGGGCTCGCGCAGCCTGGATCGCCCCAACCTGCTGCGGCTCACCTTGGCGGATTGCGGCAGCTCCGATCCTGCCCAGCTCGAAACTGTGCATCAAGAAACGGTGCTGGTGCAGCAGGCCCAGATCGATGACGCCACGGCGGAGGATCTGGCTTTCCTGGCTGAGGAACTGCGCCAGGCCGGCGCCCTGGAGGTGTTTAGCCAGGCGATTGCCATGAAGAAAGGGCGCACCGCCCAGCTGCTTACGGCCCTTGTCGCCCCCGAGCAGGCCGAGAGCTTGCGCCGGGTGTGGTGGCAGCACAGCAGCACCCTGGGGTTGCGCGAACACCCCCAGACCCGCTGGGTGCTGCCGCGCCGCAGCCGGCAGCTGGCCACGCCCCTGGGGCCGGTGCGGCTCAAGCAGGCCCAGCTGCCCGATGGTCGTTGGCGCACTAAGCCAGAACACGACGACCTGGCAGCTCTTGCTCGCCAGCACACACTGGGGATCGATCAGGTGCGCTTGGTTGTGCAGCAGGCCCTCGAGGCCCTGCCCGACGCCAATCTGCCCAGCCAGCCCTAAGCCAACCAGCCCCAAGCATGCCGCCTTTTGCCCACGCCCTGCTTCAGCGCTGCCGCCGCGGGCTGACTCGTTTGGTCGCCTGGTGGGAGGGCTTGCCGCCCTTGCCCGGCGGCCTGAAGCTGTGGATCAGCCTGCTGAGTTTCGGTTTTCTGCTGGCGGCCCTAGTGGGCCACGGGCGCCAGCTGCTGCAGCTCAGCCTCGATCGTCAGGGCTGGCTGTGGTTGCTGCTGGGGGTGGGGGTGAGCTTGCTGAGCCTGGTGGCCAACGGCCTGGCCTTCGGCGTGGTTTTGCGCTGGCTCGGGCTGCGCCCGCGCTGGGGCGAACTGGTGCGGGCCTACCTCGATACCAACCTGCGCAAATTCCTGCCCGGCGGCATCTGGCACCTCAGCAGTCGCGTGCAGCTGTTGCGCAGCGCTGAGGCGCCCTTGGCGGCCCCGGCCCCGGGCGCTTTGGCCCTAGTGGCGGTGCTGCTGGACCCCTTGGTGGCGGCGGTGGCGGCCCTGGCGCTGGTGTCTGCGGGCGGCTGGCAACAGGGCCTGGCCTTGTTGGGGTTGTTGCCCTTGGTCTTGCTCTGGCCGCGTTTGCTCAACCCCCTGCTCAGTCGCCAGGAGCGCCGCAAGGCCTCGGCGCTGGCCATGGACATCGAGGCGGCCGCCACTGCGCCGATTCGCTCCTATCCTTGGCCGCCGCTGCTGGTGCAGTTTGGATTTGTGCTGCTGCGCTTTGGCGGCTTTGCCTGCTGCGTGCAGGCCTTCGATCTCTCCTACAGCCTCAGCTGGGGCGGCTGGCTGGCGGGCTTCGCCCTGGCCTGGACCGCTGGCCTGGTGGTGCCCGGCGCCCCCGGCGGCCTGGGCGTGTTCGAGTCGGTGCTGCTGCTGCGCCTCGGCTTCGCCATTCCCGAGGCGCCGCTGCTGGCGATCGCCATCAGCTACCGGCTGGTGGTGACCATTGCCGATCTGCTGGCGGCGCTCACGGCCCGGTTGGATGGGTCTTCTTTGCTCCGTAATTCAGCAACAGCTCCCTGAATCCCCATCTGAACCTTCGCCCTCACCGGAGCCGCTGCCCGTGAAGGGCAGGCTGCTGCCGCAGCCGGGGAACAGGCCGTAATGGCGGCTGAAGTCGCCGATGAACGTGAAATGGGGCGCAAATCGCGTCGCCTGCAGCATGCGGAAGCTGTTGCCGCACACCGGAAACACCCGGCCGGTTTCGATGGCGTGGTGGCTATCGAGGTCAAAGCGGTTGGGGTGGAGGGGGATCGTGCCGCGGTAGATCACGGCCTGGCCATGGTCTTCGCAGGCATCCTCCAGTTCGGCGAGGTTGAACAGGCGGTAGGTGGCGGCATAGAAGCGGGCCTCGCCCACCAGGGGGGCCAGGGCCGGCTCGGTGATCCGGAGCTCGCGGTCGCTCACCAGCCGTGGGTCGGGTAAGCCAGCACCCTTGGCGAGGCGCAGGAAGTCGTTCCAGTAGAGGGCTCCGCCCAGGCATTCGCCGTAGAGCACTGGATCGCGCCGCACCGCTTCCGGCAGTCGCCGATCCACATACACATCGGAGAAGTACAGCTCCCCGCCGGGTTTGAGCAGCAGTTTCACCCCTTGCAGCACAGCCGCTTTATCGGTGGAGAGGTTGAGCACGCAATTGCTCACCACCACATCGAAACTGCCGGGCTCCAGGGGCAGGGCCTCGAGAGCTTCGATCGTGCCCTCCAGAAACGACACGTTGGCGTAGCCGAACTGCTCGGCATGGAAGTCCAGGTGCTCGCGGGCCACCGCTAGCTGCTCCGGCGTCATGTCGACGCCCACCACTGAGCCGCTCGCTCCCACCAGCTGGGCTAGGGCGTAGACGTCGCGGCCCGTGCCGCAGCCCAGATCGAGAATGCGGCAGCCCTCCAGCAGGGGCGGGCACACCAGGCCGCAGCCGTAATAGCGCTGCAGCACGTCCGGGTGGATGCGGGCCAGCAGCGGCCGCAGCCAGGCCGGCACCGCGTCGGCATCGCAGCAGGCGCTGGTTTTGAGGTCGGCCGTGCCGGTGAGCTCCTGGCCGTAATAGGCCTGAACGGCGGCTTGGGTGGGCATGGCAGCTCGCGGCCTGGGGAGATGGGTTCAGTCTGCCTCTGTCAGATGCCCGGCAAGGGCGGCCACCAGGCGCTGGCGGGCTTGGCGGGAAGCCCAGCCGATGTGGGGCGTCAGGATCAGGTTTGGCACCTTTTTAAGGGCCTCCAACTCGTCGCCTGGCGGCTCCTTGTCAAGCACGTCGAGCGCAGCTCCAGCCAGGCGGTCCTGCTCCAGGGCTTCAATTAAGGCCGGCAGCTCGATCAGGCCGCCCCGGCCCAGGTTCACCAGTACGGCAGGCGGCTTCAACCAGCTCAGCCGCTCGGCGTTGATCAGGCCCCGGGTCGCCGGGGTGAGCGGGGCATGCAGGCTCAGCACATCCGCCTGGCGCAGGGCGGCTTCGAGTTCGCCGGCACTGCTGCGGCTGGTGATCAGGCGCACCTCCATACCAAAGGCTTCCGCCACGGCCGCCACGCCTCGGCCGATGGTGCCGGCTCCCAGCACGGTGAGGGTGCGGCCGGCTAGTTCATTAAATTCTGGCTCCACCAGGGAAAAGACTGGGCTGCGTTGCCAGTCGCCCTGCAGCACCTGGCGCCGCCGGGTTTGCAGATCGCAGACCAACTCCAGGATCAGCGCCCAGGTCACCTGCACCACCGAGGCCGTGCTGTAGCGACCGGCATTGCGCACGGCGATACCCAGCTCGCTGCAGGCCTGGCCATCGATCTGGTCGGTGCCGGTGCTAGCTGCGCAGATCAGCCGCAGCTGGGGCAGCCGTCGCAACAGCTCTCCATCCAGCCGGATCTTGTTGGTGATGGCAATCGCGGCCCCCTGAAGCCGCTCCAGGCGGAGCTCCGGCGGGGTGCTTGGCCAGGAGATCAGCTCGGCATGACGCTCCAGGGGGGTCAGGTCTACCGGGCCCAGGCTGAGGGCATCGAGAAAGACGGCCCGGGGTTTGCTCATGGCACCTCTTCGCAACTGCACCTATTGTTGAGAAGCTTGGGATCACGCTGTGACCGCCCGACTCAGCCCTGGAGCCCAGCCCCCCGCTGCAACCCTTCCCGCCGGTGGCGATGGCCTGCGCTCCAGCCTGCACGATCGCGGCCAGAGGCTGACGCCCCAGCGCCAGAGGGTGTTGGCCCTTTTTGAGCGCATTGGTGAAGGCAGCCACCTAGGCGCTGAAGAGGTGCACCAGCGCCTGCTGCGCAGCGAGGAGCGGGTGTCGCTCGCCACCGTGTATCGCACCCTGCGGCTGCTCAGCTCCATGGGGCTGCTGCAGGAGCTGGAGCTCCCGGAGGGTGGTCGCCGCTTTGAACTGGCCAGTGATGCCCACCGCGACCATCACCATCTGGTGTGTGTGCGTTGTGGCCGCACTGAAGAATTTGAAAATTCTGCGGTGCTCCAGGCTGGCGAGCGGGCCGCGGGTGGCTATGGCTTCCGCTTGCTTGAGTGCGTGCTCAACGTGCGAGCCCTCTGCCCCAGCTGTGCGGCGGCTGAGTAGTTCCCGAATACATCTCAAGGCAACTCCTAAACGCAGCCTTTTGCAAAAGCGTCAGCGCAGCTGACGGCATCTGCAGTGCTACTTAGCTTTGGGAAAGTGAATGCACCCATGCTTGCCAGCTGACTTCGATGCCTAGCTCCGAGCCAAGCTTTTTGCTTGTTTTTGATCAGGGACTGGCCACCCTGGCCATGGCCCTGCGCAGCGTGCTTGAGGCCTTCTCGCTGGCCACGGTGGTGCTCGGTTTGTTGATCACCCTGCGCCAAGCCTGGCAGGGCTGGCGTGCCCGGCGGCGCGGCCCCAGTTCTTTTCAGGCGGTGAGGCTCACCTTCGGCAGCTGGTTGGCGATGGCTCTGGAGTTTCAGCTCGGGGCAGACATCGTCGCCACCTCCACTGCCCCTACCGGTGCCCATCTGGTGCAATTGGGCGTTGTCGCGGTGATTCGCACCTTGCTCAATGTGTTTTTAGCCCGTGATTTGGAGGCCGAAGCATCCCATCGATCCCTGAGCCCGGAGGGGCGCCCATGAATCTCACCAACGAACTGGCCAAGCAACGCAACCGGGATGCGGCCGAACGCACCCTGATGGCCTGGATCCGCACCTGTCTCTCGCTGATCAGTTTTGGCTTCGGCTTAGACAAGATTGTCGGAGCAATTGATCGTGCCGCCGGTGGCCAAGGTGCCCAGGTGGAGTGGGGGGTGCAGCTGGTGGCTGCTGCCTTCACCATCACTGGGATTCTCGCCATGGCCGGAGCCACGGTCCAATACCGCAAAGAGTTGCGCCGTCTCCAACAAGACGACTACATCTACCGAGATAAGCCCCACATAGCTGCTGCTACAGCTGTGATGCTCACTTTGATCGGCGTGCTGGCTCTGGGGCTGATTGCTGCCCGCGCCGGCAGCTAGGCCCCTGCCACCTGGCTCTTTTTTGATCTGCTGTTCAGCGTCTTGCTCCGATGGCTCAATCCCCGCCCCTGTTGGTTTCTGCCACCCTGTTCGCGATCATGTTTGCCCTGGGGGTGGGCTTGCCCCTCGATGGCTTAAGCCGCTGGCAGCAGCACCGGGGGCTGCTGTTGCGTGGTCTCATCGGCACCTGCCTGCTCGTGCCAGTGGCAGCCGCGCTGTTGCTGTTGTTGCCACCAACCATGGCTCTCTCCCAGCCGGCTCGATTTTCCATCGCCCTGATGGCTGTTTGCCCCAGTGCCCCCCTGCTGATGCGCAAGGCGGGCAAGCAGGGGGGGGATCGCATCCTGGCCGCCCTACTCCAAGTGGCCGCAGCCTTGGCGGCGATCATCACCATTCCCCTGCTGGCGAGCGGCTTCACCCGCATCTTTGGAGTCGAGGGTTGGCAGGTTCAGTCACACCACGTAGCTGCGCAGGTGGCCCTGGTTCAGCTGCTGCCCCTGTTGTTGGGCTTCTTGTTTAGGCGCTTCGCGCCTAAGTGGGCAAGCCGAATGGAGAACCCCCTCGATCGCGTTGCTAATGGTTTGCTGCTGCTGCTCGTATTGGCTGTGCTGTGGAAAACGGCGCCGCTTTTGGTTTCCTATCTAGGAGCCAATTTGATTGCCCTGCCGGTAATGGCGGCTTTGGTGTTGATCAGCCTGGCCTTGGGCTATGGCCTGACAAACCGAGATCCCTGCTTGGGGGTCACCTTGGCATTAGTTACATCGATGCGTAACCCAGGTCTTGCCTTGTTGCTGGCCGGCACCTACGCCCCGGAAGTGCCTGCCGTCAAACTTGGCATCCTGGTGTATCTATTAATGACTGTGCTGCTATCGATTCCATTTTTGAAGTGGCAGCGGCGTCTTCAAGCCTGAAATATCTTGGTTGGCAATCTGGCTGGCAGATTTGCCCGTAGCATTTAATCTTTGTATTTGTGCCAATATTTGCATTTGCGCAAATAAATTCTGGCCTAAATATTTGGGTGTGAAGAAGTGCATAGCTTTCTTGCGATGTGCTGCCAGCATTCCATCCTTTGAGCAGGCGTATTCGTCTCTTTCCTTCCCATGCCAAACGGAAAACCCAACGTTCTCATCCTCTGGGGTGACGACATCGGCCAAAGCAATCTGAGCTGCTACAGCGATGGCTTGATGGGCTATCAGACCCCCAACATTGACCGTGTGGCTAAGGAGGGTGGTCGCTTCATTCACTACTACGCCGAACAGAGCTGCACCGCTGGTCGTGCGGCCTTCATTTCCGGCCAGAGCGTCTTCCGCACCGGTCTCAGCAAGGTGGGTTTGCCTGGCGCCGAAGCCGGCTTTAAGGCAGAAGATCCCACCATTGCTGAACTGCTCAAGCCCCAGGGCTATCGCACCGGCCAGTTTGGTAAAAACCACTTCGGCGATCGCGATGAGCATCTGCCGACCATGCATGGTTTTGACGAGTTTTTTGGCAACCTCTATCACCTCAACGCCGAGGAGGAGCCTGAGCTGCGCGACTATCCCACGCCTGAAGATTTCCCGAACTTCAAGGAGCGCTTCGGTCCCCGCGGTGTGTTGCATTGCTGGGCAAATGGTGACGGCAGCCAACGGATTGAAAACACCGGCCCCCTAACCCGTAAGCGGATGGAGACGGCCGATGATGAATTCATGGCTGAGGCAAAGCGTTTCATTAGCGATGCCGTTGCCTCTGGTGAACCCTTCTTCGTCTGGTTCAATACCACCCACATGCACTTCCGCACCTATGCGCGTCCCCAGGATGTGGGCCGCAGCGGTCGCTGGCAGTCGGAGTATCACGACGTGATGATCTATCACGACGAGTGCATTGGTGAAATGCTCAACCTGCTCGACGAGTTGGGTGTCACCGATGACACCATCGTGATGTATGGCACTGACAACGGTCCCCACATGAACAGCTGGCCTGATGCCGGCATGACACCCTTCCGCAGCGAGAAGAACACCAATTGGGAAGGGGCTTATCGGGTGCCGGCCCTAGTGCGCTGGCCGGGGCACATCGCTCCTGGCACCATCTTCTCGGGTATCTGTAGCCACCTCGACTGGCTGCCCACCATCCTGGCGGCGGCCGGTGAGCCTGAGATCAAGGAGAAGCTCAAGGCGGGCTATCAGGTGGGCAATAAGACCTTCAAGGTGCACCTTGATGGTTACAACATGCTCGATTATTGGACTGGCCAGGCTGATAAGAGTCCCCGGGTTGAGTTCTTCTACTTCTCCGACGACGGTGACCTCACCGGCCTGCGTTACGACAACTGGAAGTTTGTGTTCATGGAGCAGCGCTCCCAGGGCACCTGCCAGATCTGGGCCGAACCGTTTACGGCTTTGCGGGTACCCAAGATCTTCAACCTGCTCACCGACCCCTATGAGCGCGCTGATGTGACCTCAAACACCTATTGGGACTGGATGTTTGATCACATTTTCCTTCTGGTACCAGCCCAGACCTACGTGGCCCAGTTCCTCGCCACCTTCGCTGAATACCCACCCCGCCAAAAGGCTGCCAGCTTCTCGCTGCAGCAGGTGATGGAGAAGATGGTGAATACTGTCGGCGGACCCTGATCCTGCCGCCATGTCAGCCGGCACCGCCCGATCCCCCGGTCGTCCCCCATTCCCTGGAATGGTGTGGATACCGGCGGGCGGCTTCCGGATGGGGTCAGACCACCACTACCCCGAGGAGGCTCCGGCCCATGACGTCGAGGTTGCTGGATTCTGGATCGATCGCACTCCCGTTACTAACGCCCAGTTTCGGAGCTTTGTGAAAGCGACCGGTTACCGCACGCTGGCGGAGCAGCCAGCAAACCCCGCTCTCTATCCCGGCGCCAATCACGAACGATTAGCGCCGGCATCAATTGTTTTTGTGCCGCCCCCGGGGCCGCTAGGGCCTGGAATCCACTACCGCTGGTGGCAATATCTTGCCGGAGCAAACTGGCGTCATCCGGAGGGGCCGGGAAGTTCGATTAAGCGCCGCGAGCAGCATCCGGTGGTCCATGTTGCCTGGGAGGACGTTTTGGCCTACGCCAGCTGGTGCGGCAAACAGTTGCCTACGGAGGAGGAATGGGAGCGGGCTGCTTGGGGCGGCCTGTGCAATGTCGAGTTTGCCTGGGGTGAAGAGCTCTATCCCGGTGGGGTGCCCCTAGCTAATACCTTTCAGGGTGATTTCCCCCACCACAACAGCCGCTTAGATGGCTACGAGCGCACCTCCCCCGTAGGTGCTTTTCCTGCCAACGGCTATGGGCTAGTCGACATGATCGGCAATGTGTGGGAGTGGACCGATAGCTGGTATGGCCACCACCAGCAGAGCCCGGGAGGCTGTTGCGCCGCAGCCGCCGAAGTCAAAGCGCGTGAAGCGAGCATCGATCGCCACTCCCAGCACGGCGAGCAACCACGCAAAGTGGTTAAGGGCGGTTCTTATTTATGTGCACCTAGCTATTGCCGTCGTTACCGACCAGCAGCTCGAATGGCCCAGGGGCTTGATACCTCCACGGGCCATATGGGTTTTCGCTGTGTGGTGAGGCCTTCAGAGCTGGCGACGTTCTAAAGCTTCTGCCAGGCGGGTAGCGGCAGCAGCAAGTTGAGCCTGGGGATCGGGAGCTGAGATCGGTCGTTCGCCACGCTTCATGGCTTCAAGGCCGCGCACGATCAGGAACACCACGAAGGCGATCACGATGAAATTGATCAGCGCCACGAGCACAGCTCCTGCTGGCAAAGCGCTGATAGCCGACACATTGGCAGCTTTCAGCGTAGGAGCAAGCAGTGAGGTCATCACTAGGCTGACTACCGCATCCACTACTTTGCCAAAAGCTCCGCCGATAACCACTGCAACAGCGAGATCGACAACATTACCTTTGCCGACAAATGCCTTGAAGTCTGAAAGAAAAGTGGTGCGACGTTTCATTTTAGTTAGAAGAAGAATTTGAGGCCAATTTCAAAGCCGTTCCGATAGCTGCTGTAGCCACTATCGGGGGTATTGCCAGTATTGTAATTGATCCCCGAATAGCGCCAGGAAATGTTTAGGTCAGTGCTATTGCCAACTGCATAGCCAAGTCCGATCTGGGCGTTTCCGGAAAGATCTTCTGATCCACTTAGCCCAAAGCCACCGATGTCGGCGCGGGCAAATGCCCGTAAGCGGGGAGACATAAAAATCGTAGCCTGGGTTCCCAAAAGAGGTTGAACCCAGGTGCGTCCAAAAGAACCTTCTCGTTCAAAACTGACCCGTCCTCCACTGCCTTGAATCTGGGCTGCCACATCCAGCTGGGCATCGATTACCCGTATGCCGGCGTAGGGGATCAGGCTGAATTGCCCAGGCTTGCCCACTGCAGCTTCTCGATCCCCAAAGCGATAGCGCAGGGCAAGATCGTAAATACCCTGGCTAGCGGTGACATCGGCACTCCCCGTGAAAATCCCACGCTGGCCCGTTTTTGATCCGTATTGCCCAAGTTTGACGTAATCCAGATCTACTAAAACACCTAGTCGATCCTTTTCGATGCTACCGCGCAGGGTGGTTGCCCACTTCAGCTTAGAAAGAACTTCACCGAGATTCAGATCGGTGTCCGTACTGAAGTTTCTTGTTCCATTTGTGACAGTTGTTGTCCCGGTGCTACGCACTGGAGCAAAGCCATATAACTCAATTGTGCCTGCCCAAGGAGTGGCAGCCGCTGGCTGGGGTGTGGAGACAGCGGGAGTCTCTTCGCTAGGGGGATTACCAGCGGCGGTATCAGACTGCTGGGCGCGCAGTTCATTTGTTAGGCCACAGCCAAGGCTGAGCCCTAACAAGATGGGTATGGCTCTGGCCTGCTGCCTGGCTTGATTGCCAAGAAGTTGCTTCATCATCTCGGCTAATACATGGAAGTTGGAACGATGGCTTACATTTTGCCATCAATTTTTTTATCAAAAAAGTTGGATCTGCCGCTGCTATGGCGACAGATCCATGGGTTGTTAGCCAGTCAAACCGATCCGTATGCCACTTGGCAGGCGGCATTGAGTAGCTCGGCCTCTTCGGCATTGCTGGGCTCTTGACCGTTGATTGTGCCTTGGTTGCAGTTAGCAGTCAGCTGGTAGTTGTTGCCATCTGCCTGCATCACAAAACTCACTGCATTAGTGCCGGATGGTTGGACCGTTCCGAATAGCAACTGATAGTTAGTATTCGGGACAACAATATAAGTTGTATTGCTGCTTACGGCATTATTAACGGACTCGTTAATAATTGCTGCGGTGGCGAGAGTTGCCACTCCCCAAGCCGCTGCCCTCGCGCCCCACCATCCCCAAGTTGGGGTCGACCAGCCGCCATACCAGCCGTAGTTCCAAGGGCGTGCCACACCCCATCCGGGCCTCGCCCAACCTGGGCGTACATTGACATTGTTGATATTGACGCTTCGGTTCCAGTTGCGATTCACATCGCGATTTATATTCCGATTCACATTTCGATTGACGTTGCGATTCACATCGCGATTTACATTTCGATTGCCGTCACGGTTGGCGATACGGTCACCGCCTTGGCCGGCGCCTGGTAATTGACGCGTGCCGGCTGCCGAACGGTTAGTCGCTGCTGGCCGGTTTAGGGAAGGTCCTCCGGCCCCTCCGGCTCCCGCACCAACCTTGGCATTGTTGCTCCAGCCACCGGTGGGTCGGCTTGAGCCGCGGTTGAGGCCCGCACCGGCATTGCTGAAGCCGCTGTTGCCACTGGCTCGCCTGGCACTGCCACCACCGCTACCGCCACCACCGCCTCGGGATCCGCCACCACCACCACGGGAGCCCCCACCACCGCCACCGCGGGCAAGCAGCTGGGCTGTGCCGCTATCCGGCATGGGGTTATTCGCCATGGGGCGATCAATGGCAAACGCCGTGCCGATCGGCAGGGCCAGCACTCCCGCCAGCACCAGTCCCAGACCACTCCACGGGGTTTTGAGAGCACTGTTCATTTGCCGACCCCCTTGCAGCCGTCGTCGTAGCAGGTGAGATCTATGCGGCCATCAGCGCCGAACTGCACCTTGATCAGGTCGCGGCCTGCCGTTGCGTCAGGGCGGTCTTCCTTAACACTGTTGAGGTAATTGGGGTTGATCACGCACAGGTCGCGCCCGTTGAAGCAGATCGTGTTCGTAGAGAAGCGAGCTGCTGCGGAGTCGAGGTTTTTCCAGGTTTTGGTGCTGTCAACCCAAATGCTCATCCGCACTGGGCTATCGGTTACTCGAATCGTTTCGACGTTTTTGCCCATGATGTGGCGGTAGAGGGTTGCATTGCCCTCGTTTACAGCCTCCACTACGCAGGCCTGCGGTTCACCGCCTTTGATGCTGCACTTGGTGTCTAGCTTGTAGAGGGTTTCTGTTTGGGCTAGGGCTGGAGCTGCCGCCAGCAGGCTCGCGGCAGCGGCCAGCAGGCCGATGCGGCTGCAGATGGGGTTGCGGTTCAACATGAAGGGAAAATCCCCAACGTCGGTGGGAAGCAATTCCAGGATGCCTATGGCTGAGGATTTTGGCTGCAAGTTGTAGCCCATAGCTACAAAGGCCGATTTTGCGTGCGTTAGAGATGCAACTGGTGAAAAAGTAGACAAAAAGCGCAATTGAAACCGCGCTTGGCCCGGACGCCTGCCCTCTTGCAATTGCTAGTTGTTATTGAGAATCGCTTGCAAAAGGCGTCATTCTTGTTTAGGTTGCGACTCATTCGCAACAAGCCTTCTGCCGCGGCCATGAGTTTTCGCTTCCTGCCCGCCGATTCCCTTGCCGCCGTGCGTATGCCAGTTGGGCAAACCGTGCTGCTAAACCCCGCCCTGCTCCCCGCTGGCAGCTGCATTGAGGTGCTGGACGGTGTGGCTCGCGTCTATTGCCCCTGCGAGGAAACCGAGGGGATGACCTTGGCTTTCCTGCAAGCGGGGGATCAGCTATGCACCGAGCGCCTCTGCAGTGAGGGTGTCTGCGTGGAGGCGCTCACGCCTTTGAGTTTCCGCAGTGACGCCACGCTCCGGCAGGGTGATGGCTTTGATGCCGTCAATGAATGGACCTTGCAGCTACTGCGCATCCGTCACTTAGGTAGCGCTGACCAGCGGCTACATGCATTGTTTGGTCTGCTGGTGCGCCGACTCGGTCGTCGCTGCGGTAGCTGGTGTGATCTGCCGTTTCGTCTCACCCATGAACGGATCGGTGAATTGATCGGCACCACCAGGGTTACCACCACGCGGCTGATTTCACGGATTCGCCAGGCCCAGCTGCTCGAGGCCCCCGTCGGCGAGGTCGGCATGCGCCTGGCGCCGGAACTAATTGATTCCGCCCCTTTGGCTGCCGCCTGATTGAAGGGAGCCTGATCGGTGCCTGATCGGCAGCGCTTAGTCGCGCTGCTCCAGGGTGGGCACTAGGGCAAATGCCGCTAGCAAGCCAAACGCCATGATCATGACGGCTGGTGCCATTGCGGCACCAACCCTTTCATCACTGGCGTATTGGAATACACGCACCGCCAGGGTGTCGAAATCGAAGGGCCGCAGGGCCAGGGTGATCGGCAGTTCTTTCACCACATCTACAAACACCAGCAGTGATCCCACCAGCAGAGGCCCTCGCAGTAGGGGCAGGTGAATCCGCCGCAACACAGCCAGCCAGTCGCAGCCAAGGCTGGTCGCTGTTTCGTCGATGCTGGGGGGTATGCGCTCAAGCGCAGCATCAAGCCCCTGTTTTGAGACAGCGATGAAGCGGTCGCCGTAGCCCCAGAGCAATAGCAGCACTGGGCTGAAGCCGAGGGGGCCGCCCAGCACGATCAGCCCGAGGGCCAGCACACTGCCGGGAATGGCGTATCCCAAGCCGGCGATGAAGCTGAGCTGTTGGACGAGCGGTTGGGGGCTCCAGCGCCGGCAGATGGCCAGCAGCAGCGAACCCAGGCAGGTCACCGCAGTGGCAATCAAGGCCAAACCGAGGCTGCGGCTTGCCAGCTGGCCCAGTTCTGCGAACGATTCGCTCTGCAGCCCTTGCCAGCCCTGTTGAATCCATAGGGCTGGAATGGCCACAGCAATAAGGGGTGGCAGCACACAGAACAACTGGGCCAGGGCGGCGCGCCAGCCCGCCAGATGCCAAACGTGGGCGCTGCCCGTTCCGCCTTCCAGGTTCCAGCGCCGACTGCGTTGGCGCAACTGACGTTCGCTGGCGATCAACACCGCCACGATTGCCAGAGCCACCAGAGATAGCAGCGCCGCACCCTGGGGATCGCCATCCACCTGCCAGCGATCGAGGATGCCAGCAGAGAGGCTGGGCACGCCAAGCAGTCGCACCGCGCCGAGATCGTTCACGACCTCCATGGCACTTAGGGCAATGCCGGCGCCGATCGAGGGCAGGGCAATTGGCAGGGCGACGCGAAAAAAACTTCTCCAAGGGCCCACGCCAAGGCTGCGGCTGGCTTCCAATAGCCGCCTGCCACTAACAGAGAAGCTCTCGGTGCTCAGCAGAAATACATAGCTGTAGTTAGCCAGGGTGAGCAGCACGATGGCCCAGCCCAGGCCATGGATGCGCAGGCCCCGGTAGCTGCCCCAGTCGATCAGGCTGGCGGCCAGGAGGTAGGCAGGGAAGGCCATTGGCACCAGTTGGGCGATGCGCAGCCAGCGGCGGCCTGGGAAGCGGCAAACCGCGGTGAGCCAGCCGATGGCAGTTCCCACAACGGCGCCTAAGAGCCCCTCCCCTGCAACCAGCAGCAAGGTGCCCCGCACCTGTCTGAGCCCGTCAAATCCCAGCACCAGCTTGGTTTCGCCCCTGTTGATCAACACGTCTTTCAACAGGCTGAGCAGGGGCAATAGGGCGAGCCCACTGGCCAAAATCACAACCAGTAAGAGCCAGGTCCGGCTGCTGGAGCGGCCCGGTCCCTGCGCGGGAGCGCCTTGTCCCTGCGCAGGGGCGCCTTGGATCGTGGAGGGCGTCAACGCGATGCCAAGTCGTTACTCCCAGCCAGCCTGCGTCATCAGTTGCACCGCTTCGCGGTTGCGGCGGCCCAGCTGCTCCATGGAGACCGTTGAGGCCTTAAAAGTGCCAAATGCCTTCAGGGTTGGGTTGTTGCCCCAGCCCTTGAGGGGGTATTCGTTGTTGGCGGCGGCGTAGCCCTCTCCTGATTGGGGCGAAACCAGGAACTCCAGCAGACGTTGCGCACCCTCGGGGTTGCGGGAGCTGCGGGTGACGCCACCGGCCGAAATATTGATGTGGGTGGGGTTGGGCCACACAACTTTCAGCTTCGAAGCGGTGCTGCGCTCAGTGCTGTTCTTGTCTTGCAGCATGCGCGCTAGGTAGTACTGATTGGCCACAGCAGCGCCGCACTGTCCCTGTCCCACGGCTCGCAGCATGGGGGTGTCGGAGGTAAAGAAGGGCCTTTTGGTGTTGGCGAGCATCCCCTGCAGCCATTGCTGGGTGGCAGGTTTGCCGCGCCGCACCAGCTCATCGGCCGTGAGCGATTGGTTGTAGACGCTGGCGCGGTTGCGTAGGCAGAGCTTGCCTTTGAGCTCCGGACGGCTGAGGTCGGCGTAGCTGCGGATCAGGCCGGGCTTCACGATTGCTGGGTTGACCATTACGGGGCGGGCCCGGCGGGTCAAGGCAAACCAATGACCCTTGGGGTCCCGCAGGTTGGCCGGCACGTCCTTGTTGAGTTCAGCGGAGCGAATCGACCTAAACAGATTGGCCTCCTGGGCTCGATAAATCCGGGCCGCATCCACCAGTACCAGCAGATCGGCTTTGCTGTTGTTGCCCTCGCTCTTCAGGCGCTGGATCAGCTCGTCATCTTTACCCTCCAGCAGGTTCACCTTGATACCGGTGCGTTTGGTGAACTCGCTATAGAGCTGTTTATCGGTGTTGTAGTGCCTTCCGGAATAGACATTCACTTCCTGGGGCCGGTTCTGGGCCATGCCGGCCACGCCGATGGCGCTGGCCAGGGTGGTAGCGGCTAGGGCACAAAAGCCAAGATGTAGGCCCCAGGGGCGGGAACGTTGGCAGCTAGTGCTGGGTGGGAGAGTCATGTTGGAAATGGATTTGGCGCTGACAATGCCCTCAGGCTAAGAACGCTCACGCCTGCCCCCTGTGATTAATGCAAGCCTTGGACGTAACTATTGCTACGCCCAAGGTGGATTTGCTTCAAGATCAGAAGCGGAACTGGGTTTGAATCACTCCACCCCAGAGATCTTTTTCATTCACCTGGTTAGAACTGTTGGTGATGTAGAACAGCCCTGGAGTGATTGAGATGTTGTCAGTTACCTGGAACTTGTAGAAGAGCTCAAGAGAGAGAGGATCATCTATGCCTGTTCCAGCGCTGGGGTTCTGCCCAATTGCCACACCGGCGATGTTGCCCTTAACGAAGGCGTCATCCCACTGCAAGCCGACGTACCAGGACTGGGAATCGGCGGCTCCAGCTACGCCCCCTGATATGTCAGTGAAGCCATAACCAGCGCTGATCGAGGGGATAATGCCGCTGTCAAGGGGTTGCCAGTAGCCAGATAAGGAGAAGCTGTTGGAGCTCTGGCCAGAGCTCAGGTTGCTGTTTGCTGTGCCGTTGGCATTGATGGTGCGGGTGCCGGTGGTGCCGTTGCGGTAGGCGATGGCGGCTCCCCAGTTGGGGGCTTTGTAGCCGATCTGGGCCGTGGTGTTGAGGCTGCCATCGCTGTCGAAGATGCCCTCGTTGGAAATCTCACCATCCTGGGCGATGTAGTTGAGCGAGGCGTTCCAGAAGCCCTGCCCTTTTGCTACCTGTTGCTTCCAAACAGCGCCAAATCCCTGGCCGGTCACTTTATTGTATGCACCAGGGGTCCCAGCCACGGCGAAGAAGTCGAGCAGCTGGGATCGGTAGGCACTGGGAATAAAGGCGAGAATTTCAGTGTTGCGCACCAGGGCACCGGCGGTAAGCGTGAATTGCTTGCCCACCGGGAACTGGTAATAGAGGCGATCGATTGACACCGCATCGAGGCCACCAGCGCCTGATGCTCCCGCATTAGTGCTGGAGGCTTTATCCAACTTGAACAGGCTGTCTCCAGCATTGAAGGGACTGAAGGCCGTGAAATTACCCGAGCGCAGGCGGGTTTTGAGCAGGTCCTTGCCGGTGAAGCTGGTATCCAGATTCAGGCGCAGGTCGTAATTGAAGGTGGTGCGATCTTGCCGGCCACTGGTATCTGAGTTGTAGTCGGGTACGCCACCCAGGATGAAGTTCACCTCTCCTTTGAGCTTGGTGGTGGTGGAAAACTGCTGGGCTTCGAGGGTGCCCACCTTGGCCTCAAGTCCGTCGACGCGGCCCTTCAGCACAGCTAGCTCCTTCTTGAATTCATCCATCAACCTCTGCAGCTCGTCGGTCACTTCGGTGACACGGTCGAGGCAGGCATTCAAAAGGGCCGCCGCCTCGTAGCGGGTCATGGCCTGTCCACCCTTGTAGGTGCCGTTGGGATAGCCGGCCACGCAACCGTACTTTTCAACCAGATTGGTCAGTGCTTGATAAGCCCAGTCGGTGGGCCTTACGTCAGAAAATTGGTTGACGCTGGTGACCTGGTTGAGGGAGCGCCAAGCCTTGAGCTCGTCAATTTCTTGTTGCTCCATGTAGTCGTTGATTGCCTCCCGGCTATTCAGCAACGGGATTTCATTGGCAACGGCGGAGTCTTGGGCGGCCAAGCTTGGTAATAGTGCGCCAAAAATGGATGGGGCCAGCAATAGGCGATGGAACTGATTCATAGACTCCTCACAACAGAAGTTTGTTGATGTCCACTGGGGACCCAACTAGCCACACTTCTATTGGATTTAGCCAATGGGCGTGCAGACTATTGATTCAAAATGATGTAATCAATATCACCGGTTTTGTCTGACGCGCACTGGGACCAGCACGGGCTGCATCAGGCCGCCACCACCATTGTCATCATCGGAATCGGTGGCGAGCCAAAAAGCCAAGCCAAACAAGGCGACAACGCCGGAGAAAAGAATCAGCTCGGCCATGGCGTTTGATTTCGATTTGATAAGCGTAGCTAGCTCAGCAAGGGGCTTGTGTAACAAAAGTGTCCGCTTGGGACGGTTCTCACGCCAACGGGGCAAGCGCTAGCAGCGCTCCAGCGATGCTGAGGGCAACTGCCAAGCGCCGTCCCCAGCTGGGGGCCAGCTGGCGGATCACGGCGAAACTTGCCCCCACCACGGCCGCTGAGCAGAGGCTCGCCCCTAGCCACCAGCCCAGCAGATCTGCGCTGCTGCCTGTTGCTTCCTGGCCATGCAGCATGGCGTGAATAGCCACTCCTCCTGCCAGCACTACGGCCAGCAGCTGGCCCTGGCGTGCAGCCAGCGCTAGGCCAAGACCAGACACCATCAAGGCTGCTAACACCTCGGCGCCTGGCAGGTTGCCCCCTAGGGCCCCATACAAGCTGCCAGCAATCGCAGCGGCTAGGGCCACGAGCAGTAGCGATGGGCCGGCCAGGGCGGCAGCGCCGCCAACGCCAAGCAGCAACAGCAAGTGGTCTAGCCCAAGCAGCGGGTGGCTTGCTCCTGCGGCCAAGCCCGCGCTTGCCAGGCCATGGGCACCTGCTGGCAGGGTCGACAACAGGCTGAGGGCCAAGCCAGCGGCGGCGGCCGGGGCCAGTTGGCGCACGGTGGTGGACATCATGAATTTGGCTGGATCCTCTGAGTCAGTATCCCGTTCAAGCGAAGCCCTTGCCGGAATCTTTGGCAACGCACACCTGCAGTTGCTTGCGCAACTGGGCGTGGTCGAGATTTTTACCGATCAGCACGATCTGGTTCTTGCGCCCTGAGCCCTCTGGCCAGTCGGAATCGTCGATCGAGAAGCGCTTGCCAGCCAGGTGGAACACATGGCGGCGCTCACTTTCGTTGAACCAGAGGATCCCCTTGGCGCGAAACACCTCTGCTGGCAGCTGGTTGTCGAGAAAGTTCTGAAATTTGCGCAGGGCGAAAGGCCCCTCTGATTCAAACGACAACGAGGTGAATCCCTCGATGGCGGCGTGGTCGGGGTGATCGGCGTGATCGTGCTTGTGATGATCGTGGTTGTGGTGCTCGTGGTGCTCGTGCTCGCAGTGGCCGTGATCGTGGTCGCAGGAGCTGTGGTCTGGCTCGGCGCTGAGCTGCTGCTGGGCAACGATTTTGTCGCTTTCGAACAGCCCCACGCTGAGTAGTAGGGGCAGGGGCACTTCGCCCTTCACCGAGCGCAGGATGCGGGCATCGGTCTTGATCTCGCGCAACTGGGCCTCTAGGGCAGCCAGCCGCTCCTCAGCTACCAAGTCGCATTTGTTTAGCAACAGCATGTCGCTGTAAACGATCTGGGCCCGGGCCACCTCACCCTCCAGCAGCTCGTCGCTGAAGTTCTCGGCGTCAACCAGGGTGATGATCGAATCGAGCCTGGTGGCATCTCGCAGGTCGCTGCCGAGGAAGGTCATGGCCACCGGCAGGGGATCGGCCAGGCCGGTGGTCTCCACCACCAGATAGTCCACCGGATCGGGGCGCTCCAGGATGCGGTACACAGCTTCGAGCAGTTCACCGTTGATGGAGCAGCAGATGCAGCCGTTGCTCAGCTCCACCATGTCTTCGCCGGTGGCAACAATCAGGTCGTTGTCGATGCCGATTTCACCGAATTCGTTGACCAGCACGGCGGTTTTGACCCCCTGCTGATTGCTGAGAATGTGGTTGAGCAGGGTGGTCTTACCCGCCCCCAGAAAGCCGGTGAGGATTGTCACGGGCAGGCCCGTGGGGGTGGCACTGGCGGTCATGGAATGGGGCATGGCTTGGCTGTGATGACCCTAGGAACCCTTTGCCGCAATCCATTGGGGCAGGGGTTAGCTCGACTCAAAACTGGAAGCTGGTTTTGATCAGGGCACCGAATTGGTTGGCACCACCCCCATTACCCCCAGGATTGTTGAGCACGAAGATCGCCGGAGTCACGGAGATGGCGTCGGTGACCTGCCACTGGTACCACCACTCCCAAGCCCACACGCCGGATTCGCTGGCAGCCCCATTGCGGGTGGCGGTTGCAAAGGCGGGTTGGCCCACTCCCATGCCAAAGCTGTTGCCTTCAGCCAGCACATCGTTCCATTGCAGGCCCACCATCCACGACTGGCTGGTGCGCAGGTCTGAGCCGGAGCTGCCGTTGACGCCGTAACCAGCGCTGATCGAGGGCAGCCAGCCACTCTCGGCCGGCTGCCAGAAGCCGCTGATGGCAAAGGCATTGGTGTTGACGCCGTTCTCCTCGATCTCGGTGGTGATGAACGGGGTGGCACCGGGCACACCCACACCGGCCTCGACATAGGAATAGAGCGCAGCGATGCCCCAGTTCTCCTGGCCGTAGCCCAGCTGCACCGTGCTGGTGCCGGCTGAGCTGCTGCTGAATAGGCCCTGGGAGGAATCGGCACCATTGCCCGCCACGTAGTTAGCGCTCACGCTCCAGCCGTTCTGTTGCCACCAGAGGCCCAGGCCTGGGCCGAGGTTTTTGTTGTAGGCAAGCGGTGCACCGTTGAGGGTGAGCGCGTTGAGGATGGTGTCGCCTGGATAGGCGCTGGGCCAGAGGGCGAGCATGTCCTCCTGGCCCACCCGGCCGCCGAGGGTGATGGTGAACTGGCTGCCAAACGGGAACTGATAAAAGATTTTGTCGATGCCCAGCACATCGGGGCCACCCTCTTCCTGGAAGGCGATCTCCAGGGTGGAGAGGCCGCCGCCGAAGGCATTGCGATCGCCATCGAAGTTGCCGGCCCGCAGCACGGTGCGCAGCAGATCCTTGCCGCTGAAGCTGGTGTCGAGGTTGAACTGCAGGTCGAAGTTGAACGTGACCTGCTCACCGGCGGGATTGTTGCTCACCCCACCCACAACCAAGCTGGCTAGGCCGGAGAGCTTGGTGGTGGTGGAGAACTGGCTGGCCTCGATTTGGCCCGCTTTTGCTTCGAGGCCATCGACGCGGCCCTTGAGCACGGCCAGTTCCTGCGCAAACTCGGCCATCAGGCGCTTGAGCGTGTCGGTCACTTCAGTGACGCGATCGAGACAGGCGTTGAGCAGGGCGGCGGCCTCAAAGCGGGTCATGGCCTGCCCACCTCTGAAGCTGCCGTTGGGGTAGCCGGCGACGCAGCCGTATTTCTCCACCAGGTTGGTCAGCGCCTGATAGGCCCAGCCGGTGGGGCGCAGATCAGAGAACTGGCTGATGCCGGTATTGAGGTCGCCGGGCTCGAATTCAACGGCAGCTGCGGTTACCGGTGCCAGTACGCCAGCAGCAGTTGCTGCAATCAGCAGGATTGGGCGAATTTTCACGGCTGCGAGGCGGGGCACGGAGCCAGTCTATAGCAAGAATGAGAACGATTCTCATTGAGCTTGTTGGCTGGGCGTCAGCGGATGGCCTGCCAGCGCTGGCTCAGGGCCTGCTGGCCGGATGGGTCGCAGCGGCCGCCCAGGCCGTTGACGATCAGGCAGGTGTTGGCGGCGAGGGTGGCTACCAGGTTGCCGTTGCCATCGGGTTCCGCTGCCAGACCATCGGCCACCAGTGGTGCGGCGCCGATGGGCACACCGCTGAGGCTGCTGACCCGCTGCAGCGCTTTGCCTGCCGGCAGCTGTTCGGCGAACAGCATCGGCACCTGCTCGCGCCGCAATTGCTCCAGCACGGCCTGGAAGGCCTGGGGGCGCAGGTTGTCGCTGCTGCTGCTGGCATCCACCACCGCCAGTTCCTGCAGTCCGTAGGCCCGGGCCAGGCTGGCAAAAGCTCGGTGTCCTGTGGCCAGGGGTCTGGCGGTGGGAATGGTGGCAAGTTGCCGGCGGTTCCAGGCGTCCAGCTGCTGCAAAGTCGCCGTCATCGCCTGGGCCCGGGCGGCAATGGGGGCTTGGGCGGCAGGCTTTAGCTGCTGAAGTTGCTGGGCCACCAGCAGCACCAGAGCAGCTGCCTGGCTTGGGTCGTGCCACACGTGGGGATCCCTGTCGCCATGGGCATGCTCATCTTGATCGTGGTGCTGGCCATCCTCATCGTGGTGCTGGTGAGAATCGGCGGTCTTGGGCGGCGCAGCCTCTAGGACGGGGCTGTTGGGTACGGCTAGCTCTGCTACGGCTACGGTTTTGGTCCGGCTTGTTCCCGGCTTGGTCAGTTCGGCCAGGGCTGGGGTGAGGCCGAAGCCGTTGATCAGTACCAGCTGGGCCTGGCTGAGCTCCCGGCTCTGCTGGGGAGTTAGCCGGAATTGATGGGGGTCGTCGCCCGGCTGCAAAAGGCAGCTCACTCGTAGGTCGCTGGCGGCTAGGCGTTGGGTGATGTCGCAAAGGACCCCGTCGGCAGCGATCACCTCGGCCGGTGGGGGAGTGCGGCAAGCCTTCAGTCCTACGGCTGCTGCTAATGCCAGAGCAAGAGAGGCAGCTGCGGGAGCGGGGATACGGGGCATAGCTGGCGCGCCTGGTTCCACGAATGATAATGGTTCTCAAAATTTTACTTGGGAGTGGGTTCTGGCTCGTTCTGCAGCCCTCCAAGTGGGATTGTTGGAGTTGATGCCGCTGATCCAGGGCGTGGATCGTTCTGCTCTGACCAGGCCTCACGCCCTGCTGATGGCGGGTGTGCTGCTGTTTTTCTATCTCGATGCCTTCGTGCTGGGGGCTCCGGGCGGGATGGCGTTGGCGCTGCTGCTGCTGGCGCTGGTGGTTCTGCTGGGCTTTTTGCGGCATGCGGGCCATGGCCCCCCTGGAGCTTTCGAGCCCGTGCCCGTGCTGCTGGCAGCTTTCGCTGCTCTGGTCGTGCTGGCGCTGAGCCGTGGAGCGCTTGTCTCGGTGGCACTTGCTGCGGCGCTGGTGGGTGTTGCCGGCGGGCTGGTCGAGGCCATCGGCCATTCCAGCCGTCGTTGCCAGGGGGTGGCTGCCCCGGTGTACTGCGGCGCTTTTGCTGGGATGACCTCTGAGCTGGTGCTCGGCCATCCGGGCTGGGTGGTGCTGGCCGGGGTGCTGGCCGGACTGGCGTTGTTGCTCCTGACGAACAGTTGGAGCGGGATCGGCGGCAAGCTTGGAACCATCGCCTTTCTGGGGGTGCTCGGCGCCACGGGTCTGGCCCTGGTCTCCGGTGCGGTCGGTGCAGGCGCCCCTCTGCATGCCTTTACCGGCGCAGAGCGCTGGCTGGTGCTGATCGCCTCCCTGCTCTCCCCGCTGCTCACCCACGCCCTCAGCTACCGCTATGGCTTAGGGGTGGTGCTTGGATCCGCCCTGCCCTCCCTGCTGGTGGCCCTGCTCCTGGCCCTGCTGCCCCCTTCTTTGGCGCTGGCGCCGGGGCCCTTGGCGGCCATGTGGCTGGGCGCCAGTTTCGTCGGTATGACAGCTCCTGAGCGGCTCGACCCTCGCCCGGTGCCACTGCTGCTGGCGATGGGCCTGCTGTTCGCCCTGCTGAGCTTCAGCTTCGCTCCGCGCCTGGCGGGGATCGGCGGAGACCTCGGGGCCACCGCGGCGGTGTCGGTTTTTGCCGTGCTGGGAGCGCGGGTGCTGGGGTTCCACCGTCGTTAGGTTTGCGGTTGCACTGATGGTGTTGCGTGTCGCTTGAGGTGAGTGAGCTGCGGGTGCGCCGCGGCGGCGAGCTGGCTCTCGACGGCGTGGCTTTTGCGCTCGAGCCCGGCACGCTCACCGCCCTGGTGGGCCCCAACGGCGCTGGCAAAAGCACCCTGCTGCAGGCCATTGAGGGGCAGCTGCCGATCGAGAGCGGTTCGATCCGGCTCGATGGGGTGCCCCTTACCTTGGCCCTGGCGCGACAGCAGTTGGCCCTGATGCCCCAGCGGGGGGAGATCGCCTGGCACTTCCCGATAAATGTGCGGGAGTTGGTGGCCCTGGGGCGGATGGCCGCCAAGCGTCCTGGCTGCTGCGATGTGGAAGCGGCCCTGCAGCGGGTTGGCCTGGCCGGGTTGGCGGGCCGGCGGCTGGATCAGTTGTCCGGTGGCCAGCAGCAGCGAGCCCTGCTGGCCCGCACCTTGGTGCAGCCAGCCAGGCTGCTGCTGCTGGATGAGCCCTGCGCTGCCATCGACCCCCCCTCACGCACCCAGCTGCTCAAGGTGATGGGCCAGCTGCGCGATGCCGGTCTCACCCTGCTGGTGAGCAGCCACGACTGGGGCCGCGACCTCGACGCCTACGACCGGGTGCTGGTGCTCGATCGCTCCCTACTCGCCGACGGCAGCCCCCAGCAGGTGCGCCAGGCCCTCGGCGACCTGCGGGTAGGCAACCACTGCTGCGGTTGATGGCCTGGCTCTAGCTGGCCTGGCGCTGCTGACAGCTTCCGCAGAGCCCGAAAAATTCCAGGGTGTGAAACAGCAGCTGGAAGCCTGCGCTCTGGTCGCCGTCTAGGTGCACGTCGTGCATGGGGCAGTTATTAAGAACCACCGTGGCGCCGCAGTCGACACAGGTGAGGTGGTGCTCGTCCCGATCTGTGGGGGCGAACAGGGCCTCGCCGCTGGGCAGGTGGCGGCAACGGATCCAGCCCCGCTGCTGCAGCTGGCGCAGGTGGCGGTAAACCGTGGCCAGCCCCATGGGCTGGGAGCCTTGGCGCAGCAGGGCGTGCAGGTCCTGGCCGGAGAGTTCCCGGTCGGCTTGGCGCAACGCCGTAAGCAGCAGCTGTTGGCGGTCGCTTGACGCGGCAACCTGGGATGGCATGGTCAGAGTGGCTGGGGCGTAGTGCGCTGATCCTATGGAGACTCTTTGGTGGCTGCTGCCCCTGGTGCTGGCGCTGGTGATCGGCGGCCTCTGCCCATTGGCCGGCACCTTGCTGCTGGTGCAGCGGCGCCTGTTCCTGGCCAATCTCGTGTCCCACGCAGTGTTGCCGGGGTTGGCGCTGGCGCTGGCACTGCGGCTTGATCCGGGCCTCGGTGGCGTGATCAGCGGCCTGGCCGGTGCCCTTTTGGCGGAGCGGCTCAGCCGGGGTGATCGTTCTGGTGAAGGGGGCGATGAGGCGGTGCTCAACACCGTGCTGGCTGGCTTTCTAGGTTTAGGGGTG
>NZ_JAGQBD010000019.1:0-56079 GCF_024345455.1 Cyanobium sp. T1G-Tous
ACAACGGTGGTCCTTTCCAGCTGGTGGTCTTCCACTTCCTGATCGGCATCTACGCCTACATGGGCCGCGAGTGGGAGCTTTCCTACCGCTTGGGCATGCGCCCCTGGATCTGCGTCGCCTACAGCGCTCCTGTGGCCGCAGCATCTGCCGTGTTCCTCGTGTATCCCTTCGGTCAAGGCTCCTTCTCGGACGCCATGCCCCTGGGCATCTCCGGCACCTTCAACTACATGTTGGTGTTCCAGGCTGAGCACAACATCTTGATGCACCCCTTCCACATGCTTGGAGTGGCTGGTGTCTTCGGTGGCAGCCTGTTCTCCGCCATGCACGGTTCACTCGTTACCTCCTCACTGGTTCGTGAAACCACCGAGAGCGAGAGCCAGAACTACGGCTACAAGTTTGGCCAAGAAGAAGAGACCTACAACATCGTGGCTGCTCACGGCTACTTCGGTCGCCTGATCTTCCAATACGCCTCCTTCAACAACAGCCGCAGCCTCCACTTCTTCCTGGCTGCCTGGCCTGTGGTTGGCATCTGGTTCACTGCCCTTGGCGTGAGCACGATGGCCTTCAACCTGAACGGTTTCAACTTCAACCAGTCGATCCTCGACGGCCAAGGCCGTGTGGTGAACACCTGGGCAGACGTTCTCAACCGCGCTGGTCTGGGTATGGAAGTGATGCACGAGCGCAATGCTCACAACTTCCCGCTTGACCTGGCTGCTGCTACTGCCACCCCCGTGGCACTGACCGCACCTGCAATCGGTTGATAGTCAACAGCCCAGCTACGGCTGGGAAATCACGGAATCCCAAAAGCTCCCTCTCACCAGGGGGCTTTTTTATTGGCTGGGTTGTTGGGCTTCGTCAGTTCTGGCTAGATGGCTGTGGCCCTGCCAGGGCGTCAAGCAGCTTGGCGGTGTTGCCGCTCAGCAGCCGATCGCCGCTGCGCACCCCTTGCAGGATCTCTGCCCGGTTGGCTGACTTTTGGCCCACCACCACCGGCACGGCCTGCACTGCGCCCCGTTGATACCGGAAAACCACCGCTGAGCCATTGACCAGCGCAATGGCATCTGCCGGCAGGGAGTAACGCTGCTCCGAGGACGGCACCTGGATGAAGGCCGTCACCGCTGTGCCCGTGGGTGGCAGCGGCTCATCCACCGTCTGGGCGCGCACCAAGGTGACTCGATTTGCGGAGCCACTGTCGGGAGCCACTGCTAAAACTCGGGCGCGCAGATGCCGGGCTCCAGCTTTCACACGCAACAGCTGACCGCTCGTCAGGTTGGCGCCCAGCACCGGGGATACCAGGAAGCGCAGTTCGCTGCCCCGCGAATCACTGATCTGCGCCACCTCTTGCCCTGGTTGGAGCACCTCTCCAGGTGATGTCTTCAAAGCAACGACCTGGCCGCTGATGGGGCTGCGGATCAGCAGGCGTCCGATCCGATCGGGGTGTCCCATCGCCGAGACCTTGGCAGTCGCGGCCCGGGCATCAGCTGCTGCCGTGACGCTGGCGATGCGCCGGCTCTCAAGCTCCTGGGCCGAGAGCGCACCTTGGCGTGCCATCGGCAGGGCTAGCCGGTATTGGTAAGCCAGCGATTGCTCCGTAGCCTGGGCCGCTTCCGCATCGGCTCGCACCACAGCAGCATCGGCGCTCTGCACTTCGGCGATCGGCTCGCCTGCCTGAACGGCGGCGCCCGGTGCCACCAACAGGCGCACAACGCGGCCCGCCACGGGCATACCCACGCTGGAGCGTGAACCAACAGCCGCTTCCACAAAGCCGGAGATCGGGCGTTCCGTGCCCGTGCTCAGCTCCGGACGAACAATGCTGAGGCCAGAACGCCAGAGTTGTTCCTCGTTGATGGCGATGGTGCCGTTTGCTTTGACCCGCTCTGATGCTGCTTCTGAGGGAGAGGGGGCCGGCCGGCCGCTGTAGCGACCCAAGCCGATCCCCAGCAGCAGCGAGGCGGCGATCGCCAGGGGCACAAGCACTTTCATGGCTGGAACGGAGCGAGAGCAGGAGTCGGAGCACTGACAGGGGGCAATAGCCAGTGGCCAAAGCGGGCATAGAGCGCCGGAATCACCAGCAGCGTCAGGGCGGTGGAGGTGATCAGGCCGCCGAGCACCACCACCGCCAGGGGCTGCAGGATTTCGTTGCCGGCCCCGAAGGCCAAAGCCAGCGGTAGGGCGCCCAGGGCGGATGAAAGCGCGGTCATCAAGATCGCGTTCAGGCGCTCGAGGCTGCCCTCGCGGATCACCTCAGTAAGGGGCTGACCTGCGCCGTGGCGGCGGTTGTAGTTGTCCACCAGCAGCAGGCCGTTGCGCACGGCGATGCCGAACAGGGTGATGAAGCCGATCAGCGAGGCGATCGAGAGCACGCCGCCGGTGAGCAACACCGCCACCACCCCGCCGATCAGGGCCAGGGGCAGGTTGAGCATGATCGCTGCGGTGGCCGGCAGCGATTTCACCGAGACCACCATCAGCACAGTTATGACCACGGCGGCCACCAGGCTGTAGAAGACAAGGCTCGCGGTGGCCCGTTCCTCCGACTCGAACTGACCGCCGTAGCGAATCGTGTACCCCTGGGGCAGACGCACGTCCCGTGAAATCGTGCGCTGGATGTCATTGACGACCGTGCCAAGAGGGCGGCCGCTGACGTTGGCGGACACCACGATCAAGCGGGATACGTCTTCCCGGTTGACGACATTGGAGCCCAGGCCTTCCTCGATCCAGGCGACGCTTCCCAGCGGCACGGTCATGCCGTTGCTGAAGGCCACCGGCACCGATCGGATCGCCTCGAGGTTCTGTCGGGCGTTCTCCTGCAGCTGCACCAGCACATCGCTGCGCACCCCGCCTTCCACCACGTGGCCAACCACCTTGCCGTTGAGAGCAACCTCCACCGCCTGGGACAGCTCCTCCACCGTCAGGCCCAGGGCTGCCGCCAGCGGACGGTCGTAGTGGATCTGCACCTGGGGGATGGGCAGCTGGGGCTCCAGCTGCAAATCCACCACTCCTGCGACCGGCTTGATCGCATTTTCCACGGCTTCGCCGATGCGGCGCAGTTCGGCCAGGTCGGTGCCGTATATCTTGATGGCGATGGCACTGCGCACCCCGGAGAGCACCTCATCCATGCGGTGCGAGATGAAGCCGCCGATGTTGGGGGCCACGCCGGGCAGCCGCAAAAAGGCCTGACGCAGTGCAGCAATGGCAGCGGGCCGATTGGCCATCGCCTGGTCGCTCAGTTCCACATCCACGTGGGCCAAGTTCACGCCAGCCCCATCGGCATCGCCGGGAGCCCGGCCCGTGCGCACCTGCACCCACTCAAAAAGGGGATTGTTCTGCAGCGAACGGGTGAGGGCCAGGCCAGCCCGGTTGGTCATCTCCAATGAGACCCCCGGATAGAGAACCATGGAATTCACCAGTGATTTCTCGCGGAATTCCGGCAGGAACACCCGCCCTAGAGCCGGGAGCACTAAGGCGCTGGCCACCACCAGGGCCAGGGCGATGGCCAGCACCCGCCGGGGTGAGTTCAACGCCTGATCGAGGATCGGGCGGTAGAGCCGCTCGGCCTGAGTGGCCAGCCAGGTGTTTTCTGCCGGCAGCTGCACGGGCGCCAGCAGGATGGCGCAGAGGGCCGGCGAGAGGGTCACCGCCACCAGCGTCGAGGCGCCGATCGACAACAAATAGGCCAACCCCATCGGCGCAAAGATGCGCCCTTCCACGCCGGTGAGCGAGAAGATCGGCGCAAACACCACCGCGATGATCACGGTGGAAAACAGCACCGGTTGGCGCACCTCCACCGAGGTGTCAAACACCACCTGCAGCGGCGCTTTGGGAGAGCCGCTGGCCTGGTTGCTGCGCAAGCCCCGGTAGCAATTCTCCATATCCACGATCGAGTCATCGACCAACGAGCCGATAGCCACCACAAGCCCGCCCAGGGTCATGGTGTTGATGCCGAGGCCTAGGGACTTCATCAGCATCAGGCCGATCAGCAGAGACAGGGGAATGGCGCTGAGGCTGATCACAGCCGCGCGCCAGTTCATCAAGAACAGCACGATCACCACCGACACGATCACCACCCCCTGCAGCAACGACTCGCTCACATTGCGAATGGCGCTGTCGATGAAGTTGCTCTGGCGGAATGTGGTCTGAATCAGCACATCCGCCGGCAGGGTGCGGTTGAGTTCGCCCAAGCGCCGATCCACCGCTCGCGTCACCGTGGGGGTGTCGACATCGGGCTGTTTAGTCACCATCAGCACCACCGCCGGCTTGCCGTTGAAGCTGGCGTCACCGCGCTTGAGCGCCGCGCCGCGCTTCACCTCGGCCAGGGTTGATAGCAGCACCGGTTGCCCCTGCTCATTGCGCACCGCGGTATCGGCCAGTTCGCTCACCTGCGTGATCTGGGCCATGGGGCGAATCAGACGCTCCTGGCCACCACCGATCAGAAAGCCACCGGGGCTGGTGGCCATGGCGGCGCCCACACCCTCCATCACCGCTTGCAGCGAGACGTTCTGCACCTGCAGCTCCTGCGGATCCAGCAGCACCTGAAACTGCTGTTCATCGCCGCCGTAGATCGTGACCTGGGCCACGCCCGGCACCGCCAGGATCGATTGGCGGTATGAGCGCAACACCAGCTGCTGCAGATCCAGCAGCGAGGTGGCTCCATCGCCTTTCAGCGTGAAAGCCACCTGCAGGATTGTGCCGAGTGGTGAGACCAGCGGTGAGAGTTCGGGAGCACCGGCATTGACCGGCAGCTGGGGGCTCACCTGCTGCACCCGCTCCGCCACCGATTGGCGGGCGCGATAGATATCGGCGCTTTGGTTAAACACCACCTGCACCATCGACAAACCCGCCTTGGAGGAAGAGCGCACGGTCTCCACCCCGGGTATACCGTTCACGGCCGATTCGATCGGCAACGTTATCCGCATCTCCACCTCCTCCGGTGAGAGACCGTCGACGCTGGTCTGCACATCCACCTGGGGCGGGGCAAACGGCGGGAAAACATCCAGCGGCATCTGACCCACGGCCAACACACCCCAGAGGCTGATGACGACCGCAGCGGCAACGAACAACCAGCGGCGGGCGATCGAAAAGCGCAGGGTGGCGTTAAGCAGCCGCTCAAACATCCGTCTTCTTGCGCCGGCTCAGCCAAATGGCGCCAGCGGCCAGCACTACAACACCACCGGCGGCAAGGATTGGCACTGGTGGGGCGGTGTTGGTTGGTGCTTTGTTGGCTGCTTGTGCGAGTGGCTTGTTGTTCGCCATTGCCGGCTCGGCCTGCTGGGTCTTCATCGACTCGGCATAGAGAGAGAGCGCCCCGGAGATCACCACGTCGTCGGTGGGATCTATTCCCTCCTTCACCACAACACGGTCTCCCTGGCTGTCGCCCGTCTCGACGATCACCGGGTCGTAGGTCTTCTCGGTCTGCACGAACAGCAACGGTTGGCCCTTCACATCCACCAGCGCTGTGCTGGGCACCGTCAGACCATCGGGGCCCGACTCCGGCTTGGCCGTGGCCACGCCCAGCAGCCCATCGCTCTCGGCGTTGCGCTTCACCTGGCGCGCATCTCCTTGCTTCTGGAACTCATCGCCGTGGCCCACATGGGCCAAGGCCCCAGGAGCTGATGTTGGGATGGCGAGCAGGGCGGCGGCGCAAATGCAGCCGTTGGCAGCTAGCTGCAGGATCCGGTTGACCAAGAGCCCAGGGGGGAAGTGAGTGGTTTGAGGGTGACGCAACCGGGATGAAAAACAGGTGAAAGCAACCGTGCTGCCTAGCATCTGCCTACAGGAGTGCACCTTCGATGCCGCTGCGGATCCTGCTGGTGGAAGACGAGGCGGATCTGGCCTCCTCCATCCAGACCGTGCTGCAGCGCCAGGGCCATGTGGTTGATCACTGCCCGGGTGGCCTGGAGGGCTGGAACCTGCTCAGCGGTGAACTGGACGACGGCGGTGGCCCCCGCTATGAGCTGGCGATCTTCGATTGGATGCTGCCGGATCTGAGCGGCCTCGAACTCTGCCGCCGTGCCAGGGCCTCAGGCCTGGGCCTGCCGTTGCTGTTGCTCACCGCCCGCAGCGACACGGCGGATCGAGTGGAGGGACTCGATGCCGGCGCAGACGATTACCTGAGCAAGCCCTTCGCGATGGAGGAGCTGCTGGCGCGGATCCGGGCGTTGCAGCGCCGCCACCCCGCTTACCGGGAGCCGCTGTTGGAGGCTGGCTGCTACTGCCTGGATTACTCCACAGGACACCTACTGGTGACCACACCAACAGGGCAGGTGAGCGTGGAGCTTTCGGCCAAGGAGCAGCAGCTGATGGGCTATTTCCTGGAACACCCCAGCCAGATCATTCCCGGTTCGCGGCTTCGAAATCAATTGTGGGACCTGCACCAGGACCCGGTGAGCAACGTGGTGGCGGCCCAGGTGAGGCTGCTGCGGCGCAAGCTGGCTAGCTATGACCTGACCTCCCCGATTGAAACGGTGCCCAGCAAGGGATATCGGTTTGATCCGCAGGCGGGACTGCAGACGTGAGTCAACTCCTCTCTCCAGTGCCGCAGTTGCTGTGGCGTGCCCGCCTACGGCTGGCCGGCCTATCCCTGTTGGTGATGGGCACCGTTCTCTACGGCGCTGGTTTTTGCATGGGCCAGCTGCTGCTGCAAACCCAAGAAGCAGCAATCAAAAGAGAGCTGGAAACCCTTGCCGGCACCCTGCACGACAGCCTCAAGCCCGCCCTGCCGCACGATGCCAGGCCCTCTGCTTCCCTTGCCGCTGTGTTGCCCGGGCTCTGCCTGGCCGGTGAGCCGTGCAGGCCCCCAGCCGATCTGATCCATCGCCACGCGATCAGTGCCACCGACTCCGATCGCTTTCAGCTGAGGGTGCTCGATCAGAACGGAACCTTGATAGCAAGGTCCCCCGGGGCTCGGCAGCAAGAGCCAAGGCCTGGGCAGCTGGGCTGGTCGCTATCAGGCGATCGCAGTACGGAGCGCTGGGGCGCGTACACCATCCACTTGCATCACGCCCATGGTCCAGGTGAGCCCAACTGGGGCTATCTGCAAATCTCCCGCAACCTGGCTGATCTTGATGCGGAGGCTGAGCGGTTGTGGTGGCTTGGGCATGCAGTTTTTCTCCTGGCGATGCTGGCGATGGCCGTCGCCAGCTGGTGGCTGGCGGGCCTGGCGATGGCGCCTCTGCTTGAGGCTTACCGCAGGCAGGAGCAGTTCAGCTCCGATGTGGCCCATGAGCTGCGTACGCCGCTGGCCAACCTGCTGGCGGTGGTGGAAGCCGAGCACGGCGCTGTGGCCCAGACCAATCAGCCGGCGAAGGCCAGCCTCAATCGGGTGCTGGCCCAGGGCCAGCGGTTGCAACGGCTAATCGCCGATCTGCTCCTGCTAGCCAGCCTGGAGCAACCCGCCTGCCTAGAGACGCAGGAGTCCTGCCGGCTCGCCGAGTGCCTGGAAGATCTGATTGAGGACTTCGGCGAAACAGCTCATGCCAGGGGGGTGACTCTGGCGCTGCAGGTCCCTGATCCTGATCGGATGGTGCGCGGACAGAAGCGAGAACTGGTTCGGCTGTTCTCCAACCTGCTCAGCAACGCCATCCAGCACAGCCCGGCCGGTGGCGTGGTGCTCGTCGAACTAGGCCAGCAGGGATCAAACCTGCGTGTCGCGGTGAGCGACCAAGGGCCAGGAATTGCTGCCTGCGAGCAGGAGCGCATCTTTGAGCGCTTCTATCGAAGTGATGCCAGTCGATCGCGCCAATCCGGCGGCACGGGGTTGGGCCTCGCCATTGCCCAGGCCATCGCCGGGCGTCATCGGGGCTGGCTCTCCGTGCAGAGCACCCCTGGCGCCGGCAGCACGTTTCTCCTTCAGATGCCTGCACTTACTTGAGCTGGCCTGCCGCCGCAGCGCTGCCAAGTGCTGAGCAGTCCGTTGAGCTCAGCATGGAGAGATTGCAAATCGACAATCCGCTGCTCGATCTCGCCGGCCTTGCCACGGATCGTGGCCTGCAGGTTGTCGCAGGTACACATCCCCGATCGGCGGGCCTCCAGTACGGCTTTGATTGTGGGCAGAGGGAGCTCAAGCCCCCGCAGGGTGCGGATCAGGGCAAGGTCGCTGTCAACCGACTTATCAAAGAGCCGGTAGTGCCCCTCACTACGGCCTGATGGCTGCAGCAGGCCCTGGTCGCAATAGAAGCGGATCGTCTTCACCGAAACGCCCAAACGCGCAGCCACCGCACCGATCTTTTGGAGCTTCTGGGCCGGCACCTCTGGTGGCTGTAGTGCGGCCACTTGACTCTCCAGCAAGAGGAGACCCCATCGTAGGAAAACAGCCAACTCCCTACCCATGCCTTCCCTTGCTGCATCGCTCTTGCTTGCCGGGATCTTGACCGCCCCAGCCCTGGCCCAAGGCGATCCCCACCAGCACCATCGAAACCAACAGCAGCACCATCAGGCCGCCCCTGCTGCAGCTCCCCAAAGCCAGGGGCATGGCAGCCACGCCAGCAATAGCCATGACGTTGGCCCAGCCGGTGCCACCTACGACCTGCGCTGGCTCGACGCGATGGTGCAGCACCACACCGGTGCGCTGCGGATGAGTGAGTTTGTGTTCAACATCGACCACCCCGGGGTGGGCGCCCTGGCCAACGGCATCTGGCGCGAGCAGGCCCGCGAGATCAGGGCCATGGGCCTGTGGCGCAAGTCCTGGTATCCAGAGGCGCCGGTGTATCCCGTGGCCCTCAGGCCGGGCGGTGATCCCAACTCCATGAGCAGCCTGGAGCGCATGGGCGCTGTCCAGATCCAGGCGATGCAGATGATGGGCTCCACCCCCACCAAAGCCAACCGGGTGGTGTGGTTTCTAGAAGGAATGATCACCCACCACGGCGGTGCCCTGCAGATGGGCCACGACGCCCTCAACAAGAGCAGCAATCCCACCGTGCGCCGGCTGGCTCGGCAGATCATCGTGGCCCAGCGCGCTGAAATCATCGAGCTGCGCCGCATGCTGCGCCTGGAGGGATTGATCAAGCCGGAGTACAGCCAATACGACGCACTCTTTCGCTTCTAACTCTTTTGATCTAACTCTTTTGAACTGACTCTTTTGAACTGATCGATTCCCCTGATGGATCTCTTCCCCATGACTAGCCGCATGGCCCTGATCGCCCTGGCCCTGGCGGCATTGCCGCTGGCCAGCCGCGCCCACCCCAAGGGCATTCATGACACCCAGCAGCAGGCCGAGCAACGGGCCAAGGAACTCGGCTGCACAGGCACTCACCTGAACAGCGGTAAGTGGATGCCCTGCAGCAATGAGGCAACCCTGCACCAGCACCTGCGTCACCACTAAGCGCTATGCCTTTTTTACCTAAAACTCGCTGGCGTCAGCTGCACCGCTGGGTAGTGCCTATCTCGGCGGCACCACTACTGCTCACCGCCGCCACCGGCTCGCTCTACAGCCTGCTGCTCGAGCAGGGAATAGACGCCTTCTGGCTGCTCAAGATTCACTCCGGTCGCTTTGGCCCGCTGAATCTGCAGCCCTATTACTCAGGGCTACTGGGGCTGTTCACGCTGGTGGTCATTGGGTCCGGCTTGGCCCTTCTGCTTTCAAGCCGCAGGGCCAAGGCCTGAGTGAGGTTCAGCTACCGGCGAGCATCACCGCCCCAATGGCACCCATCATCAAGTTCTCCGCAAAGCGGACCACTCCAAGAGGGGTATTGGAGTTACCGCCCACGGAGGCGCAGTTGAGAGCCAGGTGTGCGAGGAAGACGGCCTTGCCCACCAACACCATGCCCACGGCACCGGGCAGAACCGCCACCGCTCCCACCTGCAGCGCCGCCGCGTTGACCTAGGGATTCAGCAACACCCCAAGCCCCACGAGCACTTCGATGCCGGGGCAAGAGCGTCCCCAGGTTCGCCAGCGTTGGCTGAGCAGGTCGTACCTGCGGAAACTGGTAGCGAATGCTTCCACATCCATCAGATTGAGCATGGCCAGCAGGCATGTAACCAACCCCATGAAGCCGCTGATCCCTGCTGCAAGCACCAAGGCCATCAGGCCGGCGGTGAGGATCACGAACACCACTGATGCGTAGGAGACATCAGCAGCACCGGCCACGCTGGCCATATCGATTACCTCACCTTGAAGCCCCGGCCATGAGTACCTCAACCTCCACAGATGTGCTGGTGATCGCCGCTAGCAACGGCCATAACCTCCAGCTGGCTGAGCGCTTCGCAGCGGCCGCCCGCCAGCAGGGCCAAAGCGCTGCTGTGCTCGATCTCACCACCATCAACCTGCCGCTGTTCACCCCGCGAGCCCAACTCGCCGGCACACCCCCAGTGTTGGCGGCGTTAGAGACCCAGCTGGCTGCCGCTCAGCGCTGGGTGATCTGCTCGCCGGAATACAACGGCTCGATCCCGCCGGTGCTCACCAGCGCCATCGCCTGGCTGTCGGTGCAGGGCAGCGACTTCCGGACCCTTTTCAACGGCCGCCCCGTGGTGATCGCCACCCACTCCGGCGGCGCCGGCCATGGCGTGCTGACGGCAATGAGGCTGCAGCTGGCCCATCTCGGTGCCCATGTGGTGGGTCGCCAGCTGTCGAGCAACAGCGACAATCCCGCCAAGGACGACTCCATCGCTGATCTGATCACGCGACTGCACCAGCTCCATATTGCCCAACCATGACCTCCTCCTCCACGCCGACTACCACCGCCCCAGGCCTGGTATTTCGCCCGGCCGCCGAGCGCTTCCACAGCCAGCACGATTGGCTCGACAGCTGGCACAGCTTCTCCTTCTCCAGCCATTACGACCAGGCCTGGATGGGCTATGGCCCCCTGCGGGTGATCAACACCGACGTGATCGCCGCCGGCACTGGCTTCGGCATGCACCCCCACCGCGACATGGAGATCATCACGGTGATGGTGGAGGGCCAGCTCAACCATTGCGACTCGATGGGCCACGCCGAGGTACTGCGCGCCGGCGAGGTGCAGTGCATGAGTGCCGGCACAGGTGTGGTGCACAGCGAGATCAACCAGGAAGATAAGCAATGCCGGCTGCTGCAGATCTGGATTGAGCCCAGCAGCACTGGCATCGCCCCGGCCTACCAGCAGAAGGCGTTCGCCATCGGCCCTGGCTGGACGCCCCTGCTGGATCCCGAGCAGGCCGATGGCGCCATGGCGATCCACCGGCCGGTGCGTCTCTGGCGGGCTCAGCCCGGTGCAGGCGAGAACCTGAGCCTGGCCCTTGGCACAGGCCGCCAGGGCTGGATCCAGCTGATTGATGGGGCCGGGGAGGCCGATGGCCACGCCCTGCAGCAGGGTGATGGTCTGGGCTACGGCGCCGGCAAGCTGGATGCCTTCAGCGCAGGGTCAGCTGGAGCAGACCTGCTGCTCTTTGAATTGTGTTGAACGTCGTCATGGGGATTAATTCGGGTCGATGGGTCCTTGGCGGGGAGCCGGTCAGCCTGGCCTCCTCGAGGGATTTGGAGTGTCGAGGATGAAGAACCGATCCATGGGTGGCGTCAGGGTGTGCCGTACCAGCTGCGATACCACTGGGTCATCTGCTGGATTTCATCGCTCTGCACCCGCACCATCGCCTGCTGCAACTGACGAAGCTCCGGGTGCTGGGAATTGGTCTGGGCCATCGAGGCCATCATCACGCCCATCTGGTGGTGGGGAATCATCTGCTCGATGAAGGCACGGTCGAAGTCCGGGGCTGCGCTCAGGGCAGAGAGGTTCGTCCCCCCGCCCATGGCGCCCCCACCCATACCCCCTCTCATTCCCATCCCCATGCCCATGCCCATGCCGTTCTGCCAGCCCCAGCCTGTTCCCAGTCCCCAGTTCGATACATCCTGGCCGAACCACTTCCAATACCAGTCGCGCATCTGGGCGTTCTCGCGCGTCTGACTGGCCTTGATGCTCTTCGCTAGGGCCTTGATCTCGGGCCGCTTGGCGCGGGTAAGGGCGAGGTCGGCCATGGCGATCGCCCCGTCGTGGTGGGGGATCATCATCACGATGAAGTGCTGATCCGAATAACCCATCCCCATCTGGCCGGCCCCCCCCACGCCTCCTCCATGCCCGGGCATGCCGTCACCGCTCCAACCCTGGGATAGGCACCGGCCGCCAGCCCAAAGGGAGACCGTGAGGATGCCTCCCGTGGCCAGCAGCAGCAGGGCTGGCCGTCCGAAGCTTCTTCGGGGTGGATCGGTGTTAGCCATCGTTTCGAGACCGCTCGCATGCCATCCATCTCCAAGGTGGCCATGGGCCAGAAAGTGGTTTGACAATCCAGCCAAATGTTCACGCGACCTCCGCCCGGTCATGGCGCAGCAATCGAGCCCTGATGCTGGCGAATTACATCGATGCCTTCTGACTGCTTGAAATCCACACGGACAACTTCAAGATGATCAACCTGCAGATCTATTAGCCTGAGATTATCTTACCCGGAGATTATCGGAAATCTCACATTGATGATTACCTTCTCCGGCGTCGGCCTGCTGCTCGGCGGTAAGCGCAAGCCACTTGCTACATAACTGAGCTCAAAGGCGAAATATCAAGAGCCAGAATACGAAAAGCACTGGATATTGCTCTCCATTGAACTGGACATCACTAGCTTGAAGAGATAGCCCCGCGCCAACGCCAGGCCTCTGATGTCACGCACACAATGAGCGCCCCTTCCCCCGGCCCACCCTGCTGCTCAGCCGAGGGCCTAGCCGTTTCGGTGGACGGTATGGAGCGGGAGCTGGCCCGGGAGCGCACTTTGTTGCGCCGCAAGGTCAGCGTTGCTGCCGTCCTCACCCTCCTGGTGATGGGCTCCAGCCTGCCCCACATGCTGGAGCTTCACAGCCTTCCGTTCCTGCCGCTCTGGTTCACAAGCCCCTGGACCCAGCTGGTCCTCACCACACCAGTGTTGTTCTGGTGCGGGCGTGACTTCCTCACCGGCGCCGTCTCGGCTTTTCGGCAGCACTTCGCCGACATGAACACCCTGGTGGCGGCCGGCACCGGCATCGCTTACCTCACCTCGCTGTTCACCACCCTGTTCCCCCAGGTGCTGATCGCTGAAGGCCTGCCCGCCGACGTCTACTACGAAACCGTGGCGGTAATCCTGACCTTGGTGCTGCTGGGCCGGCTGCTGGAGGCCAGGGCCCGCGGTCAGACCTCAGAAGCAATCCGGCGGCTGCTGCAGCTGCAGCCCGCCACCGCCCGGGTGCTGCGGGATGGACAACCGGTTGAAGTTCCGGTGTCGATGCTGGTGGTCGGCGACCTGGTGCAGGTGCGTCCCGGCGAAAAGATCCCGGTGGACGGGGAGGTGTGCGAAGGCAGTTCCTGGGTGGAGGAGTCGATGCTCACCGGTGAACCCACCCCCGTGGCCAAAGCTGCCGGCGATGCCGTGATCGGCGCCTCGATGAACCGCAGCGGCAGTTTCACCTTCCGCGTCAGTCGGGTGGGGGCCAACACGGTGCTGGCCCAAATCGTGGAGCTGGTGCGCCAGGCCCAGAGCTCCCGCACCCAGGTGCAGCGCCTGGCTGATCAGGTGGTCGGCTGGTTCGTGCCTGTGGTGATCGCCCTGGCTATTGCCGCCTTCGTGGTCTGGTTCTTGATCAGCGGCAATCCCGTGCTGGCGATGCTGTTTCTAGTGAGCGTGCTGGTGATCGCCTGCCCTTGTGCCCTGGGCCTGGCCACCCCCACGTCGATCATGGTGGCCTCCGGCAAGGGGGCAGAGAACGGCCTGATCTTCCGCAGCGCCGAAGCCCTGGAAACGGCCGGGAAGCTCCGCACCATCGTGCTCGACAAGACCGGCACCCTTACCCGAGGCCAGCCGGAGGTGACCGATTTCGAGCGGCTGGCCGGTGGCGCGCTGGCGGCCGACACCCTGCTGGCGCTCACCGCAGCGCTGGAATCTCGCTCGGAGCATCCCCTGGCCGAAGCGATCACGACCTATGCCCGCAGCCAGTTGAAAGACAATGAACTGCCTGCGGTGGAGGGCTTTGAGGCGGTGGCGGGCCGGGGCGTGCAGGGATCGATAGCAGGCCAGCAGGTGCGGGTCGGTACCCCCCGCTGGTTCAAGGAGCTCGGCATCGACACCGCCGCCCTAAAGCCCTTGGTGGAGCGTCTTGAGGCCGCCGCTTGCAGCGTGGCAGCCGTGGTTGTGGACGGGCGGATCGAGGCCTGCTTCGGCGTGGCCGATCCCCTCAAAGCGAGTTCAGCGGCCGCGGTGGCCGCCCTGCAGCGTCTGGGTTTGCAGGTGGTGATGCTCAGCGGCGATGCCCGCCGCACCGCCGAAGTGGTGGCCGACCAGGTGGGGATCGAGCGGGTAATCGCCGAAGTGCGCCCCGCCGACAAGTCCTCGGTGATTCGCAAGCTGCAGGAGCAGGGTGAGGGCCCGGTGGCGATGGTGGGCGACGGCATCAACGACGCCCCAGCTCTGGCCCAGGCCGATGTGGGCATCGCCATGGGCACCGGCACCGATGTGGCGATCGCCGCCAGCGACATCACCCTGATCTCCGGCAACCTGGCCGGCGTGCCGGCAGCGATCGAGCTCAGCCGCGCCGCGATGGCCAACATCCGCCAAAACCTGTTCTTCGCCTTCGCCTACAACGTGGCCGGCATCCCGATCGCCGCCGGCCTGCTGTTTCCCCTCACCGGCTGGTTGCTGAGCCCGATGATCGCCGGCGCCGCCATGGCTTTCAGCTCCGTGTCGGTGGTGAGCAATGCCCTGAGGCTGCGGAACTTCCGCCCGGCGCGCCTTCTTCTTGCAAATAACTGATGCTGACCCTCGCTGCCGCAGCGCCCCTTTGGCGCACCATCGATCAACCCGTGGCCCTCAAAGGGCTGGTGGCCATGGTTGGCTTGCTTCTCATCGCCTGGCAGCTCTGGTGGTTCCTGGGTCGCCATGGCGGTGGCGTGGCGGCCCGCGAGAGCGAAGCAGGATTGCAGGAGATCACCATCCTTGTGGATGGCGGCTATGCACCCTCAAGAATCAAGCTGAAAGCCGGCCAGCCGATGCGGCTTGCCTTTCATCGGGTCGATCCGAGCAGCTGCTTGGCCCAGGTGATCTTCCCCGATTTCCACAAAAGCCTCGATCTGCCCCTTGAGGCAACCGCCAGCCTGGAGTTGCCCCCCACAAAAGCCGGCGTCTATTCCTTCCACTGCGGCATGAACATGGTGCGAGGAGTGCTGGAGGTGGAGTGAGGAACGAGGCTGTACCAGGTAGCTGGCTTAAAAATAAAAACCAGCCAAATTGCGCTCACAAGCTGCCTACGCTGAAGAGTTTGGGCTGGCTGCAAAGCTGTTGAGCAAGATCCATAACGGGTCAGAAGATCCTGGTTTTTCCGCCGCACCAGTCTCCCTTGATCCGGAGCACTCAGCGGAAGGAGGAGTGCTTAGTGAAAGTGAACTAGATGGCTTGGCGCGAACGGGATCCCTTGCAACGAGTCGTCCTACGAGGCAGAACGTTTGAGCAGCCTGTTTTGAGAGTGGGAAATCGAATACAAGAGCCACCGAAGGCCGCTACATTGAGGCAGAACGCATTCGACTTGATTTCCCATGCTTACCGGTCCCGAACTGCTTGCTAAAGTCAAGGAAATGGGCGATGTGTCCAAGTCAGAGCTCGTGCGTGAGTGCGGCTATGTGAGCGCTAAAAAAGATGGCAGTGAGCGCCTCAACTTCACCGCTTTCTATGAGGCCCTGCTGGGTGCTAAGGGTGTAAGCCTCGGCAGCGATACCACCGGACGGGGCAAGGGTGGGCGCAGCCTTAGCTATGTCGCAACTGTTCAGGGCAACGGCAATCTGCTGGTGGGCAAGGCCTACACCGCCGTGCTCGACCTACTACCCGGCGATGAGTTCGAAATCAAGCTGGGCCGTAAGCAGATCAAGCTGATTCCCCTGGGCAGCACAGAAGAGGAGTGAGCAGCCACTAGCCGTGCTCTCTTGCCCAGTGAAAGCAGGCACCTGTGAATTAGGTGCCTGCATGACCGCCAGCCCCCCTTTGTGGTGGTTAGATCCACACCGATTAGCGCAGCGGGGTGGTTGCTTTAAGTCCGCCCATGAAGGGCCAAAGAAAGAGCAGCCCAAAGATGCACCGGAAGCATCCGAGGTATTCCACCAGCGAAACCAAAGGGGAAGCGCTGCTCAACTTTGAAAGCAAGGCGATTCTTGTTACCAAAACCGGGGATCTCAGGGATCACTTTGTGCTGTCTGAGCGCCCGGGGGCCATAGACTCACTCTGCTGCACCTTGGCCCACATTCTCAAGGCCACCTGGGATGTGGTGGCACTGAAGTAATGCCATACCTTCTCCCGCGGCTGGCAGGGCAGAGCTGGGTGTTTGTCGACAATGGCAACCTGGTCTAGTGATCAGGATGAATCTCGTCACACCGAAGCAAGCCGTGAGCCTGAAAGAGGCCTCTCGCTTCTGGCTGCAGCTGGGACTGGTGAGCTTTGGTGGGCCGGCGGGTCAAATTGCCCTCCTGCACCGGGAGCTCGTCGATCGCCGACGCTGGCTTTCAGAGCGGCGCTTTCTGCACGCTCTCAACTACTGCATGCTGCTGCCGGGTCCGGAGGCCACCCAGCTGGCTACCTATTTGGGATGGCTGATGCACGGGGTGCCGGGCGGCTTGATCGCTGGCGGACTTTTCCTGGCCCCATCGGTGCTGCTGCTCACCACCTTGGCCACTGCCTATGCGCTCTGGGGCCAGCTGCCGCTGCTGGCGAGTGTGTTCGTCGTGCTCAAGCCAGCCGTGCTGGCAATTGTGCTGGTGGCTGCCTGGCGGCTCGGCCAGCGGGCCCTACGCACACCCCTGCTGATCGGCATTGCTACCGCGGCGTTTCTGAGCCTGGCGGTGCTGCGCCTGCCCTATCCGCTGGTGGTAGTTGGGGCAGCTCTCAGCGGCTTAGTGGCGGGCCGCTGGCGACCTGGATTGTTATTTGCCCCAACTCCCCCCAGCCCAGCCACCCTGCTGAGCGCATCGACAACGGAAACCACTGCCCTGCCGCAACAAGAGCCAGTTCATGGCGACCAAACGTCCACACCCGAGCATTGCTGCTTCTCGCGCCGCCATTTGGCGCTCATTTTGCTGGTCTGGGGGCTGGCCATATTGATTCCCTTGGCATTGCTTGCTGCCGTTGGCGGCTGGAGCGGCACCCTGGCAGTGATGGCTCGCTTCTTCACGCGCGTCGCCCTGCTCAGCTTTGGTGGGGCCTACGCCGTTCTGCCCTACGTAGCCCAAGGTGCCGTGGAGCAGTTCGGCTGGCTGAACGCCAGCCAGATGCTTGATGGTCTGGCCCTAGGGGAAACCACGCCTGGACCCTTGATCATGGTGGTGGCCTTCGTGGGCTTCATGGGCGGCTGGAACCGTGGCCTCGGTAACGGGCTCGCTGATGGCATTGGCGATGCGGGTGGCAGTTTGTCGCTGGCCATATCCGCCACCCTGGTCACCGTGTGGTTCACGTTTTTGCCGTCCTTCGGGTTCATACTCACTGGCGCACCTCTAGTAGAGGCCAGCCGCGGTGACCTGCGTTTTGGCGCGCCGCTCACGGCGATCACCGCAGCCGTTGTCGGGGTAATAGGAAGTTTGGCGGCGTTCTTCTCGGGTCCGGTTCTCTGGCCACTGGGAGCATTCAGTCCGACAGCAGCGCTGGTGGTGGCACTGGGGCTGCTGGCCCAACTCAAGTGGCGCTGGAGCGTTTTGCAGGTCATCGGTGCCGCAGCTGCCTCCGGAGCTTGCTGGGCTGGGCTGGCGCAGCTCGTGAGCTGAAGGCTGTTCTCATTGCTCGCGTTCACAGCTGTAGTGCTCAGCATTTCCGCGCAATTGAGCGAATTGCGGGTGATCTGGATCAAGTGCCTGCCACCACCAGCGCCCATCGGAGTAACTGGGAATCCCAGCGTTGTTGGTGCGTGGTAATTGCAGACTAAGTTCGCGCCAGCGCAGCACCATGAAGGCTCCGGGCACTGTATCGGCGTTGCTATTGGGGATCCCTACAGCATCCACAGCCCCGTTGAAGGCGATTGCTTCCAGCGAGTCGCCCTCACAGAGGAAATGTTGCGCGGTGGTGGTACTGGCGTGAGCGCTTGGTGCCGTAAGCAGCATCAACAGGCTCAAGGCGATGGCAACCAGCTCTCTGAGCAATTTCCTTTCTGTTGTGACAGGCAGGCACGATTCACTTTGGCAGTTAATGGGCGCATTGTCATCAGAAGCAGGCCTGGAGCGCCTGACATTGGTCTGCCTCTCTCGACGAAGGACTGCGGTCATTAGTGCCAAGCCCCTTTATGCCTGAAGTATCACATCATATTGTTTTCAATAGGGTTCTGAATCGATGCTTAGCGAAAATCAAGCCAGTGACCAGCACTAACGTAATCGGACCGATAGTGATGAATCAGTTTTGAGCTAATTGGGCAGCTTCAGGATCAATCCGCTAAAACTCAGACGCAAACCTTAGGACCTATGAAAGCTGGCCCTTGATGAGTAGAAATTGGATCCCCATGTGGAGATCCCTTCGCAACTTAATCCGTAAGGAAACTAAATTGAAGCCCTTGACAAGAATATCAAGGGAGCACAGAAACCCTAACTGGGATAGGTGAACAGTGCAGTCCTTACCAAGCGCATGGTCGTTGCTGGGCACCGCAGGGATTGTCGCTGTTGCCTAACTCTGCGGGTGTTTGAGGACGATCTCCACCTGAGTTAGGCCCTCCACGCTGCTCTGCCATGGCTGGCATGCCAGTTGCAGCCAGCATGAGCAGGCCCAGCATCGGGAACAGTAGGTTTTTCATGGCTATCTTGACAAAGGAGCTAGGGAGCACAAAACCTTGCCTCCCCTTTTAATCTGGCCACTAGCAATGGTCAGGATTCGAGTGCTGCACTTTTGAGTTAAATAAGCCGCTGCTTGTCAGCACAGCCAGCCTCAACAACCGTTGTATTTCAGTCAAGGAGGTATCCAGACGGGGCTCCCGATGCCACCCGCTCCAGGACACAGGTGAGTATTGGCAGGCAGGAGAACTCTCTTCAACTATCCCTTGGGATGCTGGCTCACGACAGCGGGCAGGGGGTCACGTCTCCAGCAGCGCGACTAGACCAGAAGACCGCACCATTAGCTACTACTCTCGACCATTAGGAGCCAGAATCCACCTTATGGAGCTCCATGCAGACCTCAGTCAGCGGGCGATGCTGGACACCAATGCTCTCGATTGGAACCACTCCCCAATGGCTGGGGTGGAGCGGCGCCTGCTTGATCGCAATGGCGGCGAGGTAGCCCGGGCAACCTCGATAGTGCGCTATGCCCCAGGCAGCCATTTCGAGCGCCATCTTCATGGCGGCGGCGAGGAGATCCTGGTGCTGGAGGGCACCTTCTCAGATGAGCAAGGCGACTACCCAGCTGGCACCTACCTGCGCAACCCCGCTGGCTCCAGCCATGCTCCATTCAGCGTGGCGGGCTGCACCATCTTGGTGAAACTGCACCAGATGCACCCGGCAGATCAGCTTCAGCTGGTGATAGACACCAACAAAAAAGCCTGGCTTCCAGGTCTAGTCAAGGGATTAGAAGTGCTGCCGCTACACGCCTTTGGTTCTGAACATCTAGCCCTAGTGCGATGGGCACCGGGCACGGTGTTCCAACCCCATAGCCATCCAGGTGGGGAGGAGATTCTGGTGCTCGCTGGCGTATTCCAAGACGAACACGGCACCTATCAAGCTGGTAGCTGGCTGCGCAATCCGCCCGGAAGCGTGCACAGGCCGTGGAGCGAAGCTGGTTGCACGATCTGGGTTAAGACCGGCCATCTGCCGGAGACGATGGCTCCGCAGAGCTAGGCGGCAATCGTCGCTCCACCTGTAAAAAAACAAACCAAGCGACCCCAGCAGTGATACCACCGGTCCAATCATTACGAAGCAGCTCGATAATCGACACCGTGCTTGCGCCGATACGTAGGCCCCGCAGCAGAAAACGGCCTAGCTGCTCTAGACGGGAGGAAGTACTTAACATCATGATCTCACTATTTTATTACACGGAATCAAAATGAATGAACAGAAGATGAAGTGGAGGGTCGACTTAGATTCGGGCCAAATCCATAATGCCATAGCTTTTGCCCATCCAGACTGGAAGAAGCTACCTATGTACGCCATGACAATAAAATTAGCTCATGCAATTTAGGCAACCAGCGTTAAATCCTAAAAAACAAAGCTCACTAGTCGAACACGATGGGCGCATCTAGATCATTGCAGAAGTCGAACAAAGTTGGACTCGTAACGCTTCCATCGGCGAAAGTAGCACGGATAAATTGCTTACAATCGTCGTAATTTGTAGAAGCAGCCCAATCGATCCGAACTTTCTTACCTGCTCTAATTCCGCCATTTAAATCAAACTTGAGCCAGCTACCACCTTTTTCCTTAGCCTCTAAACGGGTAATAGCTGAGTTGCTATCATTTTTAACATAGAAATACCATTCAGCGGCCTGAACAGAGCTAGCAAAGCTCGGCGCCAGGACCGATACCAAAGCAGCACATCCGAGTAAATATCTGCGAAAGGATGGAAGCATGGATTTTTTGCGCCCCATTTGCGGGCAGCAGCAACCAGTCACAATATCATCAGACAGAGGAACCAGAGTTTTATAAACAAAATCCAACAACAAACAAATTACAAGAAAAGCGAATAGCAGGAACAGCCGGTCACCTATGATCAAAAACTAATCAGAAACCAACAATTCAGCAAAAGTGACTACTTGTTCATAGCAAGATGGACAGACCGCAGAGAAATACGCTGAACCAATCGGAAACCACACATGCAAAAGCTTCGGACCCACTATGTGGCGGCCAAAGATGGCTTAATGAGAAGAGATACAGGCTATCTCCAGTTCGGTAGTGACCCAGCTTGTCATTGAATCCCAAAAACACTTCATCCGGAGTCACGGGTGCCTGGTAACGATTCTGTTACATCCCGCTGCAGCGCTGATCCAAGCGTGGCCTGGGGGAGCAGCAATAAATGTGCAAATACTGCTGCAGCACATAGCCTGGACCTGACTCGCCTTTCGAATTCGCTTGAAAAAGATCACCGGACCACTGCGCAGGGCAATGATATATGGCGCAGTCAGCTACGGAGGACTAGTTCTAATCAACAACTCAGAGCTGAACCTACCAAACATGTGGATAGCATATCTACCAATGTTTATCGGAGTCTATGTGTTGACCCAATGGCTAGATCGAAAAATTAGTGGCTGAGGCATGCGATTAATAATCCCAAGCATTGCTATACGAACGTTGAAGAACTCCAATTTCTGCAACTGCTCCATATGGATCGATCGCTTGGACCTTCGCTGAAGGGGCTTATCCCTGGAAGGAGTTTTATTGACGATCTATACAAAGTTAATAGATCGAAAGGAGCCGCATAAAAACAAGAGCCAAAGGAGGCCTAGCTGTAACGACGCGTCGATCGGTTCCATCAAGCCCCCCAGTGAATGAAGTGGTCTGGCTGGAGAAGCGTCATCTTTCCGGGCAGAGGGGGCACCTTGCGAGACCAGCAAGATCTGAATGCTCACAATTCAGTGGAGGTGCTCGGCTAGAATAAAAAAAAGGCTGCACCATAATTCTTTTTGGCCATTCATGTGAAATTTAGACTTAACCCAGCACTTACGGATACCAGATTTAAATGAGCCCAATTCCGGTATTACCACTTTGGTTCACATGGGCCTTAATGTCAGCAATTTTCGCCAGCGCCTCTGCCGTACTTGGAAAGATTGGACTTGAGAATGTAGAAGCAGACTTAGCCACCCTTATTCGCACAGTTGTCGTATCGATATTCCTGCCGTTACTCATAATTGCTTCTGGCAAATGGAGTAATCCATTTGAACTATCTCAACAAACATGGACATTCATAACCCTTTCTGGCATAGCTAGCGGCTTATCATCATTCTGCTTTTTTAGGGCCTTGAAACAAGGTGATGCGTCATTGGTGGTGCCTGTTGATCGTCTAAGCCTGTTACTGGTAGCCCTCATAGGCTTTGCTTTTCTTGGCGAACGCCCCTCAGCAACTGGCTGGGCAGGACTATTACTCGTCGCCGGTGGAGGCTTGCTTCTATCATTTTCCGAATAAATTGGCCAGGCTATTAAATAAAGTTAATCGGACAAGTTAATTTACTAAGCCAAGGATAAACCTAGCTTTATGAACACCTGTCGAGCGAAGTCTTCAGCAGCTCAAAATCTCTAGAAAGTCAACCCAAAGGAGTAAAGGCGCAAAGCTTTATAATTAACGGAATTCAAATAAGTTTCTAGAAACAATAAACTACAAGAATTTTGTCAGAACTACTCCTCAGCATTCCCCTCAACTTTTCCAAAAACGTTACCCCATACATCGCCCTTAACATCCCCCCAAACGCTTCCCTCTACATTGCCATTTACATTACCTAGGACATGGCGCCCAACATTTGCGCCGACATCGCGGCCAACATATCCTTCTACGCTTCCCTCAACGTCTCCATAAATATCTCCGCGGACACTGCCCTGAATATTCCCAGTAACATCACCCCACACATGTGCATTAACCTGAAGAATCCGCAGCTTGCCGTCAACCAGTCCAAACGTGACAAGCTTATTAATTTCCTCGATCTCAGACATTCTCTTACGTATTAAGTGAATAATTGATCATAGCCCATGCCCAGCATTCCCAAATCATTATTCACCGTAACTAAGACCCCGCCGGATGGCCAATAAGTTCAGATGAAGCGCTTGCGGATATCAAGCTGCGCAGCAGGGGGTAGCGCTCCACCATCGCGGCGTATTCAGGTGAATTGCGATAGGAATGCTCCAAGAGCCGGTAGTCCTGGTCTTGCTGCATAGCGCCAGCTGTTTGGCCATACAGAACCGAAAGGGGCTCTGCCTCGTTAAGAACCTCGAGCTCGATGGGCCTGAGACCAATTTTTTCGGTTGTCATGGAAGTGCTGGGTGCAGCGCTCGGGGTTGCTGCAGAACGCTGCGTTACAAAGCTGGCGCAGCTGCAAAGCAATGGAGCCAGCTGTCAGCGGAATCAAACATAAGCAGCTGCTTCCATGATTGCGCTGGAGGTGGCTTCGAACTGCAAGCAGGCTTCCTGGATGGAGTTCGCAGGCAAGGTTTCAGGCTGAGCCGTTGCTGGCCCAGGTCAGAGTCGAAGATCCATTACCTACTCAAAAAGGCCAAGCACTTGCTTCGCACTAACTGAGTCGAGCCGGTGGAGCAAGCAAGAAATTCTCACCCCTCCGTAACCCCCTCAATCCGGTCTTCGATCTCCTGATAGATTTCCTGCAACTGGGCGATGTTTTCATCGCTGGTTTCCCAGTAGCCGCGGCCATTTACTTCGAGCAGGGTGCCCACGATGCGGCGGAAGCTGTGGGGATTGAGCTCCATCAGACGCTTGCGCATCTCCGGATCATTGATGAAGGTGTCGTTTGCCTCCTCGTACACGAAGTTGTCTACCGAGCCGCTGGTGGCGCTCCAGCCCAGGGTGAAGTTGAGCCGTTTGGCCACTTCGCGTACGCCCTCGTAGCCGCTATTCAGCATGCCCTCATACCACTTGGGATTGAGCAGCTTGGTGCGCGAATCGAGGCGAATGGTTTCGCTCAAGGATCGCACCTGGGCGTTAGCCGTGGTGGTATCAGCGATATAACTTGCCGGTGCCTTGCCATCGTCGCGCAGGCCAGCGATCAGCTTGGTGGGGTCGGAATCGAAGTAGTGGCTCACATCGGTGAGGGAGATCTCAGCCGAATCCAGATTCTGGAAGGTTACATCAGCGGTTTTCATAGCTGATTCGAATACTTCGCGGTTCTGGTTCATCTCACCTGGATTATCGGCGTTGAAAGCAAATGTCTTGCGGGACAGATACATCTCCTGCAGTTCGTTCTCCTCCTCCCAGGTGCTGTTCTCCACCGCCAGGTTTACGTTTGAGCTGTAGCTGCCGCTGGCATTGGAAAACACACGTGTCGCCGCATCCCGCAGGGACACGCCCTGGGCCGCCGCCTGCTCCTGGGCGTGGCGGCGCACGAAGTTCATATCCAGGGGCTCATCGGCCTCAGCTGCCATCTTGACGCCTTGATCAATCAAACCCATCTGGTTGATAAATAGGTCGCGAAATACGCCGCTGCAATTCACCACGACGTCGATGCGGGGCCGGCCGAGCTCCTCAAGGGAAATCAGCTCCAGCTTGTTGACCCGGCCCAGGGAATCAGCCACCGGCCGCACGCCGATAAACCAGAGGATTTGAGCCAGCGATTCGCCGTAGGTCTTGATGTTGTCAGTGCCCCAGAGCACGCAGGCGATCGTTTCGGGCCAGGCGCCCTGCTCGGCCTTCTGGCGCTCGATTAGCCGATCTACCACCACCTTGGCTGCAGCAATTGCGGCGCGGGTAGGGATCGACTGAGGGTCAAGAGCGTGGATGTTCTTGCCGCTGGGCAGCACGCCCGGGTTGCGGATCGGGTCGCCGCCGGGGCCGGGCAGCACGTATTCGCCATCGAGGGCCTTGAGCAGGCTCTGCATTTCCATATCCGCGCAGATCTGCTCAAGGCAGAAGCGCAGGTAGCCAAACAACTTGTCGAGCTCGGCTTGATCCACCCCTGGGAAGCCAGCCGCGCGGCAGGCACTCAGCCAGGGGCTGGGCAGTTGGAAGCCGAATTTCTCCAGCAGGGCAAACAACCAAGCGAAGTTCTGGCGCAGGGTTACCCGGCCATCGGCTCCGGTTACGGCCTTGACCATGGCGCCCACCGCCGCGCGACACACTTCAGTGATCGTGCGGTTGAGCTCCACATCGACGAGCACACCGTCGTCGTTGCCTTTGTAGATGTCGGCAATCGTGCGGCCCCGGCTCTCGGCCAGCAGGGCCGGCAGGGAGCGCAGGCCATCTTCCTCGCGCTCGAGCGCGGCAATATTCACCAGGGTGGCGATTGCCTCCTCGGCAGTAGGTGGCTTGCCGATCGTGTGCAGGCCGCAGGGCAGCAGCCGGCTTTCGATCTCCATCAGCTGGCGGTACACCGCCCCCACCACGCCATCGCGGCCGTAGAGGCCGATCTCCGAGGCATCGGCATCAGGCAACACCACATCTTTGTCGAGGTTGCACTGGCGCGCCGTTTCCACGATCGCGTTGACGATCTGCACGCCCCGGCTGCCCTCTCTCAGTTGCTGGTAGCTGCCCACCAGCTCGCCCAGCTCCTTGAGGCCCCGATACAGGCCGGCATTTTCAGCCGGTGGGGTGAGGTAGCTGATCGTGGAGGCATAGCCTCGCCGCTTGGCGATGGTGGCTTCTGAAGGGTTGTTGGCGGCGTAGTAATAAAGATTTGGTAGGGCGCCGATCAGGGAATCGGGGTAGCAGGTTTCGCTCATGCCCATCTGCTTGCCGGGCATGAACTCCAGCGAACCGTGGGTGCCGAAGTGCAGTACCGCATCGGCCTGCCACACCTTCTCTAAATAGGTGTAATAGGCGGCAAAGCCGTGGTGGGGGCTGGCGCTGCGTGAATAGAGCAGCCGCATCGGGTCACCCTCGTAGCCAAAGGTGGGCTGGACACCCACGAACACATTGCCGAAGTGGCGGCCGTAAATCAGCAGGTTGGTGCCGTCGCTGTTCAGGTTGCCGGGGGGCTTGCCCCAGTTTTCTTCAAGCCGCTCGGAATAGGGGGTGAGGCGCTCGTATTCCTCCACGCTCATGCGGTGGGCGATCGAGAGCTCCGGTGCACCCTGGAGGGCTTCTGGATCATTGATCACGGCTTCCATCAGCGCCTTGGAATCCCGCGGCATGTTCTGCACGTCGTAGCCCTTGGCTTTCATCTCCTCCAGCACCCGGAAGATCGAACCAAATACATCTAGATACGCCGCCGTGCCGACGTTGCCCTTATCAGGGGGGAAGCTGAACACGGTGATCGCCAGCTTCTTTTCAGCCCGGGGCTTGATCCGCAAGGAGGCCCAGCGGATTGCGCGCTCGGCGATCGCCTCAACCCGGTCTTGCAGGGTGTGAGCTTTACCGGTGGCGTCGTCGCGGCCGCTGAGCACTATTGGCTCAATGGCGCCATCGAGTTCAGGGATGGCGATCTGCAGTGCTACCTGGACAGGGTGCAGACCTAGATCGCTCTCCTCCCACTCCTGGGTGGTTTGAAACACCAATGGCAACGCCACCATGTAGGGGCGATTCAGCTTTTTAAGCACCTCAATCGCCTTGGGGTGGTCCTGCCGGGCTGGACCACCCACTAGGGCAAAACCCGTCAGTGATACCACCCCATCCACCAACGGCATGTCGGGGTTGAGCGGGTCGTAGAAGAAAGCATTCACCGGCTTGGTGAAGTCGAGCCCGCCGCAGAAGACCGGAATTACGGTGGCGCCGCGATATTCCAGCTCCTGAATGATCGCCACGTAGTGAGCTTCATCGCCGGTAACTATGTGGCTGCGCTGCAGCACTAGACCGATCACCGGACCATTACGGGCCTGCTCGCTGAGATCGCCGCGGCTTGAATTCCAATTCAAATATTCCTTGAGATCTTCAAACATCCCCGGAGCTAGTGGGTGCCAAATGCCCAGGTCGAGGAATACCTCGGGCTCGGCCACAACCACCTCGGGACGGTCGGCGCGGTCTCCCGAGCCGCCCCGGGGGAAGACGTACTTGTCGGCCAGCATCAACAGAAAATTCCTGAGATTGTCTGGAGTGCCGCCCAGCCAATACTGGAAGCTCAGCATGAAAGAACGCGCATCTTGCGCCTTCTCCACCGGCAGGTATTTAAGAACTGTAGGCAAGGTATTGAGCAGCTTCAACATCGCGTCTTGGAAGCCTGCGCCGCCCGCCTCCTTGCGCTTTTTCATGAAGCTGGCAATGGCGCTCTTGCTCTGGCCCAGCTGGGCCATCGAGAAGGTGCCGAGCTTATTTAGCCGCATCACCTCCGGCATGGAGGGAAACACCACTGCTGCCTTGAGCCGGTCGCGGTGAGGCGCCACAGCTTCCACCACCTTCTGTGCCAGATCTTCAATGAAGATCAGCGAAGCGATAAACACATCCGCCGCGGCCACATCGGCCTGGAAATCGGCGTAGTTCTGGGGATCGCGCAATTCCTCGATCAGGTAGCCGCTCAGTTCGATCGCCAGGGGGCCGTTCTGGGCATTGAGCGAGTTGGCGGCCTGGGTTAGGGCGTTTTGGTACTGGGGTTCGAGCACCACATAAACGGCCTTCATCACGGCACGGCCGTTCACGTCGCCGGGCGTAACGCGGCGGTTGGTGGAGCGAACCTGCGTGAACATCAGCGCGAATAAGGGGTTGTTGGGGAATCTACGGATGTATCCGCCTTGATGCGAGGTCCTGGTGACCTGCTACGAACGGTCCATGCCAAAGCTCCTACCTCGGCTGAGCCTCACCACCACGCTGGTGGCCCTTTTTCTGCCCTTGGTTTGCGCTACAGGCTTGCTAGTGAGTGCCCTGGGGGTGCGCCGCACGGAGGAGGTGCTCTCCAGCGCCAGCGAACAGACGCTCCAGGCAATGGTGGGGGAGCTTCGAGCCGAGATCAGACGGGCTATCGACCCGTCTAAGGCCGTGCTCGAACTAGAGCGAATCGAAGATCTAGCCGACGACCTCAACTTCGAGCAACGGCTGGACCTGCTGCCCAGCTTTGCCGAGGCCCTAGCCAATACCCCCGCCTATGCCGCCTACATGGTGGCTGACAGGGGTGGGCGTCTAATTCTGGTGGCTCGCGCTAAGGAGCCCAAAGGGGGGCTGGTGGTGCAGGGCATCGATCCGGGCCAGCGAATGGGGCGCCGGATCGTGTTTGACGCAACTCTGCGGCAGCTGAGCTCCGAGCCCTTCTCCCCGCCACCGGGCTTCGACCTCAAGGAACGCCCCTGGGTGCGTCTTGCCCTGGCCGACAAGGGACCCGTACTGGCCCCGCTGCACCGCTTTGTCTTCGGGGGGCAGGTCGGTGTCACCTTGTCCCTGGCAACGGCTGACGGTGGCGCCGTAGGGACTGCCTTACCGCTTAGCAACCTGGGCGAGTTGTTGAGCACATACCGCATCACTCCTGGCACCCAGCTGGCGATCGTTACCCCTCAGGGCTTGGTGGTGGCCACCCCAGCCATGGAGGGCATGGGCAATTTCCACCAAGAAGCCGCGGGGGGGACTGCGGATATACCAACCCTGGCCCAGCTGGGCATGCCGGCCCTGGCTGCCCTAGCTCCCCAGCTGCAGCAGGAGCTGCTCAAACCAACGCCCATGGACCGTCCCCCCGGATTCAGCCACTTCGATGCCGCTGGACAGGGCTGGCGTGGTGCGGTGGTTGCCCTGCCCTCGCCACTCAAGGGCGGCAACACATTTTTATTGATGGCTATGCCCGAAAGGGAGCTGCTTGCCGATGCGCGGCGCTTGGCTAAGGAGGGAGGGGTGGCGACCCTGCTGGTGCTGCTGCTCAGCGTGCCGGTGGTGGTGCTGCTGGCGCGCCGCCTATCGACCAGCCTGCGGCGCCTGGCTCGCCAGGCCCAGGCGATCCGAGCCTTCCAGCTCGAAGGCGAGCCGGCTGGCAGCTCCCGCATCGTCGAGGTGGATGAGCTGGCCCTCACCTTCGATGCCATGCGTGGCACGATCCGGCGCTTCCTTGATATTTCCGCCCTGTTGGCGGCAGAAGATGACGTAGATCGGCTGCTGGAAAGGCTTCTAGAGGAATCGCTGCAGGCCAGCGATGCCCGCGGCGCCAGCTTGGTGATGCCTCCTGATCGGCGCCTTGAGCGCGGCGAGCTGGTTGGCGCCACGGCGGCGGGAGCTGGGGAGCGGTTGTGCCTGCCCCTGCTCAGCAGGCGCGGCGAGCCCTTGGGCGAGCTGGTGCTGCACTTTGAGACCCCCCAGAACCAGCCCGGGTGGCCTTCTGCCAGGCCCTCTCTGGCAATGCAGCGGTTGCCCTGGAGACCCGCGGCCTGATCGCCGCCCAGAAGGCCCTGTTTGAGGCTTTTATTCAGCTGCTCGCTGATGCGATTGACGCCAAAAGCCCTTACACCGGCGGCCACTGCGCCCGGGTGCCTGAGCTGGCCCAGCTGCTGGCCGCCGCTGCTTGTGAAGCCCGCAGCGGCCCCTACGCCAGCTTTCAGCTCTCGGAGGCCGACTGGGAGGCCCTGCACCTGGCCTCCTGGCTGCACGACTGCGGCAAGGTAACCACTCCCGAATACGTGGTCGATAAGGCCACCAAGCTGGAAACCATCTACGACCGCATCCACGAGGTGCGGATGCGCTTTGAGCTGCTTAAAAGCGCCGCTGAAACCGACGCCTGGCGAGCCATCGCTGCTGGTGGTGATCGGCAGGCCCTTCAGGCCGAGCTGGAGCGCATCTGGGCCGAGCTCGATGCCGAATTTGCCTTTGTGGCTGAGTGCAACCTGGGCGGCGAATTCATGGCTCAAGAGCGGATCGACCGTCTCCAAGCCATCGCCCGCCGCCAGTGGCGCCGCACCCTCGACGACCGCGCTGGCGTTAGCGCGGAGGAGTTGCGCCGCCGCCAGCGGGAGTCCCAGCAGCCCCTGCCGGTGGGCGAGCCCCTGCTGGCTGACCGGCTCCACCACCGCATCGAGCGCCTGCCCCAGCAGCAGCTGCCGGCGGATAACCCCTGGGGCATCACCATGGCCGAGCCCGAGTTGCTCTAGAACCGCGGCGAGCTGCACAACCTGGAGATCAGTCGCGGCACCCTCAGTGGCGAGGAGCGCTACAAGATCAACGAGCACATCATCCAGACGATTCGGATGCTGGCCTCCCTGCCCTTTCCCGCCCACCTGGCGGCGGTGCCAGAGATCGCTGGCGGCCACCACGAAACCACCGACGGCCGGGGCTACCCCCGCGGACTCACCTCTGATCAGATGAGTCCCCTGGCCCGGATGATGGCGATCGCCGATGTGTTTGAAGCCCTCACCGCAGCCGACCGGCCCTACAAGAGCGGCAAACCCTTGTCTGTGGCCCTGGAGATCCTGGTTACCATGGCCGGCGAGCGCGACCTCGATAGGTAGCTGCTGGAGCTGTTTCTTGAAGCTGGCGTTTGGCGCAGCTATGCAGAGCGCTTCCTGGCAGCCGAGCAGTGTGATGCGGTGGATCTCGAAGCCCTGCTCGCTCGGCTGCGCGCCCCTGCGCGCGCCGCATAGGCTCGCTGCCAGCGCTTTAAGAACACCATGGCTCCTGCACCCGATCCGGCCTCTGGGGCACCCATCCCCGTGGTGGTGGCCGGTGCCCTGGGCCGCATGGGCGCCGAGGTGGTGCGGGCCGTGCTTGCGGCCCCCGATTGCACCCTGGTGGCCGCCATCGACACCACCCCTGATAAAGAGGGGGCTGATCTGGGCTTGGAGCTCGGCCTAGGCGAATTGGAGCTGGCGATCACCAGCGACTTCGAAGGGGCCCTATGCCAAGCCAGCCAGGCGGCACGGCAGGGTGGGGCTGCGGTGCTGGTGGATTTCACCCACCCCTCGGTTGTCTACGAGCACACCCGCGCCGCGATCGCCTACGGCGTGCACCCAGTGATCGGTACCACGGGCCTCTCACCCAGGCAGCTGGCTGATCTGGCCGCCTTTGCCGAGAAGGCGGGTGTGGGCGGTGCCGTGATCCCCAATTTTTCAGTTGGCATGGTGCTGCTGCAGCAGGCCGCCGCCGCCGCCGCCCGCTTCTACGACTTCGCTGAGCTCACCGAATTGCACCACAACCGCAAGGCCGATGCCCCCAGCGGCACCTGCATCAAAACCGCCGAGCTGATCGAGGAGCTCGGTAAATCCTTCAACCCCCAGCAGGTGGAGGAGCACGAAACCCTGGCGGGCTGCCGCGGCGGCCAGCGCGACAGCGGCCTGCGCCTGCACTCGATTCGCTTGCCAGGGCTGGTGGCCCACCAAGAGGTGATGTTTGGTGCTCCCGGCGAGACCTACACCCTGCGCCACGACACGATCGAGCGCTCCGCCTACATGCCCGGCGTGCTGCTCACCGTGCGCAAGGTGCGCCAGCTGGCTGGCCTTGTGTATGGCCTGGAGCGGCTGATCTGATGCTGCTTCCCCTGCGTCCCGGCGAGCTGCTGCGCCTGATCCCAGCGGTGGCCACCGGCCCCCAGTTCAACGCCTGCACCGGCAATCCCCGCAAGGTGCTGCAACGGGTGCTGATCTCGGTGATCGGCGCAGTGATTGCTCTATTAATCAGCCAAACCCTGCTGTTCTCCAGCCAGTTCGGCCCGGTTTTCCTGGTGGTGGGCTTTGTGTTTGCCCTTTACCTGCTCTGGGGACCGATCCTCGAGGCGGGCCAGAAAAATTCCACCCTGCGCCGCTATCCGGCTGCAGCCCTGTTTGAAGGCCAGATCGCCGATCTCTACACCCGCGAAATCGTGGAGGAGCGCCGCGAACAGGCCAACAACGACGGCCGCCTGGAGCTGGTGGAAAACCGCCGCACCTGGCTCACCCTCGAGCTCGAAGACGAAGAGGGCTACCTCGGCAAGGTGCGCTTCCCCTTTGAAAAAAAGCACCAGCAGATTCGTGCCGGCATGGTTGTGCGGGTTTTGGTGCTGAGCGAGCGCAAGGACTTTTCTCAGATTGGAGCGATCAGCGACGCCTGGCTGCCCCAGCTCAAGCTTTGGGTAGGTGAATACCCCTTCTTGCTGCGACCGGCCTTTGAGGAGCTCTGCCTGAAGCGGTTCCGCTGATCCAGGCGCAGCATTTCCCCGGGGCCGCAGTTACAAGCTGCAATATTGCGTTACACTTCTTGCAAGCACACGTCAGGCATCCATGACTCAGACCACCCCTTCGATCGAAGCCGCCACCATCCGCGGCGCCACCGTTACCACTGAAGACGGCGGCCGCCTCAATGCATTCGCCACCGAGCCCCGGATGGAAGTTGTGTCAACCGAAAGCGGCTGGGGCTTCCACGAGCGCGCCGAGAAGCTTAATGGCCGTATGGCCATGCTCGGCTTCATCGCCCTGCTTGCCACTGAATTCGCCCTGGGTGGTGAGTCCTTCACCCGCGGCCTGCTCGGCATCGGCTGATCTGCCTGCTCTCGCCCAGGCCTGAGCTTTGCTACACCAATTGCCGCAGCTTTACAGCTGCGGCTTTTTTGTGCCCGATCCCCGGGCTGATCCGCCATCGCCATGGTCGAGTCCAAACCGGTTCTGAGGGCCCTGGTGAATGGGGCGGGCCCCACCGGTGCCCTAACGGCCCTTGCCCTGGCGGACGCTGGCTGGCAGGTGCAGATCAGCGATCCCCTGCCCGCAGCCGTGCTGCTCGAGCGCAGCCGCGCCTACGCCTTCACCCATTCCAGCCAGCGCCTGCTGGAGCAGCTGGGGCTGTGGCCAGCTGTGCGGGCGGTGTTGGTGCCCTTCCGCTCCCTGCAGCTACTTGATCTGGCCACCCAGCGCCAGGTGCCTTTCTGCTTGGCGGACCTGGGCTCGCAGCGGGCGGCGGCCCCGGCGGCGGCCGTGGGCTGGGTGGGACAGCACCGGCCGCTGATGACCCTGCTGCTGGAGCGCCTAAGCGCCCATCCCGCCATCACTTTGGAGTTGGGCACGCCGCCGCCGCTAACTGCAGGTGATCGGCCGCCGCACGACCTGATCGTGGCGGCCGACGGGCCCCACTCCCCCAGCCGCGAGGCCCTCGGCATGGGCGTTTTCCAGTTTGCGTACCGACAAAACTGCCTCACCGCCCTGGTGCGACTCCGCGGCAGTGCCGACGACCAGGCCTGGGAGCTGCTGCGGCCCGAGGGGCCCTTTGCGGTGTTGCCCCTGGGTGATGGCGTCTTCCAGCTGGTTTGGAGTGCCCCAGCCCAGCGCTGCCGCCAGCTTGAAAGCCTCGGCGATTCAGCCTTCCTTGATGCCCTGGCCGGTGCCCTGCCAGATCAGCTGCAGCCTGATGCCCTGCTCGACGATCCGCGCGCCTTCCCGGTGGCCCTGCTGCTGGCCCGGCGCCTGCACCGCGGCCAAACGGTGCTGGTGGGGGAGAGCGGTCACCGCTGCCATCCAGTGGGCGGCCAGGGGCTAAACCTCTGCTGGCGCGATGTGGCCACCCTGCATCGCCTGGCCCGGCGGGCGGCGACCGGGCGGCTGGCCGTGCACCGCTTACCGGCGGCCTATGCAAGGCGACGTTGGCCGGATTTGCTGCTCACCCTGCTGGCCACCGATCTGCTGGTGCGGTTTTTCTCGAATCGCTCGCCCCTGCTGCTGCCCCTGCGCCACCTGACCCTGCTGCTACTGATGAAGCTTGCTCCCCTGCGCAAACTCAGCCTGTCGGCCATGACCGATGGCCCTTGCCAGCTGCTTAGGCGCTGATCAGCATGGGCTATCCGGGACCGCCACCATGGTGATCAGCACAAGTTCCCAGCCGCCACCTTCAGCGGCGCTGCTGCGTCTGCTGCGCCATCAATTTGGCCTAAGTGAGAGCGCCCTAGCCCTGGGATTGCGCCAGGCGCAGCAGGAGCAGGCCCCCCTGCCGGTGGTGCTGTGGCGCTTCGGGCTGATCAGCCTGGAGCAGTTCGATGCCCTGCTCAGCTGGCAGGCTCAGGAATAGATGATTAGCGACTCCACGGGCTGATCATCGGGCAGCTTGCGGCGCCCTTCAAGAGCCGCCAGTTCGGCCACGAAGCCGAAGCCGCACAGTTCACCACCAGCTGCAGCAACCAGCTCGGCGCAGGCCGCGGCGGTGCCGCCGGTGGCCAGCAGATCATCAATGATCAGCACTTTTGAACCATCGGCCAGGGCATCGCTATGGATTTCCAGCCGGTCGCTGCCGTATTCGAGGGCGTAGTCCACGCCCGTAACTTCCCCAGGCAGCTTGCCGGGCTTGCGCACTGGCACAAAACCCAATCGCACGGCGGTGGCAAGGGCGGTGCCCACGATGAAGCCCCGCGACTCAATGCCCACGATCAGGTCGGGCTGCAGCCGCTCGCAAACTGCGCTCAGCTGACGGATCACTTCCTGCCAGCCATCCGGGTCACGCATCAGCGGCGTGAGGTCGCGAAACAGGATGCCGGGCTTGGGAAAATCAGGCACATCGCGCACGAATTCCCGCAGGTCTGGGGCCATGAACGTGACGGTTGGGTGCACTTGCTGGCATCATCGCAGCCATGCCCCTTGATTCATTCGCTCCTGAATCGGCCGCCCGGCTTCCCCGCCGCGGCCTTGAACGCCTCGACCTGCTGTTGCTCAGCGCCGAGGCCCTCGACCTCAACGGCGGTGAGGCAATGGTGTGGATGAGCGAGCAGATGGGCTTCACCACTCTCTTCCCCAACCGGGTGGAACTGTGGAAACGCCGCTGCACCAACCCCCTGCGCCGCACCACTCGCCGCGAGGGTCTGGAGCCAGCTGAAACCGACGCCCTAATCCGCATACTTTGCGCCTTGGCAGATCGCCTCTATCCCCTGGTGCGCGGCCTCCTCTCCAGCGCCGAGCCGCCGGAAGTGCTCAGCGAGCGTTGGAACCTATTCCGCAGCCGCCTGGCCGATCTAGTGCGCCAGCGCATGAACCTCCGCCGTGGTGGCGTGCAACTTTTGCTCGATCCCGAGTCAGGTGCCCGCCAGTCGCGGCTGCTGATCCAGGCCCTGGCCCTGGGTGCCGGGGTGGGCGGTTTTGAGCGGCTGCGCGCCAGCCTGCTGGATGCCCAGCCATGATCCAGCTCCTGAGCCTGCAATGAAGCAAGTACTTCAGTTCGACCAACTCAGCTGCCGCCTCAAGGTGGAGGGTCTGCCGGATGTGTCGGTCGGCCAGAGCGGCCAGAACCTCGGCATCATCACGGGCTGGAGTTTGGCCTGGGCCGGTCGCCCCGAGCTTGAGGGCCGCAAGGAGCACCTGCTAGCCCTGATGCAGGTGGTCCTGCCCTACGCCCGCTACCTGATCAGTGGTGTGCCGCGTCGCTTTGGCGCCGAGCCCGAGCCAGTGGAGATAGGTCCGGGGCCCGAGGGCGGCCATGGCCTGCTGCTGCGCAGTAGCCAGCCGGATACGCCCCCATTACAGCTCAATCTCGACGATGCCGAGCTGGCCGATCTAGTGCGGGTGCTGGATCAATTGCGCCTCGATTCGCGCCTGCAGTTGCCATTGGAGCTGCCTGAGCCCATGCCCCTAAAGGCACGCGAGCTGCTGGAGCGCCGCCCCCTTACCCAGCGCCTTGCGGGGCCGCTGGCAGGGCTGCTAGCTGTGGCCGTGGCCTCTGGGCTAGGGCTGCTGCTTCCAGAACCCAAGCCCGGGCCCGAGCCAGTCCAGCGTCCAGCTGCCGCCCAGCCTAAATAGCCGCTATTGACGTATCCGGCTAGCTGGTCACACTTGGGTATCGCTGATCGAGTTTGAATTGGGTCCATGGCGGCGCTGACCTGGTCGGAACTGAGGATTCGGGTGGCTCGGCTTGGGGCCTCCCTTGATGTGGTTGTACGCAGTGATCCGGAGGTTTGCGGGCTCAGCGGCGACGACTTCCGCCTCTCCCTCCATCACGGCGGCCAGGGGGATTGCACCGTGGCAGATCTCTCCTTGATCGACTGCCCCAACGAGTTGGTGCTGATGGAATTCGAGCGCTGGATGCGCGGTGCTGGTTACGTCCTCGAGGTATGACCTCCCCCCGTCGCCGCGCCCTGCAATTGCCCGCCACAGGCGCGTCGACACGACGAGTATTTCGCCGCCGCCGCCGCCCGGCCCGCTGGCGTCAGGCCGGTATCGCCCTGCTGCTCGGCGCTGCTGGCGCCGGGCTAATGCTGGCCTTGCTGCAGTTGCCGGAACGCTTCGACACCTTCTTGGTGCTGAGCACAGCTCTAGCCAACCTGATCGGCGGGGTGCAGCAGGCGCTTTGGGGACTGGTGCAACTGCTGGCGGTGGTGCTGCTGGTGCTGGCGGCCATTGCGGCCCTGGGATTGGTGGTTGCGGGGATCATCCGCCTAGTGCGAGCTCTATGGCCCCAACCCAGCCGCCGCAACTAGTTCTGGAGACCCTCAGCGATGGGAAAACACAAGAAAACGGATAAAACCAGCAACTCGAGCCAGCCCCAGCAACCCCACTTTGGGCCCCTGAGCGATCGCTACTACCCATCGCCGTTAATGGAAGATCTGGCCAGCAACGGGGGCCGGCTAGATCGCAAGGTGTACGAGAAAGAGCTCACCCGGCTGCAGGTGGAGCTGGTAAAAATGCAGTACTGGCTGAAGGCCTCTGGCTTTCGGCTGATCGTGCTGTTCGAGGGCAGGGATGCGGCCGGTAAGGGCGGCACGATTAAACGAATCACCGAACCGCTCAACCCCCGCGGCTGCAGGGTGGTGGCCTTAGGCACCCCCTCTGATCAACAGAAAACCCAGTGGTATTTCCAGCGCTACGTCGAACACTTCCCTTCAGCTGGGGAGATCGTCGTATTTGATCGCAGCTGGTACAACCGGGCTGGGGTGGAATCGGTAATGGGCTTCTGCACTCCAGCCCAAACGGAGGAGTTTCTGCAGAGCTGCCCGGAATTTGAACGGATGGTGGTGCGCTCTGGAATCGTGCTACTCAAGTACTGGTTTTCAGTGAGCGATGCGGAGCAGGAAAGCCGTTTCCAGGCCCGTATCGACGATCCCACCCGCCGCTGGAAGCTCAGTCCGATGGATCTGGAGGCCCGCAACAAGTGGGAAAGCTTTTCAGCCGCTAAAGATCTGATGTTTGCCCACACCAACATCCCCGAAGCGCCCTGGTTCACCGTGGAGGCAGACGACAAACGCCGCGCCCGCCTCAATTGCATCCACCACCTGCTCAGCAAGATCCCCTACGAAGACATGACACCGCCAGCGATAAAGCTGCCGCCCCGCAAGCCACCCAAGGGCACGGCTCGTCCGCCCCGCAATGAGCAGTTCTTCGTGCCCAACCAATACCCCTAGCCGTGTAGGCGCGCAAACCAGAGGCCAGCCAGCTGGTAGGAGCTCCACAGGAACGCCAATAGAAACAACCAATTCAGCCAGGGGGGACGTTGGGGACTCTCTGGGGCCATTAACAGCCGGGCTGGGTTGGAAGCACCCAGATTCGCACCACAGGTATTTGTAAGCCATAAAAAAGCAGGGATTGCTCCCTGCCTGATCACCACTCCCTTCGTGGCGCTCAGGACCAGCCTAGAAAAGATGGGAGCAAGGGGGCCAAACCCATATCTTTTGAACCGCATCACGCAACGTGACGGTCTTTGCCGGCGAATTGGCCTGGGGCGGCAGCCTCCGTAATATGCCGCATCTTCACTGATCCCACCTGGCCTGGAGATGGGCAACCCAATCAGTCGTGAACTGTTTTTGGCAAGGGCCCGATCCCGTTTTGGCGATCAATACGACTACGCAGCCATCCTCTACAAGAGCTACAAGACCCCCATCAAGATTCGCTGCAATAGCCATCCAGTCAAAGAGATTTCCATCACCCCCGAGAAGCACCTCCAAACCACCGGCGGCTGCAAATACTGCCTAAGGGAGAAGCGCATAATCAATCTCGAAAGGGAGCTCAACCGCGCCTGCGCAGAGCCCGCCGCAGCAATGCGCCCCTTCAGCCACCTTCAGGACTGAAACCAGACCAGCCCGGCAAGCACTTGCGGGGCTGGGTTCTGCTGATGTCATTGGAACGGAGAGGGCGGGATTCGAACCCGCGGAAGCTTTCACTTCGCTGGTTTTCAAGACCAGAGCCATCAACCACTCGACCACCTCTCCAGAGGGTTGGTGCGGCAATGCCGCCACCTCTTCCATAATCCCACGAGGGGGGCCGTCTGAGAATTTTCTGAGAGGGCGCAGTTTTCCGGGCCATCCCTGACTAAGATAAAACTTAAAATGGGTGCTAAAAGGCTGGATGACGGTAGAGGCAGCTAAGCGGAAAAAGCGTGTCCTGTCGATTCAGCAGATATTTTTGCTCCTCGCCATTCTCAATGGCATTGTGCTGACCTATTTGATCTATTCAGCTTCGACACTGCTGAACGATCCCAGCTCCAGCCAGATGCAGTCACAAACCACCATCTTTCTGGCAATCTTATTGGCAATAGGGGTCACAATTTCCTATCGCATATTGTCGCTGCGCGTAGTTGAACCCCTGCGCCGCTTGGTTCGTCAAGCCTATTCCATATCATCCGAGGATTCCAACGAACTGCTGACCGTAAGGGGTAGTGACGAGATCGGTCGCCTCACGGAAGCCTTTAACTCCGTCTTAGTTCGCCAGCGCCATGCCTATGACATGGTCGATTCAGCCCATCAGCGCCTTAAGGATGTAACAAAACAGGTGGATGATTCGATTCAATATGCAGCACTGCTGCAGAAGTCGATTCTGCCAAATCGTCAGCTAAAAGAACGCTTCGGCAAGGATCACTTCATCCTGTGGCAGCCCCGCGACACCGTCGGCGGCGATTACTACGTGTTCCACGAGGAAGGTGGGCGTTGCTTGGCGGGCGTAGCCGACTGCGCAGGCCACGGAGTATCCGGAGCCATGATGACCATGCTCGCTCGAGCCGGCATCGATCGGTCGATACAGATGCATGGCATTGCCTCTCCAGCCGAGGTGCTGCAAGCCACCAATGAAGGCATGCACAGCATTCTCAGCGAAGCCCAAGTCTCTCGTGCCATTGCCACCACAATGGATGTAGGCCTAGTCATGATTGATGCACACGCCCAACTGCTGCGCTTTGCAGGAGCCAAGATCTGGCTTTACTGGAGCGATGGCAACACAGTTGAATACGTCAAAGGGGACAATCGCAGTCTCTGGGACCGCCGCACCGGCGCATATCACGATCACGACGTTCCGCTTCTTCCTGGCTTCACCTATTACCTCACAACAGATGGATATTTAGATCAGGCTGGAGGGGAGTATGGATTTGGACTGGGCAGCGATCGATTTTCCCAGTGGCTGCTAGAGCATGCAACCAAGTCCCTTGACGACCAACACCAGGCTCTTACTAGGGCATTGCAGGAATTCCAAGGGGATCACCCCCAACGCGATGACATCACCATGCTGTCCTTCCGATTTAACTAACGTGACCCTGCTCCAGCCCGATCAGGCTCTGGTGTTAACATTGCAATAAGCATTAAGCCCATGGACAGCGCCCTTACAACCAGCCGGAGCCTTTCCTCTCTTAGGGATTTCTTCACGCATGAGCGTATTTTGATCTGCTTTAACGGCCCCACTTCAAGAAGTTTGATTGGCGAAATTGGTGTGGCGCTGAAGGAGCACATCGAGACAACAAGAGATTGCATGTCTTCAGCAATGGATGTTTTTAGCGTTTATATCGAGATGAGCCAGAATATTCGTCACTATACATCCAATCGCTCCTACAGTGACCTAGAGGCCACTGCTACGGTTGTAATTGCAGAGACTGGAGTTGATAAATATGTAGTTTCGGCAGGAAATATGGTTGATACTGCTGATGGCCAGCATCTATTGGATCGGGTCGAGGCCTTGGGGAGGCTTGATAAGGTAGAGCTCAAGTCGCTCTACAAAGAGCAACTGCGCAAGCCCCGTGAAGAAGGTGTGGCAACTGGTGCGGGCCTCGGCCTGATTGATATTGCACGCAAGTCATCTGAGCCATTGCAGGCCAGCTTGGATGAGCTCGGTGGTGGCAAAGCCTTCTTCACGCTACGCGCAACAATCTGAACGGCCATGACAAACACTGAATTCCAGAAAAACCTGAGCCTGGCCCCAACCCAGTCCACGCCTGCAGTCACGGCTGAATGGGACACCGGAGTGCTGGTGATGACTGGCGAGTCCTATCCGGAAAACACCTATGAAATTTTCGACAATATTATTGGCTGGGTTGAAGATTTTTTGCATTCTGGGTCCCAACCACTAAAAATCGAGCTAAGACTGAATTACTTAAATACAAGTAGCATTAGGGCGATGATAGACATATTCGATCGGCTACAAAATGCCGCCGATCAAGGCAAGCAAATTGCAGTATGCTGGTTTTACGATAGTCGCAATCCCCGTTCCGCAGAGCTGGGCGAGGAATTCAAAGAAGACTATACTTTCGATTTTTCAATTGAGGCCGTTGTGGTCTAAGGACCCTCTAGCATGACTCCTTATTCTGGCGACTCCAAACCCTCTGATGAGCTCGACGATCGAGTAGCAGAATTATTGGCAAACGAGGCTTACCTGGGCCATCCCTTGCGGGAAGCTTTAGCCGAAATGATGGAGAGGATGGGGCAGCAAGTTTCCAGGTTAGAGCGTATTACCCAGATTTCGGATCGCTATCAAAGCGGTGTCCAAGAACGGGTGCGCAACCTCTCACGCCGCTACGACCGTCAGATCCGCACACTTGAGCGTGCAATCAGCATTTCAGATCGCTACCAGTCGATGCTGAACGACCTCAATAAGGCCCTAAGGGAAGCTTCCACCCATGATTTACTTACCTCTATCCCAAATCGCCGCCTGATGTCAGAGCGATGCCGAATTGAGGATGAGCGACTAGCCAGGGAAGAAGGCACCTACTCCCTGCTCACCATGGACGTGGATCGCTTTAAGCTTTTCAATGATGTTTACGGCCATGATGTAGGCGATCAGGTGCTAATCGAGCTTGCCAATTCCTTTACCCATAGCCTTAGGGAATACGACTCTTGTGGCCGCTGGGGCGGCGAAGAATTTCTCGCCCTGCTCGTTAATGCTGATCTAGCGACAGCATCCGATATTGCTGATCGCATGCTGGCCAATACACGCGCCCTGCGTATCCGGGTGGGCGAAGATATGCTGCAAGCTACGATAAGCATCGGAGTAGCAGAGCGTGCCCCTGGCGAGGTCTACACAGACACCTATAAAAGGGCAGATGCCGCTTTGCTTATCTCTAAACAAACAGGTAGGGACCGGTATATCATTGCCGATCCCCCCTCCTCTTAGCATTCGCGCCTGCGAAGGCCTTAGTTGTTGCCCGGTTTAGCTAAAGGCAGTAGGCACTTATCTGAATCGCAGCCAGCTGGACCTGCCTCCACCAGCTCACCACGGTCGTAGCGCTGTAGTGCTTCGAAGAAGCAAGTGGTGCTGCGACGGGATGCCACCTCAGCGTTTAGACGCAGGTAGGTGGCGTGGTCGATTGGTTCAAACGGCAGCCTCGGGAAGGTGGCATTGGCATCAAAACGGGCCAATAGGGCAGCAGAGATGTAGCCCTCACCTTGATCGATTGCCTGATAAATTGCATCTGCTAGTGGTTCAATTTCGTTTTCGCGGAACTCGACCGTGGCTGAGGTGTTGTGGGCTGTGTAGTGCTTCTGCACCTGCATGTAGAAGTCAAATTGAGCCAAAGCTGAGAAGTTGTTGATCTCCACTGCATCGGCACCTGGGATATTGGCCCAGCTCACTTCGGTGGGAATTTCCACCAGCCACTCGGTGCAGCGGGGATCAAACGCATCATCCAGCAGGCGGCCCTGTTCGTCCTTATCGCTTTGCGAAGGCACGATTGTGTAGCCGTAATCCATGCAGGCAAGGGCCACCGGATCGTTCTTGCGGAAGGTGATACGGCGGATGAAGCGCTGGGCTTTGGGGGGGTGCCAGCCAGGGGATGCTCCGGTGAGCAGGCTCTTGGTGCCGGCGGGCTGCACGGTGGTGCAGCGGTTGGGGCGGCGCAGGCCGTGGCAATCGCAGTAGTCCCAAACCGCCGTATTGACGATCTGCTTCCAGCGGCCCAGGAATTCGGCCTCCTTTGCCTTGAAGGCCAGGCCTTCGGCCGTGTTGGGCCGTCCCGCTTCCCACCAGGTGAGCCAGGGCGTGGCAAAGGCGTGCACAAAAAAGTCAAATAGGCCGGTGAAACTCACGCCCACGATCGGATCCCAGGCGCGGCTCTGGCGGTAGCGCTCCACCTCGAAGCGATGGTTGAGCAGGCAGGCCACGGCCAGGCCGGCAGCACGGAAGGCCTCCTCCTGGGACACCAGATCGGCGGGGTCTATCTGGTTGAGGTGGATTTCAGCCAGGTTGCAGTGGAAGTCGGCGCCGAGGATCTCGCCACAGGGGTTGAGGCCGTAGCGGCCCAAGCGGTGCTCCAGTTCGGCGGCGCTGATCTCGGGGTGGTGGGTGGTGAGCCAGCGGCCAGCTTGCTCGCGGCCTTGGTCGCAATAGATGCCGATGAACTCTGTGCGCAGCTCTGGGGTGGTCAGCAGGTCGGCGTTGGAGCGGGCGATGGCTTCAGGAGCGAACTGGATCGCGCCCTCACCGCTCTGGAACTGCTTAACAACCGCCTCCAGCACCGTGGCCCGGTCGGGCCGGTTGTGGAAGACCCGGGTGTGGTTGGCCATGCGCAGCGAATCCCTTTCCGGATCGATGCTCCAGTTGCCCTCGCTGTCCTGCTGCCAGAGGTTCTCCTTAGCTCCGGCGGCGGAGTTGTCGTCGGCGCAGAACTGGCGCATGCCGGCGCTGCGGCGGATGTTGCCGGCCACGATTGTGACGGCAGCCTCATCGATCAGCAGGCAGCACTCCACCGAGGTGAGCTGGCGGCCTTGGGCCTTATTGAGGATCTGGGCCACGCGGCCGTAGAGGTCCTTGAGTTTCACCGGGTTGGCCATGCCACCGAAGCCCTTGAGGGTTTCGCCCACGGGCCGCACGTCGGAGAGATCGACGCTTATCTCGATCGGGCTGGCGGGGTCAAAGCGCTCGTCGCTGCAGAGATTGAGCAACAGCTGGTAGCTGTCCACCCAGCCGCGGCGGGTGTCACCCACCTTGATGGCAACCCGGTTGGCCTCGATGCTGTGGCTGGTGTGCTCTTGGCGTTGGCCAACCGGGGTGGCACCGATATCGGTCACAGCGGCGATGCTGAGCCGGTTGCGCACCGCCGGCAAGCGCCCAATCAGATGGGGCTCGATGATGGCGCCGGTGCCGCAGCCCATCATCGCCAGGTCCATCATCAGACCGAAGGCTTCCCAGTCCACCAGGTTGGTGGAGGTGCAGTTGTAGGCGCCAGAGAAGTTTTGCTGTTGCTCGATCCATTCGGTGCCGCCGATCCACAGCCAGCGCCCTGAAGGCAGGGCTTTCTGCTGCTGCTGCATGCGGCGCATCAACTCCACCTCCGCATCGCTGAGGTTGCCCAGCTTGCTCAGACCGCCGAGGTTGCGCTCAGCCACCTGGTGCCAGCTTTCCCTGCCGGTCTCGGTCTTGCGGCTGTAGGTCCGGTAGAAGACCGGGTTGGCAGCAGGGGCGGTGGCCGGGAAATCGAGGGCCTCGCCCGCCGGACTGCCGCTGGCGGCCGCAAAAGCCTTTTCAGCCGCCGCAGCTTCGGCGTTCTGACTGGCGGCTGTAGGGGGCGTGGCTGAGAGCGTCACAGGCAGTACGGCCCGAAGGTGAGCCGAACCATAACGCCACCGGTGGGGTGTGCAACATCTGGTAGACACCAGCGACAGTGCGCTGCCCAGCAAGGCTGCGCCACAGTGGATCAGGAAATCTTGAATTTCGATGCAGCGCATTCCGGAGCCGGAGCTGATGGACAAGGCAGGCCAGGTGCTGGCCTATGCCCAGGCCGATTTCGCCACCTCCGATGCGGCGATGGTGGAGCGGCTGGCCCAGCTCTGCGGTGATGACCCCGGCACGGCCTTGGTGGATCTGGGCTGCGGCCCGGGCAACATCAGCTTGCTTCTGGCCGCTCACTGGCCCGCTGCAAGGGTTTTAGGGATCGACGGGGCGCCGCGGATGCTGGCGGTGGCGCGCGAGCGCCTGGCCGGAGCGTCGCCGGATCTGGCGGCTCGGCTGCGCTTTAAGCAGGCGCTGCTGCCCCTTGCTATCGCAGGCGAACTCGAAGCCCACTTCTCTGCGGTGGTGTGCAACAGCCTGTTGCACCACCTGCATGATCCGGCGGTGCTCTGGCAGACGGTGACCCAGCTCGGCTCCCCAGGCGCGTTTGTTTATGTCCAAGACCTGCGGCGCCCCGATAACGCCGAGGCGGTGGAGGCGCTGGTGGTTTCCGAGATGGAAGGAGCGCCCGAGGTGCTGCGGCGCGACTACCGCGCTTCCCTGCATGCGGCCTTCACCCCAGAGGAGGTGCAGCAGCAGCTGGAGCAGGCCGGGCTGGCCGCCCAGCTCCAGGTGGCGTCGGGGCAGGAGCGCTACTTGGAGGTATGGGGCCGGCTCAACTAAGCGGCCTGGCAGGCTGAGCTGATGATCAGCAGCACAAGCAGCACTCCCGAACTGCAGGCCCTGGCCGAGGCCGTGGCCCGGCGGCGCAACTTCGCGATCATTTCCCACCCAGACGCGGGCAAAACGACCCTCACCGAGAAACTGCTGCTCTACGGGGGCGCGATCCAGCAGGCCGGCGCCGTGAAGGCCAAGGGGGAGCAGCGCAAGGTGACCTCTGACTGGATGGAGCTCGAGAAGCAGCGCGGTATCTCGATCACTTCAACGGTGCTGCAGTTCGACTACAGCGGCAGCACGATCAACCTGCTGGATACCCCTGGCCACCAGGACTTCTCAGAAGACACCTATCGCACCCTGGCAGCCGCCGATAACGCGGTGATGCTGGAAGACGCGGCCAAGGGCCTGGAGCCCCAGACGCGCAAATTGTTTGAGGTGTGCCGCATGCGGCGCATCCCGATTTTCACCTTCATCAACAAGATGGACCGGCCTGGGCGCGAGCCCCTGGAGCTGCTCGATGAGATCGAGCAGGAGCTGGGCCTGGCCTGCTGGCCGGTGAACTGGCCGATCGGCAGCGGCGACCGCTTTCGCGGCGTGATCGATCGCCGCAGCCACGACGTGATCCTGTTTCAGCGCGCCGAGCGCGGCCGCCAGAGCGAGGAAAAGCTGCTCACGGTGCAGGAGGCCCGCGATACGGGGGCCGTGGAGCCGGAGCTCCTGGCTCAGGCCCTTGAGGAACTGGAGTTGCTGGAGGGGGCTGGCGCCGACCTCGACCTAGAGCTGGTGCACGCCGGTGAGCTCTCGCCCGTTTTCTTTGGTTCGGCGATGACCAACTTCGGCGTGCGGCCGTTTCTTGATGCTTTTTTGGAGCTCGCCCAGAAGCCGGTGGGCCGCGCCAGCAATGCCGGTGAGATCGACCCGATCGGCCCCGGTTTCAGCGGCTTTGTGTTCAAGCTGCAGGCCAACATGGATCCGCGCCACCGCGACCGGGTGGCCTTTGTGCGGGTGTGCAGCGGCAAGTTTGAAAAGGACATGACGGTGCAGCACGCCCGCACCGGCAAGGCCATTCGCCTATCGCGCCCCCAGAAGCTGTTCGGTCAGGACCGGGAAGTGGTGGAGGACGCCTACCCCGGCGATGTGATCGGCCTCAACAACCCCGGCATGTTCGCCATTGGCGACACCCTTTATCTCGGCCAGAAGGTGGAATACGAGGGGATTCCTTGCTTCTCGCCGGAGATCTTTGCCTGGTTGCGCAACCCGAACCCATCGGCGTTCAAGAGTTTCCGCAAGGGCGTCAATGAGCTGCGCGAGGAGGGGGCGGTACAAATCCTCTACGACACAGATGAAAGCAAGCGCGATCCGATTCTGGCGGCGGTTGGCCAGCTGCAACTGGAGGTGGTGCAATACCGGCTTGAGCACGAATACGGCGTGCAGACGCGGCTTGAACCGCTCGGTTTTGCGGTAGCTCGCTGGGTGGCGGGCGGCTGGCCAGCCCTGGAGCAGGTGGGGCGGATCTTTAATTGCAAGACGGTGCGAGATGCCTGGAATCGGCCGGTGCTGCTGTTCAAGAACAGCTGGAACCTGGGTCAGCTGGCGGAGGAGCACCCGGAACTGGAGCTGAGCGCCGTGGCGCCGGTGGTGAGCGGAGTGGAGCCGATCAATCTTTAAGCCGATCAACTTTTAAGCCGTGCAGGCGCCCGACCCGGGCCCCATGTCAAGCAGGGGCGATACCGGCGGTGGCCCCAAGCGCTCCATATCCTCGCCCCAGTTGGCAAGAGCCATGGCTTCCTTCCTGTCCCTGTGGAAGGCCTGCGGACCCGTAGCTGTGCCCCTGCTTGTTTTATCGGTGGCGGTATTCACCGTGGGATTTGATCGGGGTGCATTTTGGTGGCGCTGGTTTGCCCGTGGTCGCCGTTCCTGGCGGCAGCGCCATCAGTTGCTTGACGACTGCGACCACCAGATGGCTTGGGGTGAGCCCTTGCTGCAGGCAGCAGTGGTGCTGGCTCCGCTGCTGGGCCTGATCGGCACGACGGCTGGCCTAATGGCGGTGCTGAAGCAACTAGGCAGCCAGCTGCTGCTGCCGCCCGGCGCTCCCTTAGCGGGCTACGGCGACGTGCTGCTTCCCACGCTGCTTGGTCTGCAGATCACTTTTGTGGCGATGGCGTTGCTGTTGCTCAACCAGGGGCTGCGCCGCTGGCAGCTGCGTCATTGCGCCAACCCCTGATGCAGCAGCCAAGCGCCGCACATCCAGGGCCCTTAACCGCCTTGGTGCCCCTGGTGGCAACCACCATCACCGTGTTGCTGGCGGTTGCTGCCCTGCCCAGCCTGGTGCAGCAAGCCAAGCTGCGACTGCACCCCGAACCCGCCGTTGGCGGCGGCGATGTGTTGGTTGTGGCCCGCGCCGCATCCGGCCGCTGGATTCTCAACGGTGCCCCCCAAGCCGATGAGAGCCTGCTTCGCCAACTGCAGGCCCGCCCGTCCGCGGTGGTGGCTGTGCGTTTCCAGCCCTCTGCTGGCTTGGCCAGCGCTGAGGTTGCCGCCTCTCTCGATTGGTTGCAGCACCACTCCCGCTTGCCGGTGCTGGTGGAGTGGCCGGGAGGAAAGCGGTGAAGCGAGCCTGGCTGCTGCAACCCTTCTCCCATGCGCTGCTGGCAACAGCACTATGCGCCTTTTCCCTAGGCCTGCTGCTGCTGCCCCAGGTGAGGCTGCAGCGCCCGTTGGCCCAGGGGGTAATCAGCTTGCACCTCGCTGCCGATGGTGGCCTGAGGCTCTGGAACCAGCCCATTGCCGCCGCCGAGCTGCGGCGCTTGCTTGCCGCTCCGGCCCTGCGCAGCAGGGCGAATCGCCTGCGGATCGTGCCCGATCCCGACACCCCCTGGGGCGACGTGCGCCGCCTGCTCAGCCAGCTCGATTCCTTGCCGCTGCACCTTGAAATCCAACTTCCTGCACCTACACCCAAAGCTGGCTGAGCCGATGGTGCGGCGCTGGGCACCTGCCCTGCTGGCCGCCCTTATTTGCCAGTTGCTGCTGCTGATGGCCCTGCCCCAGCCTGGCAGCGATGGCCGCCGCGCTCGCCGGGCCGTACTGGCAGAGGACACGGCCACCCTGCTGCGGTGGAGCCGCACGGCGCCAGGCTTGGCCGCGGCTAGCTCCCTGGCCACCATTCCGCTGCAAGGTCTGGCAGGCCTGCCGCCGCCGCCACCCTCCAGCCTGCCCGCGGGTGCTTTCGCCGGCGACTCCCAAAGCGAGCAGAGCCGCCGCCAGCCCGTTGCCACAGCTAGCGGGCCGCCTGTTACTAGCAACTCCGCAGGCCTGCCGCGCCAGCCCAGGGAGGCATTTCGCCTGGCGAGGCAAGTGGCCATGGGTGGGCGGCCCAGGGAGGCTGGCGCCGCCTTGGTGGCCCTGCAGCGGCGCCAGTGGTGGCTGCTTCCCGGCCAGGAGCGTGCCCTTCTAGCCCTTTGGGATCGAGGCAAGGAGCAGGAGTTGCCAGCGAGCCTGGGCACCTTGCCCGAAGACATCAGCCTCCGCCTCAGCAGCTCTAGCGCTGCCGCGCCCCTGGCCCTCGCTGAGCTGCATGGCCGCTCCTTAATAGATGGGGATCAGCTTTGGCTCTTCTGGCAGCAGGGCGAGAGCCTCTGGCTGTTGCGGGGCTCGCTTCTGGGGGCGCCACCACCACTCCCAGCCCTAACCGGGTCTTAAACCCGGGACTACCGAGCCTTTGCTTGGCGGCGCAGCTGGCTCCATAGCGTTGTGCCAGCTAACTGGCTTGCTCCTCGATGGTGTTCACGCCCTCTCTTCAGCCGGGTCGCAGCGATAGCTTCCGCGATCTGCTTGAGACCAGCTACGAGAAGCGCAGCCTGGTGCACCTTGCGGCGGGCAGCCAGGTGCCCCTGCTCAAGCGCAGCGTTTGGCTGGTGGTGCGGGGCATGGTGAAACTCACCGCGATTTCGATCCATGGTGATGAGTTGCTGCTCGGGTTAGCCGGCCCTAACGAGCCCTTCGGCGATCCCCTCACCAATGTTGAGGCCTATGCGGCCAACACGTTGGTAGATAGTGACCTGCTCTGCGTCAGCTGCGAAGAAATTCAGCGCTCGCCCAATCTGGCTATGGGCCTGCTGCAGGGCATGGCCTCTCGCTACCGCCAAAGTGAAGCCCTGCTGGCCCTGCTCGGCCTGCGCCGCATCGAAGATCGGGTGCGCGGATTCCTTGAGTTGCTCGCCAACGACTACGGCCAGCCCTGTGAACAGGGCCTGCGGCTTCAGGTGAAGCTCACCCACCAGGAGCTGGCCAGCACCCTCAGCACCACCCGGGTCACCGTGACCCGGATTCTCGGGGCCCTGCGCGATGAGGGCTGGCTCCACATCGACAGCCAGCGCCGGCTGGTGGTGAGCCATCTCCCCCAGCAGCGCAACCAGCATCGATGAAGCAGCCGTCCATACGGCTGTTGCTGGTTTACTCCGACTGCACCGCAGCCGCCTGCCTGCGTCAAAAGCTTTGCGATGAAGGCTACGAAGTAACCGTTTGCCCTGATGCTGAGCAGGCGAGCGCCAAGCTGGGGCCAAGCTTCAACTGGGATCTGCTTGTGCTAGATGGCAGCCTGGGCGAAGCTGCCCGGCAGCTGTGCCGCCAGGTGCGCTCGGCCCGCAAGCCGATTCCGGTGCTGCTGCTCTGCCCTGGAATCTCCGAGACCGACCGGGTAAGGGGCCTGGAGGACGGCGCCGATGACGTGCTGCCAAGTCCCTTTGGACTGGCGGAATGCCTGGCCCGCTGCCGGGCCCTGGTGCGCCGCCATCAACTTGGCTCAGAAAGCTCGCTTGCCCTCCGCTGCGGCCCGGTTTCGATGCTTGTGGAGGAACACCGGGTGTGCCGCGATGGTGCCGAAGTGAGCCTGTCGCCACGGGAATTTCGACTACTTCACTTCTTTTTGAAGCATCCACGCCGGATCTGGAGTCGCGATGAGCTGCTGGCTCAGGTGTGGGGAGAAAGCGAGGCCGTGGAGCTAGATCCCAAGACCGTGGATGTGCATATCCGCTGGCTGCGCCTCAAGTTGGAAGAGAATCCCGCCCAACCCAGCTTGATCACCACGGTTCGCGGCCATGGTTACCGCTGTGGTTGAAGCAACGTTCTGGGGGGTGGAGCTGGCCGGCGAGAATGGCGACATGCAGCCTTCCTTGCTCGTAGTCGAAGACGACGAAACGATTCGCGAAACCATTCGCGAAGCCCTGGAGCTGGAGGGATTCAGCGTCCAGGCCTGTGGCAATGGCCGCGACGCCCTGCAAATGCTGCAGCGGGCGCCCGATGGCCAACCATTTTCCCTGGTGGTGCTGGATTTGATGCTGCCGGGGCTGGGCGGGCTGGATGTCTGCCGGCAGCTGCGTCAACACAGCAACCAAACGCCCATCCTGGTGGTGAGTGCCCGCGACACCGAAACGGACCGGGTGCTGGGGCTGGAGGTGGGTGCCGACGACTACCTGGTGAAACCCTTTGGCATGCGTGAGCTGGTGGCTAGGTGCCGGGCCCTGCTACGGCGCTCGTCTAGCCAGAGCAGCCGGGCCAAGGTGCTGGAGCACGCCAACCTCTGCATCTACCAGGACGAATGCCGGGTAACGCGGGACGGGGTGGAGGTAAACCTATCGCCGAAGGAATATCGATTGCTGGAGTTGTTTATGCAAAATCCGCGGCGGGTCTGGAGCCGCGATCAGCTGCTGGAGCAACTTTGGGGTATCGACTACATCGGCGACAGCAAAACCGTTGATGTGCACATCCGCTGGTTGCGGGAGAAGTTGGAGGAGAGTCCATCAGCCCCGGTGCATCTGATCACGGTGCGCGGCTTTGGTTATCGCTTTGGCTAATGCCCTTGAGCTGCTGCTTGCTTTGAGCCTGGGGTTAGGGCTAGGCCTGCTTGCCAGCCCACTTATCAGCCTTGGAGTGACCTCCTGGCGGCGCCGGGCTGGCCTGAACCGCCCCCTGCCCCCAGCCCGGCAGCTGCTGAGCTGGATGGATTCCGCAGCCATCGGCTGGATCCTGCTGGATCGCCAGGGCCTGATCGGCCATATCAACCCACGGGCGGAGCGGATCTTGCAGCTTGATGCCGGTCGCCTGTTGCTCAGCCAGCCCTTCGGTGATGTCTGCCCAGATCCAGACCTAGCCAGCAGCATCCGTATCGCCCGCCGCCAGGATCGCCCCCAGCGACTGGAATTGCACTCTGGCGGCCATGACCTAGACGCCATGGTGGTGCCGGGACGAGATGGCTGGTTGGTGGTGCAACTGCAGAGCCGCCGCTCCCTTGATGCCCAGCTGGAGCAGCAGGAGCGCTGGGTTAGTGATGTGGCCCATGAATTGAAAACCCCTCTCACTGCCCTGCTGCTGGTGGGTGACAGCCTCGCTGCTCAGGTGAATAGCCAGAATGCGCGGCTGGTGGAGCGGTTGCAGCGGGAATTGCTGCGGCTGCAGGAGTTGGTGGGCGACCTACTGGAGCTCTCCCGCCTGGAAAACACCCTGCCCGGTACGGGCTCACGGGCCATGGTGGTGGATCTGCCCCAGCTGGTGGAGCAGGTATGGGCCAGCGTGCGGCCGCTGGCAGATCAACGCCAGATAGCTCTTGAGCTAGTTGCACCAAGACAGTTGCAGTTGAGCGGCGACAATTCCCGCCTGCACCGGGCCCTGCTAAACCTTTTTGATAACGCCCTGCGCTACAGCCCCGATGGTGGAGTGGTGCGGGTCAGCCTTGATCGCCGCGGTGAGTGGTGCCAGCTGAGCGTGGCTGATCAGGGCCCCGGGCTTAGCGAAGAAGACCTAGCCCATCTGTTTGAGCGCTTTTACCGAGGTGATCCATCTCGGGCCCGGAGTAGACGAATCGGCAGTGGCCTGGGCTTATCGATCGTGCAGCAGATCGCCGTTACCCACGGCGGCCGGATCCAGGCCAGCAACCAGGCTGAAGGAGGCGCCGTGCTTGAGATGATCCTGCCGGGCGTAGTCGACACCGCCAGCCCTGGCTAGCTTGATCAGGTATTAGGCCAAGGGCATTAGGCCATGCATTTTTGGGCTCCCGAGATTGATCCATCCCATCCGATGGACTGCACCCAGGCTGAGCGATATGCCCTGAAGCGGCTTAGCGATGGCACATTTCTGGCAATTGCCGGCGAGGATCAGCGCCTGGTGGACGTGGTCCACACCTCAGAAGCTTTCCTTTTTCACACCCACGATGCTGCCCTGCGAGCCGCCACTGAGCTGAATCGCGGCGGCCGCGGGCCGTTGGATGTGGTGAAGATCGAGTGGGAGCCTGCCTGAGCGGCTTTGAGATTAGGCAACTTGGATCGGGGTGCCCCCTCGCCCGCCCGCCTCAGGGGCGATACCAATGCGAGCAAACAGGTTGGTGCTCTCAGGATTGAGATCAAGCACCTCCACTGAGCTGCCCTTTAGCTTCATTTTGCGGATCACCTGATCAAGGGCTGTTACACCGCTCTGGTCCCAGATGTGGGCTTCTGCCATATCGATGCTGATGCGGGCTGGATGGTCGTGAAGATCGAAGCCTTGACGGAAATAGATCGTGCTCACGAAGAACAACTGACCGCGCACCCTGTAAAGCCGATGATCTGGGGCCAAAAGCTCGCTGCTTACCTCAATCACCTTGGCCACCTTGCGGCTAAATAAGATGCCGGCCAGGGCGACGCCCGCCAGCAGACCAACCGCCAGGTTGTGGGTGAGCACGGTGACAGCGACCGTGAGCAGCATCACGGCGGAATCGCTTTTGGGGATGCGGCGAATGGCGCGGATCGAGTCCCAATTGGCGGTATTGATGGCGATCATCACCATCACCCCCACCAGGGTGGCCATCGGGATCTGATTCACCCAATTGCTGGCCAGCAAAATCATCGCTAGCAGGCTCACGCCTGAGGTCAAGGTCGATAGGCGGCTGCGGCCGCCATAGCCCACGTTCATCACCGACTGGCCCACAAGGGCGCAACCGGCCATGCCCCCAAAAAGGGAGCTAACAATGTTGCCGATGCCCTGACCGCGGGCTTCAACGTTTTTAGAGCTAGTGCTATCGGTGAGGTCATCCAGGATGTCCTGGGTGAGGAAGGTTTCCATCAGGCCCACCAAGGAGATCGCCAGGGCGGTGGGCAGGATCAGCCCCAGGGTGCTGAGGTTAAAGGGCACCTGGGGCAGGCCAAACTGAGGCAACCCGCTGGGCAGGATGCCGAGGGTTGCCACCGTGGGCACATCCAGCCCAAGGCGAATCGAAAGGCCTGTGCTGATAAGGATTGCCACCAGCGCTGAGGGCACAACGGTGCTGAGCCGGGGCAACAAGTAGATGATCACCAAGGTGAGGGCGAGCAGGCCGTACACCGCCGGCAGCTGGGCGGCGCTGATCACTTGCTTGTCTGGGTGGAAAAAATCCAACCCCAGCTGGGGCAACTGGGCCAGGAAGATCAGGATTGCCAGGGCGTTAACAAAGCCGGCCATCACGGGCTGGGGCACGAAGCGCATCTGGTGGGCCAGGTGCAGGTAGCCCCAGGCGATCTGCAGGATGCCGGTGAGGATCCCGGCGGCGAGCAGATATTGCAGGCCCAGGCCGGTGCCTAGCCCGTCACCCTGCTGCACCAGGCCCGTCATCAACAGGGCGGTGGAGCCGGTGGCGGAGGTGATCATGGCGGTACGACCACCCACCACTGCCAGGGTGACAGCCAGGATGAAGGCTCCAAAAAGACCAACGCGTGGATCGACACCGGCGATGCCGGAGAAGGCAATGGCTTCTGGAATCATGGCGAAGGCCACCACCAGACCAGCCAAGACATCGCGGTGGGGCCTGAACATGGGGAGGGATCTCAAGGGTTGGTCAAATGACTCAATAAATCGGCGCTGGCAGGGCCAACGGGGTGGGATTGGGAGCGGCTACTTCAACATGAAGCCCACACCACGCACAGTCTGGATCAAAGGATCAAGATCAGGCCGTTCTAGCTTCTTACGCAGGTAGCGGATGTAGACATCGAGCAGGTTGTCGTCGCCAACCCAGGAGTCGCCCCAGACGGCCAAAAGGATGTCCTTACGGGAGAGCACCTGCTCGCGGTGCTGGAGCAGATGGAGCAGCAGGTCGTATTCCTTAACGGTGAGCTTGATCGGGGTGCCGGCGCGCGATACCTGGCGGCTGTCGGTATTGACCGTGAGGTCGCGGTAGTGCAACTCGGTGCCATCTACATGGTTGAGCCCCATACGGCTGCGGCGTATTAGGGCACGCAGCCGAGCTATCAGCTCCTCGATTGCAAAGGGCCGAGATAACACATCATCAGCTCCGGCTTCAAGGGCCGCTACGCGGGAGCTGTAGTGATCAAGAGATAGGAGCAACAGCAGGGGAATGGCATTAGCTGCGGCGCGCAGTTGGCGGGTAAAGACGAGCGCAGCGCTATCAGGCAGGGCATCGCTGATCAAAAGCATCTGCGGCACGGCGACCTCGAGCTGCTGCTGGGCAGCGTCGGTGCTGGCTACGGCGCTGATTGCAAAGCCATGGACCTGAAGGTGCTTGGTGAGCAGATCAGAGGAGCGGGTATCCGGATCAACCAGCAGCAGACGGGCAGTGGGGGGCACAGACAACCGTTGGGAGATCAGCCTAAGGCGGCCGACCCATCGTCACTAAAGGACTCCGAGCTGAACAGGGCCTCGAAATGATGGTCCATGGCTGCCATCACTTCAGCGGGATCGGCATTGCCAGCAGCATCAAAACTGACGTCGAAATCGGCAAGGTCTTCGTGCTGTTGGGCAAGGTCGTGGGCAATGTTGTTGAGCACATCCTGCTGAATGAGCTGGTAGGCATCAGAGGAGAGCTGTTGCTCTTCGAGGTAGGAACTAACCACCTGATCGAGCTCATAAACAAGCTCAGCAGGGCGAGCCTCTTGAGCCGCAAGATCTGGAGAGGATCGCACGGCATCGAAGAAGGTTTCGATTAAGCCGGCGATAACATCACCGGGTACAAATGAGGCATCTGTATCAGCCATGGTTCAAACGGTGTAGGAGAAGTCGTCAACCAGATCAGCGGCGTGACCGAGGCCACCATCAGCTGGATCGGGGGTGGTGAAATCGGCGGCATCAAGAGCCACGATCGCGTCAGCGGTGGGTTCGATGAAGCCTGCATCGATGTTCGCATCGAACGCGGAATCATCCGGAGTCAACGGCAGCTCCTGCTGGTATTCCACGAGGGTTTCCTCAGAGACGACGTTTTCAGCAACGAACTGATTGACCAAATCAGCAACCGCTACCAGATCGGCCTCCAACGCCTCGGTTTCGGGAATGACAACATCCTCGCTGGTGGTTTCCGCCGAGAACTCGGGGGATTCCAAAACTGACAGTGGCTCTGTTGCTTGGGGATCCACGGCCGAAGTGTCAGGAGGGGCGTCCGCAAAGGCCACGTCATCCGCCAGCATGATGCTCCCATCGGCGAGGGTGACGGCCATATGGCCGTAGACGAACACATCACCATCGGCCGCTGCATAGCTGGTGCTATCGGAGTTATAGGCGAGGGCGATGCCGGTAATTCCCCAATCCGCCAAGTAAACGAATTCAGCATCATCCTGGACGCCATCGACGTTCAGATCCTGCCAGACGCCTAAGTAGCTCCAAGCAGTGTCATTGGCATCAAGGACTCCGTCTTTGACACCATTGACATCGACATCGAAGTAGGCGGCAAGGGCCTGCATATCGGTGGCGACAGCAGGGTTCTCCCCCCACATGGTGAAGATGAACTCACGGCCCTCAGAAATTAACCCGTCGGAGTTGTAATCATAGACGAGGATTCCATCACCAGAGGAGATCCAGCCGAATTGACTTAGAGCACCATTGCCATCAGGATCCAGAAGAACTCCTGAGGGGACAGAAAGATAGTCAATAGAGCCGCTACCATCAAGGTCCAATGCGACAGGGGTAACGGGATTGGCAATGTTAGGATCAAAGGTAATCTTAAAAGCATCGGTAAGCTTATCGCCGTCAGCGTCAAAGACATCAACGGTATAAAAGTCGTTAATCGGGAGCTCTCTTGACCCACCAGAGAATGAGATGCCGCCCACGCGCCACTCGTCCGAACCAGTCCCAGTGTTGGGAATCAGCTCAACCTTGGTGACTTGATAAACCACGATGTCTGCTCCAATGGCTGCATCCAGATCCGCCTTAGTGATTTGAAGCAGCGAGTCACCTGATGCCTGATCAACAATAGTATCAACGTTCTGCGTACGCGTTGTACCATCAGAAAGAGTGACAACCCACTTAAGTTGATAGGGGATAGAGGAGCCTCCCTTCATTTCCAGGAAGACATTGAACGGGGTGTCTGTCGTCACCAGTGCCGTCTCAGTGCCACCATTCAGACCGATGTCAATTGTGATCGTCTCGTTCAGCGCAGGGTTTGTGTCGCCGGTGACCCACTGGTTTTCAACAGCCACCTTGAAACTGGATACCGCATTACTGGTCTGGACGTCAAAAGCTCCATTGGCAAGGAAGGTAGCGACCACTTTGACTCCCGCAGGGATAGCCGCCTCGACGAGGGTATCGCCCTTATACAGAACTCCATTGTCACCAATGAAGACAAAGTTTTTAGGACCACTACCGCCACTGGCGTCTGAGAACGAGGAGAAGTCAAACTCAAGAACCACGTCAATGTCTTGGCGAACATCAACCTGAAGCTGCTGAGAACCAAGACTCGCTCCAATCACTGCAACAAAATCAGCCGAAGAAGTCGTTGGGTTGGTTGCACTCTTAGTCAGGATAATCTCATCTGGAGCCGAGACATTCACGGCGTAGTAAAGGGGCGCTCCATTAGAGGTAAAGTTAGTGGATGCCACCCACCAGCTGGACCCACCTCCATCGGATATCAGACTGGCAGAGCCATTGATCTGAGATCCAAAAGGCGGAGTTCGAATCCAGTTAATGAAGGAGGCGAACCCAGCCTCATCAGCTCCAATAGATACAGGAAGGGAGCTCCAAGCGTCGATGCTGATGCCATCACCGCGGGAAGACACGACGATGTCATTCGTGAGGTACTGGTTACTGGTCCATACCGGAATGTCATCCGCAATCGTCAGCACAAACGATCCAGCTGTTGCTCCGGTCGCCGTATCTCCGTCGAAATCAGTCGCCGTCAGCACCCCCGACAGATCAATCCCAGACAGTCCAGCTCCTCCAT
>NZ_JAGQBD010000002.1:0-240620 GCF_024345455.1 Cyanobium sp. T1G-Tous
AGGCCAAACCACTCACCTCATCACTCGTTCCAGCCGTATCCGCAGCGCTCTCCGGATTACCCGTCGAAAGATCGCTTGCCTCCAATACCGGATTCAGACCGCTCTCATCCACCGTCGCTGTAATTGGCGTCCGGCTCGTATTCGCAACCGGAATGTCATCCGCAATCGTCAGCACAAACGATCCAGCTGTTGCTCCGGTCGCCGTATCTCCGTCGAAATCAGTCGCCGTCAGCACCCCCGACAGATCAATCCCAGACAGTCCAGCTCCTCCATTCGCCAGAACCGTGTTCTCAGTATTCGCTCCGTCATCAACATGATCAAACTGGTCGTCCAGGTCCGCGCTCCACGCACCCGTTGACTGATTGATCGTCACCGTCAGCACCGTACGGCCTTCAGCAACCGCCGTCAAAGTGCTGAATCCGCCTGCGCTGCTGCTCGACCAGCTCACACCTGCACCCTTCGACGTCAAACTCAGCGCATTCAGGCTGCTGGCATCCGCCGCGAATCCATACGTCGTCCCAGGTGCTGGTGCTTCATCCGCTCCGACCACAAACAGCGTCGACACAGAGGCCAAACCACTCACCTCATCACTCGTTCCAGCCGTATCCGCAGCGCTCTCCGGATTACCCGTCGAAAGATCGCTTGCCTCCAATACCGGATTCAGACCGCTCTCATCCACCGTCGCTGTAATTGGGGTGGGCAGCACAACGGCCTTCGGTCCATCATCTTCAAAAACAAAAATGCCTTGCCCAATGTTCAGATTACCAAACGCCTGATCTCCATCAAAATCAGCAACGATCTGCTGAACTTGAAGAAGATCAGCATCTGCCAAGTTAAGGAAAACGGATTCATCGTTAGACGACGTGTCGGGATGCCAGATGGCCGACGATTGAGAGAGCGAGAGCTCGCCAGTGGGGCTGATGGTGATCTGGAAATAGGTAACACCGCCTACTGAGCCGATCACCGAGGTAGGTGATACTTGCGAGAGCAGGATCTCTGCACCTGGCGCACCGATACTGCCGAGTGCAAACAAGCCCGAGGGGATACCGGTGCCGTTTAGTACCAACGCATAAGAGACCGTTCCAGGCCCATCAGCCCCAAAACCAAACTGAATGCCAGGATCAGCGCTGCTGTCGAAGAACTGGCTGACATCGAGAGACACCGTGTCGAAGCCAGCAGCGTTCTCAGTACCATCAAGCGTGCCGATCTCACCAACACTCTCATCCACGATCAGCGGAGGGAGCTCTTCAGTGGAAGCCAGCACAAACGGCGTGGCATCCACAATCCGAATGCCGCCAGTAGCGGTGGCAGTAGCACCGCTTAGGTCTGTAACGGTGGCAGAAATCGGCACCAAGGCCGAGTTCTGATCAATATTTGGATTGCCCAGGGGATTGGTGTTGTTCACCGGGCTGGTGAGCGTGAAGCTGAAGCTGATCACGCCAGTGACGGGATCAAAGCCCTGCAGGGTGAGCACCCCTTCCGTTTCCGTGTCACCGTCTCCAGCTTCCAGGGGGATCTGGAAAGTGGGGCTAAGCGGATCGATTGTGAGCAGCTGGCTGAGCGTAAACAGCTGTCCAGCTATCAGCACGGTGGCGATGTCGCCAATGCCATCGGGATCGCCGATCACGATGGTGCCCTGGGTGGTGGCGAACTGCGACAGGCCATCTTCCAGACCAACCTCAGACACCAAGCCGGGGGGCAGCTGGATCAAAGGATCGCTGCGCAGCTCCTCGTTGAAGTTGTCGTCATCATTACTTGGATCACTGTCACCGTCAGCGGGGGCCCCAGGATCCGCTGGAAGCACGATCACCGTGGGCGGGGCATTGGTCTCCTCGGGCGGCTCAGGTGCTGGAGGCTCCGGAGTCGGCTCAGGAGTGGGCTCCGGCGTTGGCTCAGGTGCTAGCTCCTCTGCAGCTACGGGGGCGGCAATCTCCTGCAGGGTCGGGTCAGATTGAGCCACACCCGCTTGAGCGATTACGGGCTCTTCAGTCGCCAAGGTGGTTGGCGGTGGCACCAAGAGCACGCCACCACCACCACCGCCGACATCGGTCTCGGGCTCAGGAATATCTTGAGTCACTCCTACAGCAGGGGGCTGGCTCTCTGGGGCCTGCTCGGTGATCGTGTTGTCGGTAGCTCCGCCCGTTGGGGTGCTGCCACCGGGATTGTCCATGCTGCCGGCGGTATCTACCACCGCGGCGTCCTGCATGTTGCCTGCCAGACGGCTCTCATCTTCGGCTGCTTGGGCGCCGTCTGTGAGCATGGTGATTAGATCTTCCGCCATGGTCTCGATACATTCGTCTGTATCCAAACTATGCAAATCAATTCAGCTAATCAAGGGGAGAACCGCCCATTGGCAGCTCACCAGGGAGCCCTGGGCTTAGCGGAAGATCCAATAAACCTGGGAATGACTGCAGTAGAGTCAGTTTGGGGTTTCTGAGAGGTGGCTGAGAAGTTTGCCCGATCAGGGTTTATTACGGATCGAGGTAACTTAGAACGCTATTTTGGGCACGCAAACACTGTCGAGCGGGTTCAGAGCTGCCAAACCCGCCGCAGTCAATTCTTGTCAAACATAAAAAAAGGCCACCACAAGGCGACCTTAAGAGGCAAAGTAAGCAAGCCAAATATTCAGCGCGATTCACGCAATGCTGAATCAAGGGTGCGAGTGAATGGCTGGAAGATGTAGCGCAGTACGCTGCGTTGGGGACCCTTGATATCGGCCACAAGTGGCATACCAACAGCAATTGGATATTTACGATTGGCCACATCTACAAACTGGCGGTCTAGCTGGATACGAGCCTTGTAGTAGTACTTGCGGTCGTCGGGATCTTGAACGGAATTACCACCGATACTCAGCACCCGACCGGGCACCGAGCCATAAATAGTGGAATCAAAAGGCTGGAGTTTCACATCCACCTTTTGGCCCGGCTTCACAAAGCCGATATCACCAGACGGAACCCGCACCTCCACCAGCCTCTGGGTGCTGTTTGGCACCACCGACAGCACCACCGCACCAGGACCGACCACTCCACCGGGGGCCTTAAAGCGCAGGTCGCTCACCACACCGTCCACCGGGGCCGTGATCTTGGTGCGCTCCAACTGGTTGCGCACCTTCTTGATGTTTTCAGCCACCACGGCCTCCTCATTCACCAGCTGGGCAACCTGGGAGTTTTGCTCGAACACCAGACCCGACTGCACGCCATTGAGGTTTGCCTCCGCCTGGGAGAGGGCCTTGAGCGACTCATTACGGGCGCCGCGCATCTCGGCGAGCTTGGTATCGATATCGAGCAGGTTGAGGCGGGAAGCGGCTCCCGAGGCCACCAATCCAGCCCACATCGCCCGCTGCTTCAGATAGAGGGCAATCTGGCTGTTTAGACCCGAAACCTCAGCTCGCTTCTCTCCCACCATGGCCTGGGCCGCCTTGATCTGGTCTTCGCGGTTGTCCATGCGGCTATTGAGCAGGTCCACCTGGGCCTGGCTCACCTTGTTGCCCTCCTTGATGCCCTCAGTGGGTGGCAGCACCCGCTCACCACGGATCGCAGCCTGCAGCTGCTGTTGCTGCAGAAGGAGGTTTTTGAGCTGTTGCTCAGTGGCGCGGTATTCGCTTTCAACCAGGTTGGGGCGCAGCTCCAGCATCACCTCGCCCACGCGCACCTCGTCACCGTCGCTCACATCAACCCGCGACACAATGCCGCCTTCAAGGTGCTGCACCACATTCACTTCACCTTCAGGAATCACCTCACCGGAGGCATTCACCACCTGGGTGATGGGGGTGAGCGCCGCCCAAGGGAAGAAGATCAAGGCCGCCGCTCCGAGCACGTAAAGGCTGAGTCGGAGGTAGCGGTTGTCAGGTTTTTCCTCCAGCTCCAAGGCTTGGCTGAGCCGGCTGCGGCCCACCAGCGTGATCGCATCAGGGCTGTCCATGCCGGGCAGCCGGGACAGCAGGCCGCCGGCGGGCGGCAAGGCAAGGGAAGAGGGATCAGAAAGGGCGCTGCCAGAAATGGAGTTGTGGCCGTTGGCGGGTATGGAGGTCATGGCGGTTAAGGGGGTGTTAGATCAAAAAAGGGGGGATCAGACTGTTGTCTTTTGCATACGCGCTCGCAGCTCCTCAGCCGTGCCCTGGAAAGAGGTGATGCCTTTATCAAGGATGCAGAGGCGATCAGCCTTCTCCAGCAGCAACTTGTTGTCTGTTGCCAGAATCACGCTGCGGTCCTGGCCGCTGAAGGTGCAACGCCGGAAAGATGGCAGGGCATCCAATACCGCCTGGAACTGATCAGGAGCCAACCCCTGACTGATGTCATCTATCAACAAAATGGGCGTATCCTTGATCAACGCCTGCGCTAACGCCATGAGCCGGCGCACTCCATTGGGGAGCTGATAGGCAATCTCATCCGTGAGCGGCGTGTCGAAGCCTTCAGCTAGGCCATCGAGAAAATCGAGCAAGCCCAGGCTGGCGCAGATCTGCCGCACACCGTCAACTGTTACGTCCGGGTTCATGGCCGTGAGGTTGCTCCAAATGGTGCCGGGCAACAGCTCGCTCTGGGGCATCAGATAGGCGATATTGCGCTGAATGGCTTCGACGCTGAACTGGCGGTAGTCCTTACCGTCAAATAGCAGGGTGCCGCTCACCAGCGGGTAAATCTGGTCAACAACTCGCAGCACCGTGCTCTTGCCGCAACCGGCATTGCCGGTGATCGCCAACAGTTCACCGGGTGCCACCGAGAGCGACACCCGGGTGATCGCTAGGGCAGCCTCGCCGCCCAGCCGGCAGGCCGCTGAATCCAGCAAGATCGATCCCCGCATGCGCGGTGCACTCACCAAGGCACCAGAGGGTCGAGTGCTGCTGCGCAGCCTGAAGAACTGATCGAGCTGGCCATACTGCTTACGCATCGCATCGAAGCGCAGCAGGGCATTCATAAGTTGCTGAAACGGTGTGAAGACCCTAAAAACGAAGAACATGGCGGCAATCAAGTTGCCCATGGCCGCCGGGCCCTGACCACTCGAATAGGCCAACCAGACACCGATAGCCAGGGTGAGCACGCTTGCCAGCTGGGCGGTGGTGCTGACAATCACTTGCAACCGGCCCACCTGACGGTTGATCGTGAGGCCACTGCTGGTGCTCTGGGCCGACAGCCCTCGCAGCCGCTGCAACCACACCCATTCCACATTGGCCAGCTTCACTTCAAGGAAACGATTTACCAGCTCCTGCTGGGCCTGGGTGATGCCGATACCCGTGGCCAGATTGATCTCGGAGGCACCGGTGTAGTAGCGAGACAGCAACCACACCAACAGACCACTGAGCACCATCAATACCAGAGGCACAAACACCAGCGGTCCTGCAATCATTGCAATGGCGCCTAAGTAGATCACCACAAAGGGAAAATCCAGGCAGGCCAGCGCCAGGGGGCCCTGCAAATAGGCCAGCAGGCCGTCAAGATTGCGCAACCGGTTGGTGAGGCCGTGCTGGCCAAGGGTCTCAATCTGGCGGTAGTCGAGGCCAAACAGCTTCTCCACCAGATTCACTCCCAGCAGAGCATCGAGCCGGCCCGAGAGCTGGGAGAGCAGGTTGGTGCGCCACTGGCGCAGGATCCAATCGAGCACGAATAGCAGCACAACCCCCAGAAAGATCCAGAAGGTGGACAGCACACTGGTGCTCGGGATTGAAACGTTGTAGATGGCCCGGATGTAAAAGGGCAGTGTCATCGCCAGCAACGCCAGGACAAAGCTGATGCCGTAAAGCACCGAGATCCGGTTGGTGAAGCGGTAAAGGATTTGCTGCAGCAGGGTCACCCGCTCGGTGCTGCCCTTGTCCTGCAGAAACACCAGCCGGCCGCCGGTCGGCAGGGTATGGAGTTCGACGCGACCATTGACGTTGCCGGCTACAAGATCCCCCTTACTGGTGATCGACAGCACGTAGGGCACGTTGTCTGGAGCCACATACAAGGCTGGCAGCAGCTGGGGGTTGAGCTGGCTCCAGCTCTCGAGACCTTCCAGACGGCTGCCGTAACCGAGCCGCAGCAGCAAGTTGCGTGCATCGACCAGGTCCATGTGGCGAGGGTCGTTGCCGAACAGCTCAAACAGCTCATCGGAACGGCCTGTCCACAGCATCTGCTGAAGCAGCAGCCGTATGCAGAAGGCCATCGGCGCTTCTGGACTGAGAGTTAGATCGCGCAGCAACATGGAGCGGGATGCAGAAATAGTCATGCGAGCACCTCCCGGCCCTTGGCCGGCATATCGATTTGCTGGTCACTCAACGAACTGAGCACCCGTCCGGCGCCGCTGATCAGCACAGTCGTGCGGCCTTTGGTGCGGCTCAAAATGCGCTGCAGGCCGTCGATGAATTCCTTGCCGTAAGAGCAATCGCTCAGATCCAACAGCAGCACCTGGGGTGAACGAGCTAGGGCGCTGACAACCTGGAAGAGCTGCTGGGCATCGCGCGACAGCCCAGAAGGCACCGAGGTGCCCATTGCCGTGTCGTATCCATGGGGCAAGCCCCTCACCTTGGTGTCCAAGCCGGTGAGAAAGGTCCAGAACAAGGCCCGGCGCTGGTAGCGGCGCGGCTGATAGCTAGTGATGTTCTCCAGCAGGGTCCCCTCAAAAAACTGGCGCGCGGGGTCTACATGGCTAATGCAGGCGCGCAGGGCCTCGCGTTGATAACTGGCCACGGGCAGACCGTTGAGATGCAGACGAGCCTCAGGCTCAATCTGAATCAGAGCCATAAATAGGTGGCGGGCGCTGGCGCCAAACTGCTGATTGCGCAGCAGGGCCACCGAACCATTGGGAATCACCGCCAGGGGCTGGCCATCGAGAGCAAGGCTGAGAGCGCCATCAGCAGACATGGCCAATTTTTTATCGCCGCCTTCCCCTTCCACCGGTGTGGCCATCAGGGCGTCGTATTCGTCGCGGGAATGGGCCAGGCGACGGTAGCTGCTCCACAAGCCCATGGCCTGCTGCCAAGGGCTGAGGATTTTGCCGGCCAGCAGCAGGGCCGCCGCCAGGGCACCCACCAGCAACCTTCCCTGGATCACCAGCAGGGCACCCCAAGTAACAATGCCAGCAAATGTGAGCTGGCTCATCAGCGAACCAAACGCCTGGTATCTACCGCTGAAGTTGTTGTTGACCATGCGCTGCCAAGCCAGCTCCTCCTGCCGCTGTTCGTTGCCCACCCGAAACTGACGGCCCAACCCGTTCGACTTGATCAAGTCGATAGAGCCCATCAGCTTGTCTTGGTAGCTAAACCGCTCGAGCTCCAGCCGGTCTCGCTGCTTGCTGATCCCCTCGTATTCGCGAGCGAATGCCAAGGCCCTCAGCATATAAATCACAATGGCAATCACCGCCACGAAGCCGACGCTGCCTGCAATCAGGAACAGCACCAGCACGAACAACAGAGAGAAAACCAGGTCGATCGCGGTAGTGAGCGACTGCAGAGCACTCTCATCGCGCAGCAGGTTGATGCTGTTGAGTCGCTCCAGGTGGGTGGCAGGCGAGACGCTTAGGTAATCGCTTAGGCGCATCTGGGAGAAGTGAGCCAGCCCCTCAAGCCGCCGCTGATGCTCTAGTCGGGCTCCGTCACCTCCGGTGAATCCAAGCCGCACGATCTTGAGCCAGCCACCCAACACCATTAGCAGCACCACGGCTACCGTCATTACCACCAGGCTCGACATCGCGCCACTAGGCAGCACGGACGTGTAAACGATGTTGATATAAAGCGGGGAGGCCAGCTCCAGCAGATTAATTAACACCGAGGCGATCAAGATCGGACCCAGCTGGTAATTACTCCAGTCAACATCTCGAAGCGACTGGAAAAAGCGGTGGCCAACAAACTCTTCGATCAGATCAAAGCTGGTATTCCAGGCGCCTCGAATGCTGGAGGCCAACCGGCCTGCCGGCCGGGCAAAGATATGCAAAGCAAATCGACTCTGCTCTCTCGCCTCTAGGGTTCTCATCAAATCTCATCTGCAGCCATACCAAATGTAAGCTTGTCAAGCTGGCTTGGCCACGAATTCTCAGAATATTCTCAGAAAGGAACTATCCTTTCCAAGGCAAACTGGCAAATCAAAGCTAGGCTGATTTTTGAGTCCACTACTGCAAGCCGTGCAGTATTAGTTCAGAGCTGAGCTATGTACCGGTTCCGTTTGAATTCGGATCAAGTCCAATTGGAGCTAGTTGCCAACGGCAACAGTGCCCGCCTACCTTTCCAGGTGATTGGTCCCACTACGGAGGTAGCCTTTCTCGAAGAGCTAATCGAAGAAAGTCTCGGCAGCCTCACCCTTAACCCGCGCGAGCTGTTTGGCTTCCTTGGCAGCGACCCATGGGTGAAGGAGGCTTTTCAAGCGCCTCAAGTTGTGGAGGGCGATCTCAATGCCGCTGCCAGCACAGACACCAGCTTTCACCGCCAAACCCTCGGCAGCAAGCTGGAGCAGGCCGGCCTCCTCAACATCGAAGAGCTGGAGCAGCTGCTACAGGACTACCGCCCCTTCGCTGCAACCCAGCGCTTCGGCGAATTCCTACGGCTCAACCTGCAGGTGCCGCCCCAGATGCTGGATCTGCTGCTCAACCCCGGCCTGTTCGATGAGCAGGGCTTCAATGAGAAGCGGCTGGGTGGGCGCCTGGTGGAAATGGGCTGCATCACCCCCGAACAACTTGATCAGGCGCTCGACCTGCAACGCAGCAAGGGGGGCCGCGTCGGCGAATTGCTGGCTGAGCTCGGATTGATCTCCCCCACCACGGCCCGCTTCTTCTCGCTGGCCAAAGTCAACGAAAAGGGCCAGATCGATTACCAGGCCTGAGCGCATCGGCCATGCGGGCAACCTGCACGATGGGCCCAACGTCGTGCACTCGCAGGATGCGGGCCCCCTGGGCAATCGCCTGGCTGCACACCGCCGCCGTGCCCCATAGCCGCGCCCGCGGCCTGGGCTCGCTCAGCACCGCGCCGATGAAGCGCTTGCGCGAAGGCCCCACCAGTAGGGGAAAGCCTTCCGCCGCCAGGGTGCCTAGGCCCCGGAGCAGATCCAGGTTGTGGTCGGTGTCCTTGGCGAAGCCCAACCCCGGATCCCAGATCAGCTGCAGCGGTTGCACCCCCGCCGCCAGAGCCATTTCAGTGGCCGCCAATAGGCCAGCCCGCACCTCTGCCACCACATCGCCGTAGTGGGCAAGGGAGTTCATGCTGCGGCTATCGCCGCGGCTGTGCATCAACACCAGGGGGCAGCCGGCAGAAGCAGCCAAGCGCAATAGGGCCGGATCCCGCCGGCCGCCGCTGACGTCGTTGATCCAGTGGGCGCCCGCCGCCAAGGCCGCCTCGGCCACCGCCGCATGGAAGGTGTCGATCGAGAGCAGGGCGCCTGGATGGGCCGCGCGAATGGCCGTAAGAGCAGGCAGCAGCCGCGCCAGCTCCCGATCGGGGCCCACCTCCTCAGCGCCGGGCCTGGTGCTCTGGGCGCCAAGGTCGAGCAGGTCGGCTCCCTCGGCCAGCATCCGCCCAGCGGCGCGCACCGCCTGCGCCACGCTGGCGAGGCGGCCGCCGTCACTGAAGGAGTCGGGTGTGAGGTTCAGCACCCCCATCACCGCGGTGCGCTCACCCCAAGCGAAACGGGGTTGGTCCATCACAGCGGCGCCAGTCACAGGGGGCCGGTCTCAGGGGGCCAGTCTCAGGGGGCCAGTCTTAGCGGCCGTAGTTGACGATGCGGGCAAAGCTCACCGGATCGAGGGAAGCCCCACCCACCAACACGCCGTCGATGTCGCTCTGGGCCATTAGATCGTCGATGGTGGCAGGGTTCACCGAGCCGCCGTATTGCACCGTGACGCCGGGATTGCCCACCCAGCCCCGGATCAGACCGCAGATGCGGTTGGCCTCCTCGGCGGCGCAGGTCTTGCCGGTGCCGATCGCCCAGATCGGCTCGTAGGCCACCACCACCTGGGTGGGATCCACATCCTCGAGGCCCTGTTCGATCTGGCGGTGGATCACCCGCTCGGTTTCATTTGATTCCCGCTGATCGAGGCTTTCACCCACGCACAGGATCGGTATCAAGCCATGGCGCTGGGCGTTGCGGGCGCGCAGGTTGATCTGCTCATCGCTTTCGCTGTAGTACTTGCGCGGCTCGCTGTGGCCAACGATGGCGTAGCTCACCCCGTGCTCCAGCAGCATCGGCGCCGAGATCATGCCCGTGTAGGCCCCTTGGTCTTCCCAGTGCACGTTTTGGCCAGCAAACTCCACGCCAGCACCCTCCAGGTGGCGGCAGAGGGTGGGAATCGAGGTGAAAGGCGGCGCTATCACCACCTCCCGGTCGTCTGGAAGATCGGCAATCAGGGGCCGAAACGTGGCTGCAAATACCCGCGTCTCAGCGCAGGTCATATGCATCTTCCAATTACCCGCGATCACGGCCTTACGCATCGGCCCTCTCCAGCACTGTCAGGAAAACCTAATGGGCCGGCGGCCGGGTCCCCATAAACAGCAGCTCGCGGCCATCGATATCGACCGCATCACCGGGGGCCAACTGACGACCGCGACGGGTTTCTATGGCGCCATTCACCCGCACATCACCGCGCTGAATGCGCAGCTTGGCTTCACCACCGGTGCCTACCAGGCCTTGGTATTTGAGGAATTGGTCGAGTTTCAAGGGGCGGCTTGGGGGAGCAGCGATAGCGTTACCGCATGCTTGCACCCTCACCGGCCGGGTTTCGACACCTCTGGCCGCTGCTGAAACCCCACCGCCGGCGCCTGCTGGCAGGTGGGCTGTGCATGCTGATCTATGTGGCCTGCTGGCCGCTGCTTGCCTGGCTGGCGGGCCAGCTGATCCCCGCTATCGGCGCCGGCAACTTCTCGGTGGTGCTGCGCACGATCGCCGCGGCCCTAGGGCTGTTTTTAGTGCAGAAGGCGGCCCAGTTCGGCCAGGACACCTTGCTGGCAGGGCCGGCCCTGCGGGTGAGTCAGGAGCTGCGCCGGGGCCTATTTGCCCGACTGCAACGGCTTGAATTCGGCGCCCTCGAGAAGCTCTCAGCCGGCGACCTCACCTATCGCCTCACCGAAGACGCCGACCGGGTGGGCGAAGTGATCTACAAAACCATCCAAGACACCACCCCCAGCGCCCTGCAGCTGGTGGTGGTGCTCGGCTACATGGTGTGGCTCGATTGGCCCCTAGCCCTGGCCACCCTGCTGCTGGCGCCAGTGGTGGTGCTGCTGGTGAGCAGTTTTGGCGCCCGGGTAATGGCCGCCGCCGAACGCAGTCAGAAGCAGGTGAGCGAACTGGCGGGCCTGCTGGGCGAGGCGATCGGCGGCCTGCCCTTGGTGCGCGCCTTCGCGGCCGAACCCTGGCTGCAGCAGCGCTTCGACACTGAAATCGACCTGCACCGCCAGGCCCGCTACCGCACCCTCAAGCTGCTGGCCATGCAACACCCGGTGGTGGGCTTTCTGGAAGCTGCCGGCATCCTCACCGTGCTGCTGCTCGGCGCCGCCAGGATTCAGGCCGGCGGCCTCAACAGCCAGGGCTTCAGCAGCTACGTGGCCGCCTTGCTGATGTTGATCGACCCGATCTCCCACCTCACCACCAACTTCAACGAGTTTCAGCAGGGCCAGGCCTCGCTGCGGCGACTGCGGGCGATCGAGGCCGAACCGGTGGAGGCTCCAGACCGGGCCTCGGCCCAGCCGCTTGACAGCGTGCGCGGCGAGCTGGTGCTTGAGCAGGTGCGCTTCGGCTACAACCCCACCCAACCGGTGCTGCACGACCTGGATCTGCAGGTGCGGCCTGGCCAGGTAGTGGCCCTGGTGGGTCCCTCCGGCGCCGGCAAAAGCACCCTGTTTTCCCTGCTGCTGCGCTTCAACACCGCCCAGCAGGGCCGGGTGCTGCTTGATGGCCACGACCTAGCCGATCTGCGGGCGCGGGAGCTGCGCCGCGCCGTAGCCCTGGTGCCCCAACAAAGCAGTGTGTTTTCTGGCACGGTGGCTGAAGCGATTGCCTTCGGCCGGCCCGCCAGCGAGGCTGCCATCCGCCAGGCCGCCAGCCTCGCCAACGCCGCCGGCTTCATCGAGGCCCTGCCCCAGGGCTACGCCAGCCGCATTGAAGAGCGGGGCAGCAACTTCTCTGGTGGCCAGCTGCAACGACTGGCCATTGCCCGCGCCGTGCTCGGCAACCCGGCGGTGCTGCTGCTGGATGAAGCCACCAGCGCCCTCGATGCCGAAGCGGAGGAGGCGGTGCAGCGGGGCCTGGAGCAGGCGATGGCGGGCCGCACCGTGCTGGTGATCGCCCACCGGCTAGCCACCGTGCAGGGTGCAGACAGGATTCTGGTGCTCGATGGCGGTCGCATCGTCGAACAGGGCAGTCACAATGAGCTGATGGCGCAGGGGGGCCGCTACCGCGTGCTCTGCGAGCGCCAATTCATTCATCTGCAAGCCTGATGTCTTGGGAATACCGGGTGATCCACATCAACGTGGAGAGCGGCAATCCTCCTGGCCCTCCCTCACCCAAGGCAGATAGTGAGCGGCTCGGCGGCGCCCTAAGCCCGGAGTTTCTTAAAAAGGAATTCCCGCAGCAATACGACGCCGCAGCCACCAAACCACGCCACCCAGCCGAACAGCTGCAGTTTTTTCTCAATGCCCTCGGCAAGGAAAACTGGGAGATGGTGGAAGCGGCCCAGGTGGGCCCGCTGCTGATGTTTTTCTTCAAGCGACCGGTTGGCCTGCCACCCGTATCCTGAGAGCTGCAGATTTTTTGCCTCTCGTGGACAACATCACCCAGCAGTCGGGCAACCAGCCCCCCGTGCTCACCTTCGAGGGCAAGCGCTACGACCTCAACGGCTTGCCTGATGAGATGAAGGAGCTGGTGCGAGGCATGCAGGTAGCTGATGCCCAGCTGCGCATGCATGAAGACACCTTGAAGGTGCTTGCCGTAGGCCGCCAAGCTATGGCCAGCCAGCTCAACGACAAGCTGCAAAACATCACCCCCCTTCCCCGAAAAGAGGGGTGATCTGATGGGGGGTGGGCTCTAGCTCACCACCTTCTGAGCTTCCTTGATCAGCTCCTCAGGCAGCGTTACCCCGATCGCTTCGGCGGTGGCCTTATTCACCATCAACTCCGTTTTGGTGAGGGGCTCGAAGGCCATCTTGGCCGGCGATTCTCCCTTCAATACCCGCACCGCCAGCTTGCCTGCGGCGTAGCCGTCATCGAAGTAGGCCCAGCCGATAGTGGCCAGGCAGCCGGGCAGCTTGATGTCGTCGGCATCCACCGAATACACGGGAATCTTCTTCTCTAGGCCCACCTTGGCAATCGAGCCAAAGCCCTGAATCGTGGCGTAATCGCCAATCTTCACGAAGGCCTCGACCTTCTTGTCGGCCAGCACCTGGGCGGCTTGCATCACTTCGCCGGAGTTGGCCACCGACTGCTCCACAACGGTGATGTTGCGTTTAGCCGCCTCCTCCTTAAGCACCTTGGCTTCGTATTCGGAGTTGGGCTCGCCGGGGTTGAAGATCAGGCCCACGGTCTTGAGCTCAGGGTTGATTTGGCGTGCCAAATCGAGCTCCTTGCCCACCGGGTTGGTGCCGATCGTGCCAACCACGTTTGGCTTGTGCTGACCCACGGCACCCGGAGGCGTGCCCGCTCCAGCACCCCAGGGATTGGAGCAATAGCAGAACACCACAGGAGTGGTTGCTGGGGCCACCTTCATGGCGGCCTGCAGGGGCGGGGTGCCCACCGCCAGGATCATGTCCACCTGGTCGCCCACAAACTGCTTCATCACCAAGGTGGTGTTGGGCAGCTCGCCGGCGGCATCCTTCTGGATGAAATTGACGTTTTTGCCAGGGATGTAGCCAGCTTCTGCCAGGGCCGCTTCAAAGCCCTTGCGGGTGTTGGTTGGAGGCGGGGCTTCCACCATCTGCAGCATGCCGATGGTGGGGCCTTTCACCTTGGTGCCGCCGCCGAGCTTGCCGCAGGCGGAGAGCACCACCGTGCTCACAGCGCCGGCCCCTACCAGGCTCAGAAATTCACGACGCTGAAGACCCATTTGTGGCACTGGAAGACTGCGGGGCAACTATGGCGGCGCCATACATCGCCCGCAATGAGGACGGGTCGAGATGTTCACGCTCGGCAGCATTCCAGTCGCCGATCAAGCCACCTTCATGGAGCATCACCAACCTGTCGCCGTGGCTCAGGGCCTGCTCAAGGCTGTGGGTCACCATCAAGGCGGTAGTGCCCAGCTGACGAACCAACCTTTCGGTGAGCGCCATCACCGTTGCTTCGGCCCGGGGGTCAAGGGCAGCGGTGTGCTCATCGAGCAGCAGCAGATCCGGTGAACCCAGGGTTGCCATCACCAAGCTAAGGGTCTGGCGCTGACCTCCGGAAAGCTGACCCACCGGTTCATCGAGCCGGTCGGCCAAGGGCAAGCCCAGCTCGCCCAGCAGCTCGCGGTAGCGCCTGCGGTCGCCGCCATTGGGATGGATGCCACCAAAGGCACTAATCAAAAAACCTGTTGCAAACCTGGCTGGCCTGTTGCGCCGCTCCGCCAGCCGCAGGTTTTCAGCCACAGTCAGCCCCGGACAAGTGCCCTCCAGAGGGTTTTGCATCACCCGGCCGATCCAGCGGGCCCGCTGGTGATCTCGCAGGCGGTGCAGGGGGCGGCCACCCAGGTGGATACGGCCAGCTCCGTGGCGCAAGGTACCCGCCACCAGATTGAGCAGGGTGCTCTTGCCAGAGCCGTTGCTGCCAATCACCACCAGAAACTGGCCGGGGGGGCAGCTCAGCGAGAAACCGCTGAATAATTGCCGCCAGCCCGATCCAGGCAGGGGATGGCCCCAGCTGAGCTCTTCAACGCTGAGACCAGGCACTCTGAGACCAGGGGCGCTGAGACCAGGGGCGCTGAGACCAGGGACTCTTAGACCCGAAGCAGTACTCATTGCTCCTGCCTCCCTTGGTCTGCCGAAAGACCGGGTATGCGCAGCCGTCCGAAAGCCAGGGCGATCAACAGCAGCAGGGCCGTTGCCAGCTTGAGATCAACCGGTTCGAGGCCCAACTGCAGCGCGATGGCGATCATGGTGCGGAACAAAATCGCCCCAACCGCCACCGCCAGCAGGGCCCAGGGCAGCGAGCGCGGCCGCAGCACCGCTTCGCCAATGATCACCATGCCTAGTCCGAGGATCAGCGAGCCGATGCCCATGGTCACATCTGCAAAGCCCTGATAGGTGGCAACCAGCGCCCCGGCCAGGGCCACCAGACCATTAGCAGCAGCAATTCCCACCGTGAGCCCGCGGCGCTGGTTGATGCCGTTGGCGCGGGCCATGGTGGGGTTGTTGCCTAGGGCGCGCAAAGACAAGCCGAAATCGGTGGCCATCAGGAAGGAGATCAGCAGGATCATCCCAACGGTCGCCAGGGTTAATCCCACGGCCCATTGACCATCCAGGCCCAGGCCCAGGTCGGGCAGGGCCAGAATTCCAGCTGGGGTTTCAGAGAGGGGGATGTTGGAGCGCCCCATCAGGCGCAGGGTGATCGAATAAAGGCCCGTGGTGGTCAGGATGCCTGCAAACAGATCATTCACACCTAGACGGGTGTGAATCAGGCCGGTAACCATGCCAGCCAAGCAGCCAAACAAGATCGCCAGCCCCAAGGCCACCGGCACCGGGGCACCCTGGCTGATCAACACCGCAGCGGTGCCACCTCCCAGGGCAAAGGAGCCGTCCACCGTGAGGTCTGGAAAGTTGAGGACGCGCAGCGTCAGGTAGGTGCCCAGGGCTAGGCCGGCATAGGCCAAGCCCTGGTCGTAGGCACCAATCCAAAGAGAAAACATGGCTGCATTGTGCCTAGCAGCGGCCTCTTGGCTTAAGCCAAGGGGGCAAGATCCTCGAAACGAAACACCTGGTGGCCGGCCGGCGTGTCGCCATGAGCAGCGGTCTCAACCACCCGCTCGCTCAGCACCCAGGGGCCAGCCTCGGTAAGCGGCACAAAGGTGTCGGTGAAACGGCTGATACCCCCTTTAGCTGCGCCGGTTGCCGGATCGGCGTACTGGCTGGTGTAACTACGGCTCAGGTAGCCGCTGCCGGTGTCTGTTGTGCTCTCGGTGAAGATCGTCACCACGGTGCCGTGGATGTGGCGATGCACCATCGTCACCACATCACCCTTGATGCGATAGCGATCACCTTCGTTTTTGCCGCCCACGATCACCTCAGTGCCCACCGCGTCGGTGTCGCCGGCGCTGAAGGTGTTAGCGCCGTGGGTTTGCTCAAAGCTGCGCCGCACCCGGTGGATCGCCACCTCCCACAGTTGGGAGGCCAGGGCCTTGTGAATCTCCTCATCAGCGACGCCAGTCACCGTGGCCTTGAGGTCGGCGCCCACCACGAAGCTGCCCTCGACACGCTTACCGTCTTGAGCCGCATCACCGGGTTGCTCCCAGATGCAGCGGCCCTGATAGCCACCGAAATCCGGATCCCAGGTGTAGCGATTTTCATAGGCGGCCCGGAAAGCGGCCGTGCAGTCGCCGCCTAGAACGAGCACGGGACTGGTGGGAACGTTGGGGGTGGCGGTCATGGCAGCTCTTCTGTTTGATAATCCTAGGAAGCCTTAAGGCTGGGCGATCAACACCGGCAAGCTGAGCATCTGGCCGGCGGAGTTGAGCAGGTTGATCTGAGCCTGGAAAGGCAGAGCATTCGCAGGCGGCTCCGAGGCGGTGAAGGTACGGGTGGTTGGCTGATAAACGAGCCAACTGGGGAGGTCGCCACCACCGGGAAGAGAGGCGGAAGTGGGGGAGAGAAGGTCAAGATTGGGGTTGACCTGAAGTAACAACCTAGTTGGCACCTGATAGCTAAACCCACCCATTGGGTTAACAGCTGCCCCGAGCTCGAGCACCCCCTCCCGAATCAGCGCTGGAACGGCGGGATTTGGTCCGGCCGGATTCTCGCCAGATGGATTCATTCCAGCTGGGTTAGAGCCAGATGGGTTAGAGCCAGGAGGGGTGGCGCCAGGTGGATTCTCGCCGGCCGGATTCTCGCCAGATGGATTCATTCCAGCTGGGTTAGAGCCAGATGGGTTAGAGCCAGGAGGGGTGGCGCCAGGTGGATTCTCGCCGGCCGGATTCTCGCCAGATGGATTCATTCCAGTTGAATTCATGCTGGGTGAATTGTCGGCGTATGGGGCGGGCTGAGGACCACGCCCTCCTGGGCCTAAACCCTGACCAGCTCCATGACCTGGTCCATTGCCATCACCGGGTCCACCGGCGCCTTGTCCTGTTCCAGGGGCGGTATTAGCGGAGCCACCGGAGTTAGCCCCACCACCGCTACCTGTGCCACCACCAGAGAGTAAAGGTCCACCACCGCCACCTCCGGAGGCTCCAAGTCCTTGTCCAGCTCCTTGACCTGGTCCGTTTCCATCACCGGGTCCACCGGCGCCTTGTCCTGTTCCAGGGGCGGTGTTAGCGGAGCCACCGGAGTTAGCCCCACCACCACTATTACTTGTTACTGGTGTAGTCGCAATAACAGCACTTAAAGGAAGGTCCTCAGAGCTACGGCCTAGAGATATTAGCTGAGCAGGCTCATTTGAAGATAATTCCGGCCCAATTGGCACCCAGCCGTACTGACTAATTACTTGATACGTTATGGCATTAATTGCCGCGTTAGCCGCGCTAATTCCACGAGTGATATCTGCAGGTAGAGGAGTAGGAGTAGGAGCAGGAGTAGGAGTAGGAGTAGGAGTAGGCGTTGGCGTTGGAGTTGGCGTTGGCGTTGGAGTTGGAGTTGACGTTGGAGTTGGAGTTGACGTTGGACAATTGCCACCTATGTCGCAGGTAAGGGTTCCTCCAACGTTGAAAGTCGGCAAGCCTACCGCTCTTGCTCGAGATATACCAAGGAGATTTACATTGCCAGTTGCTGTGATATTGCCATTGAATGTATTGGAACCAGATCCCAGCAGACTCAGGCTTGTTAACGGTGTGACGTTGCCTATCGAATTAAATGATATTCCTCCCGAACCAGCATTCAACGTGAAATCTTGTGCTCCATTAACAGCTCCTTGAGCATTGATTGGACTGTTATTAGAGTTAAGAGTCGTATCCGCTCCAGAAAGCGTGATGGCGCCTGTGAAGGTGAGACCGTCGTAACCAATCCAGGTTAGTCCATCCAACGTTGTTGTACCCGCAAAAGACGAAGCTGTATCACCATCTAACAGTGTGACATTGTCATCAAAGCGAGTGGAGCCGCCTGGATTGGAAGAGACAATGCCACTGGCTCCAGAAACAGCGCTCATGAAGCGAGCAAGGCCGGACGATTCGATTGTAATTGCAGCACCAGTGCCATCGCCGACGCCTGAGACAGCACCGGAGAATGTTATTGTTCCAACGCCAGTCCCGGAAGCAATGACTAGATCTTTGCCGTTTCCATCGAACGTGCTTGCAAATAAGATATTGCCACCATTAGTATTAAGCGATATAGATGTGGAGCCTAGTTTTGCGGGACCTGCATAAGACTGATCCCCCGATGTTGTAATGCTACCGCCGATGGTGATCAGAGATCCGGTGACAGACAGGGCCGGGAGTACAGCAGCACTACTTATACTATTTGGTGAGACTGTTACAGTATTTGCCCCGGAACGAACAGTTGTGTTTGAGCCGTTGGCTTTTGTGTATGCGATTTGATAAACGGTGTAATTCGATGTTGGAGTCCAACGGCCATTCGCTGCGACTTCGTTTTTGACTTCTATAGGCGCCGCTGAAAGGTCAGATGTTGTCCAGATTAAAACACTTGTGCTATTGCTGGCATCTAGCTCAACAGCATGACCACTCTTGAATTCCACATAACCCTTGGGCACGCTTGACCCAGAGGAGAGAGTTCCACCAGAAAGAGAGCCGTCTTTGAAATTGATTCCGATGGAAGCTCCATTACTTCCTGAATAAGTGAAGTTGATAGATCCCGTGGAGATTGTTGTAGCAGTTGCATTAAAGCCTCCTGTCGCTCCGCTATTTAGTGAAGTTATCCCAGATCCCGAATTGAGCGCTAAGCCCGCAGAACCTCCAATATTTCCTTTGATCGTGATGCCACCGTTGTTTGTGATGATACTTCTATTTGAGCTTCCTGTTGTATAGAGGTTTCCTGGCTTTGATGTTCCAAATGTGAGATTTAGCTTGCCGGTGCCGTTGGCCGCTATGTTGGCACCTAAGGCAATGGTCTCTGCATCAAGAACCAGGCTTCTGTCTGTGCTGCCTGTGTAAGTAAAGTTGCTTGTAAAATTGATGTCTGTATTAGCAGTAAGCGTGATATTTGCTGAAGCCAGTTGCGTGTCAAGGTCGGTGCTGAGGATCGACGTATTCCCTGAAGCAGCGTTGATCGCTCCGCCGCCAGCACCTACAGAGGCTGTGGCTGAGCTTCCTACGATTTGAATAGACTCCGGATCCAAAAGCCATGTTCCCGTTAGACCTCTTTCCGAAGTTGCATCAACCCGAATCGTACTGACATCAAGCCAATAGCCAGATGTCTCAATCTGCCCACCATCTCCCACTTCTGGGCCGCCTTTAGTTATGAAAGTGCCATTGGCAAATGTCTTCGATGCAGGATTCTTAATATCACTCCACGCAATGATGGTTCCGCCATTACCCTTCTTGGTCGCTGAAGCATTTAATACAGCTCCTTGTTGAATATTTACCAGAGTTGATTGACTCAACCAAGGCTGGCTGTTTTGCCAGCTCCCCCCTACCAGGATCTTTCCCCCGCCAAGCGGACCTGATGCGTCGACCAGTGCTGTATTGCCAAGCTGGATTGATTCAGCGAAGAGACCAGCAAAGCCCCCTCGATCAGCATCGAGGGCCAAGATCGTGCCATCGAGTTTGATCGCACTCTTGCGATCTAGAGTGATATTTAGATAATCGTCGGGTTGGCCTTCGTAGACTCCTGCTCGGTTGAGCCAAGCATCAGGATCGATCCAGCCGGTTGTAAGCCACACGGAAGGAGCCACGATGCGGCCCGTGCCCAGAATCTCGATGCCGTTGGGATTACTAAGCAGGAAGCGCGGGCCGGATTCCACCAAGCCGCCGATGCGGGAAGCATCCGGGCCGGTCACCAGGTTGAGGATCGCCTGATTGCGGTTTCCCTCGATCCGGAACACCTCCCCCGGCGCTACCGAAAAATTGTGCCAGCGCACCATTCCTCGCTCACCAGTAACACGAATGCTGGAGTTCGAGCCGCTTTGCAAACCCTCCACATAGGCAGTGCCGCCACCCCGGTAGTCGGGAAGGGCGAACACCGGGTCGGCGATCAACAGCTGAGAGAGACTGATAGCGGCCGTACCCGCCAAGACCCACCAGGGTTTGACACGTCTGATCTTCATAGCCACTTCCTCAGCGACACCCAAACCCTCACATCGGCATCGGTGCCATCTACATCCACTCCGAATGGAGTGTTGGGGTTGTTGCCCAACGGCCAGGCCACATCCACGGATGCCAACAGATCGCCACGGGTGCCCCACTCCAGACCCAAGCCCGGTCCCCAGAGGCCAAACGAATTGGGGGTTATCGAGCCGGTGAAGGGATCGGTCCAGCGCCAGATGTAGCCGCCATCCACGAATCCCTTGGCCACCAGATTGCGAGCTAGTTGATAGCGGGCAGTGAACTGCAGCGCCACCCCCGAGTCCCCCGAGGCCTCACCGGGCGGGTAGGCACGTATGCCGTTGGGCCAGCCCAGCGACATCTTTTCCACCGAGTCGAGGTTGGTGAACGCCAGCTGGCCCTGGGCCAGCAGCTCCAGCGACCAGGGAGAATTGCGGAACATCTGGTAGCGGTTGAGCAGCAGGTTGATCTTTCCCCAGGGGCCCGCCTTATCTGGACCCAAGAAATCAATCTCGGTTTCATAGGGTCCATCGAGGTTCAGGGTTCCCACAGACAGCGTGAAGATGCCGCTGTTGATTCCCAAGCCCAACCAGTTGTCCTGGCGATCGCCCAGAAGAGCTAAACGCCCGGCCCAGCTGGTGCGGTTCGAGTACTCAAACCCCAACACACTGTCATTGGAATGATTGCCATCGGCAGTGGCACGCCAATACAGGTTTTCGGTGGGGCGGCGCCACAGCACCTGGCTCAGGCCCACGCTTCCACCCACAAACGAACCGGTGTAGTCGTCGCTCTGAAATTCATCGAGCAGGCGGTAGTCACTCCAGTTCACCGAGGCCACGGCGCTCAGCCCGCCTGGAGTGAGCGGCCAGTTGAGATTGAAGCCCGCGGAGCTACTTCCCAAGGTGAAGGGATCACCCGAATAGCTGCCATTGAGGCCCAGCACCTCGCCGCGGCCCAGTAGCCCGTTAAATGCAGCGCTGGCCTGGGCCTGGTACGGGCCGGTGTATTTGGTGGTGTGGTTGTTGAGGGCCACTTCGCCCTGGACCTGGCGAGTGGTGTTCAGAGTGAGCAAAACATTGGTGGTACCGGGACGCTCCCCTGCTTCCAGGCGAGCGGTGGCCTGAACTCCCCCCAGATCGTTGAGCTTGAGCAAGGCGCTTTCAAGCTTGTCGAGCCGCAACTCCCGGCCGCTGCCCACCGCATCGTTCACCGTCGCGATCGCCCAGCCAGGCTGGATTGGCCCCTGGTCATCAACTACCTGAACGGTCCCTAGCCGGGCCACCACGACTGGCAGCCGAACCACCCCATCGCCAACCAACTGGGGTTGGCCTACCTGGGCAAGGAGGTGGGCCTGCTCAAACGCCTGAGCCAGATCAATCCGCAGCTGGCTAAGCCGGGCTGGGCTTGCGGGCTGGCCAAGAAATCCTTGGCGCAGCCGGTCCAAAAACGTCAGGGGCGGCAGCTCGGCCCCATCCAGCTCCACCCCCTGGATAGGCTGCGCCTGCTCGGGTTCTGGGGCTGTCTCGCTGTCGGGTTTCAGCGGCGCAGGTTGACCCTCAATCAGGGGCTGCTGGGGCTGGCGCAACTGATCCTGCAGCTGCTCAAGGCGTTCACGCTGCTGCTCATCTTGAAGGCGGCGTTCCACCGAGCCAGATGGCTGAGCCTGCGCTGACAGGCCGAAAAGAGCAAACGAAGAAACAGCCAGAGCGCAGCCGCAACGCGAAAAATCAAAAGCTGCGCTTTTAGACAAGTGCCAAACATGGTTCGCACTCTATTATGCAAAGTCGCACCAGATGTGCCTCGCGATGTCCTGGAATGCAGGCGTTTGTTGTAACAAAAAGTTGTTACCTCAGGCTCAGCGATGGATGTCCTGCAGGGCATTCACCTCGATGGTCTGCTGCTGCAGGGCGGTGATCGCCTCCACCGCCGCCCGGGCCCCGGCCAGGGTTGTCACCGTTGGCACGGCGTAGTCGAGGGCGGCCCGGCGCAGATACTTGTCGTCGTGGGCTGCCTGGCGGCCGATCGGGGTGTTGATGATCAGCTGAATGCGGGCCGATCGGATCGCATCTTCAATGTTGGGCCGGCCCTCATGCACCTTGAGGATTGATTCCACCTGCAGGCCAGCGGCCCTAAGTGCCTCGGCGGTGCCACCGGTGGCGATCAGGGCAAAGCCCAGCCCCACCAGCCGCTCAGCCACGGGCAACAGGGCAGGCTTGTCGCGGTCGTGGGTGGAGAGAAACACCGTGCCGCTGGTGGGCAGGGCCTCGCCTGCGGCTAGCTCGGCCTTGGCATAGGCCATGCCGGCACTGCTGGCGATGCCCATCACCTCGCCGGTGCTGCGCATTTCAGGGCCAAGCAAGGTGTCGGAACCCGGGAAGCGCTTGAAGGGCAGCACCGCCTCCTTGACGGTTTGCAGAGGCGGGATGGGTTCGGCCGTGAGCCCCAGCTCCGCCAGGGTGCGGCCGGCCATCAGCTGGCTGGCCACCTTGGCCAGGGGCACGCCGGTGGCCTTAGCCACGAAGGGCACGGTGCGGGAAGCCCGGGGATTGGCCTCGATGATGAAAACCCGCTCGCCCTGCTCAGGGTCGATTTGCACCGCAAACTGCAGGTTGATCAGGCCGCGCACCCCCAGGGCCAGCGCCAGGTCCCGGCTCCAGGCGCGGATCGTGGCGAGAGCCGCCTCGCTAAGGCTCACCGACGGCAGCCAGCAGGCCGAATCGCCCGAATGAATGCCGGCCGGTTCGATGTGCTCCATCACACCGCCGATCAGCACCACCCCCTCCCGATCGCAAAGGGCATCCACATCCACCTCTATGGCGTTATCGAGGTATTGGTCGATCAGCACTGGGTGGTCGGGTTCCACCTGCACCGCTTCCACCATGTAGCGGTTGAGCTCGGCTTCGTCGTAGACGACCTCCATGGCGCGTCCGCCCAGCACGTAGCTGGGGCGCACAACCACTGGATAGCCCACGCGCGCGGCGATGGCCCGGGCCTCGGCCTCACTGCGGGCCAGGCCGTTGCGGGGCTGGCGGATCTCCAGCCGGCGCAGGATCGCCTCGAACTGCTCCCGGTCTTCAGCCGAATCGATTGATTCCGGTGAGGTGCCCCAGATGCGACTGCCGGTGGCCAGGCCCTCGGGAGAGGCCAGCCAGCGCAGCAGCGGCATCGCCAGCTTCAGCGGCGTTTGGCCACCGAACTGCACGATCACCCCCTCGGGATGCTCCACCTCAATCACGTTGAGCACGTCTTCGAGGGTGAGCGGCTCGAAATACAACCGATCACTGGTGTCGTAATCGGTTGACACCGTCTCCGGGTTGCTGTTCACCATCACGGTGGCGAAACCTTCCGCCTGCAGGGCGAAGGAGGCGTGCACGCAGCAATAGTCGAATTCGATGCCCTGGCCGATGCGGTTTGGCCCACCGCCCAGGATCATCACCTTGCGACGGCTCTCCGGCTGCACCTCATTTTCCGGCGGCACGATCTCGAGCGCACCGGCGGCGTTGAGCCGCTCCAGCGGCCGCTCATAGGTGGAGTAGTGATACGGGGTGCTGGAGGCAAACTCCGCCGCACAGGTGTCGACGGTTTTGAACACGGCATTGATGCCCAACCCCTGACGGTGGCGCCGCACCGTGAGTTCATCGCTACCAGTAGCCCAGGCGATCTGGCGATCGGAGAACCCCAGCTGTTTGAGCTCCAGCAGGGCGGCGGCATCGAGTTGCTCCAGCTGCCGGCCCCGCAGCAGCCGCTGCTCAGCCTCGAGGATGCAGCGCAGCTTGGCCAAAAACCAGGGATCGATGGCGCTGAGCTGGTGGATCTCGTCGTCGCTGCGGCCGGCGAGCATCGCCTCGCGCACGGCGAAAATGCGCTCAGGCGTGGCGGTGCGCAGGGCCCGCTCCAGGACGGTGGGATCGGGGGCAAGCGTGGGGTCACTTGCGGCATCGGGGCGGTCGCAACCCCAGCCGGCGTGGCCCGTTTCTAAGGAGCGCAACGCCTTTTGGAACGACTCCTCGAAGCAGCGACCGATAGCCATCGCCTCGCCCACCGACTTCATTGAAGTTGTGAGCAATGCGGGGCTGCCGCGGAACTTCTCAAAGGCGAAGCGGGGAATCTTCGTGACCACGTAATCAATCGTGGGCTCGAAGCAGGCCGGGGTGGCACCGGTGATGTCGTTGACGATTTCGTCGAGGGTGTAGCCCACCGCCAGGCGGGCGGCGATCTTGGCGATTGGAAAGCCTGTGGCCTTCGAAGCCAGCGCCGAGCTGCGCGATACGCGCGGGTTCATCTCGATCACCACCACATCGCCGTTGGCGGGGTTGATCGCAAATTGAATATTGCTGCCGCCGGTGTCGACGCCGATCTCGCGAATGATCGCGATCGACTGGTCGCGCAGCCGCTGGTATTCGCGGTCGGTGAGGGTTTGGGCCGGTGCAACGGTGATCGAATCACCGGTGTGTACCCCCATCGGATCGAGGTTTTCGATGCTGCAAACGATCACCACGTTGTCGGCGCTGTCGCGCATCACCTCCAGCTCGAATTCCTTCCAGCCCAGCAGCGACTGCTCCACCAGGATCTGGGAGACGGGGCTGGCCTCCAGGCCGCTTTTGCAGAAGGCGCGGAACTCCTCGGGGTTGTAGGCGATGCCACCGCCGCTGCCACCGAGGGTGAAGGCCGGCCGGATGATGCGGGGGTAGCTGCCAATGACCTCGCCCACCCGCTCGGCCTCCTCCAGGGTGTTGGCGATGCCGGAGGGACACACCGCCACGCCGATCCGCTCCATCGCTTCCTTAAAGAGCAGCCGGTCTTCCGCCTTGCGGATCGCCTGCAAGTTGGCGCCGATCAGCTCCACCCCGTGCTTTTCCAGGGTGCCGTTTTCAGCCAGGGCTACCGCCAGATTGAGAGCGGTCTGGCCGCCCATCGTGGGCAGAAGGGCATCGGGCTGCTCGATCTCAATCACCCGGGCCACCACCTCGGGCGTAAGGGGCTCGATGTAGGTGCGATCCGCCATGTCCGGATCGGTCATGATCGAAGCCGGGTTGGAATTCACCAACACCACTTCGAAACCTTCTGCCCGCAGCGCTTTGCAAGCCTGGGTGCCGGAATAATCGAATTCACAGGCCTGGCCGATCACGATCGGCCCCGAGCCCAGCAGCAGGATGCGCCTGAGGTCCGTGCGGCGGGGCATAGGGGGTGGGCAAGCCAAACCTGCCTAGCCTCTCACGCCCCCCTGGCAGCAGCTGCGGCTGGAATCGCTAACCTGACTGATAACGCGGAAGCCCTAGATGAGTGAGCTCCAGCGCCTGAAAGGGCTGCTGCCCCCTGAACTGCAGAGCTGGGTATTTGTCGAAGCGGCCGCCTCGGTGGAACCGCCCCTGATCACCATCGAGGAGATCGGCCGCGATGAAGTCGAAATTCAGGTCGACCTGGAAAGCTGGGATGGGCTGGCAATCGATCACCGCAACCTGCTGTTTTGGCACGAGGTGGGCCGCGTCCAGAACGATGCGGTGCCCCGCGACGGTTGGGAGATGGCGGCCCTGGCGATCGGCCTGGGTGGAGCCATCGGTGAGCTGTGGGTGCAGGACGGCCTCCTACTGGTAATGGCCCTGGGCCTATCCGGCTTTGCCGGCTACCGCCTCTACCTCAAAAACAACTCCGAAAAGCGACTGCAGGACGCCATCGCCGCCGATGAGCGGGCCATCGACCTAGCCACCCGCTTCGGTTACACCCTGCCCAATGCCTACAAGAGCTTGGGCGGCGCCCTCAAGGAGCTGGTGGAGCAGACCCGCAAGAAAAAGAAGCGCGCCTTCTACGAAGACCGGCTCGAGGCACTGCGCAAGAGTGCCGGCAAGGCTCGGGCTGAAATGGCCCAGCAACAGGGCTCGCGTCAATCCGTCACCAGTGAGAACGTCTATGGCTGATTCCCCCGCTGGCAGGTCCACGACCCACCAGGAGCTCGACAGCGAGCAGCTGGCCAAGCTGGCGGCAGAAGCCTGTGACGACCGCAAGGCCGTGGACATTCGTCTGATTCGCGTTGACGAGGTTTCGTCGTTGGCCGATTGGTTTGTGATCTGCAGCGGCCTCTCCGACGTGCAGGTGCGGGCTATCGCCCGCTCGGCTGAGGATCAGATCGAGGAGACCACCGGCCGCCTACCCCTACGGCGCGAAGGCCAGAAGGAGGGCCGTTGGATGCTGCTCGATTACGGCGAAGTGATCGTGCACGTGCTCACCCCCAGCGAGCGCACCTACTACGACCTCGAATCCTTCTGGGGCCACGGTGAACAGGTGCGCTTCGTAAGCTCAACCCCAGCAGTTTCTCCCTGAACGCCATGCCGTGCCCGGTGCCGCCCGAGCAACGGCCCCTGCAGGAATACGAGCAGTTGCTGGCCTCCTGGTTTTTCGTTTGGCCGTCCCACGACCTGCCAGGTCTGTTGCGCCCCTTAGCCACCAGCTGGCTGTTGCTGCTGCCCCTCTCCACATTGGTGGCTAGTGGCAGCTGGGTGTTGCGCCACCACCCTGCCCAGCTGGTGCTGGCGGGCATGGTGGCTGCAGTGGCGCTGCCGATGCTGCTGCTCGTGCGCCAGTGGCTCGGTTGGAACTACGTGCACCGCCGCCTGATCTCCGAGCGGGTCGAATACGAGGAATCAGGCTGGTACGACGGACAAGTGTGGGAAAAGCCCCTGGCCTGGCGCCAGCAGGACCTGCTGGTGGCCCAGCACCAGGTGCAACCGGTGCTGCGGCGGCTGCAGCAGGGTGCAGCCCTGGCGGTAATCCTGGCCCTGGTGGGGGCCAGCCTCTGTCAGGCTCTTTGAGATCAGCTCCTGGGCTCTAGTGACCCTGTCCTCCAGTTTCGGTGGCACCGCCCGCGGGGGCGTCCCTCCCCTAGAGGTGCGGCTGCTGCGCAACGGCATAGTTGAATCGCGCCACCGGGTGCACGCGGTGGTTTGCGACGGCCGCGGCCGCGTATTGATGCGGGCAGGAGATCCCCAGCAGCTGAGCTTTGTGCGCTCTGCCCTAAAGCCCTTTCAGGCCACGGTTTTTGTGAGCAGTGGCGCCGCCGACCACTGCAACTGCGGCGAGCGGGGCCTGGCGATCGCCTGCGCCAGCCACACCGGCACGGCCATGCACGCCCGCGAGGCCTTCAAGCTGCTTTGGGGCGCTGAAATCGAGGCCGAGCAGCTGCAATGCCCCGTGCCCGACTGCGGCAAAAGCCCCCTTGAGCACAACTGTTCCGGCAAGCACGCCGCCTTCCTGGCCACCTGCCGGCAACTGAACTGGAGTACCGAGAGCTACCTACAAAAAGAGCATCCTCTGCAGCAGGAGGTGCTCAAGCGCGTGGGCGATTTGCTCGCCCTGCCAGCCGCCGAGCTGCTCACCGCCCGTGACGACTGCGGCGCCCCCACCCTGCAGCTGCAACTGGCCCAGATGGCCCTGCTCTACGCCCACCTTGGCGCCGGCAGCCAGGCAGATCTGGAGCGCCTCAGCCGGGCGATGTTGGCCCACCCCGAACTAGTGGCAGGGGAGGGGCGCTTTGACACCGAACTGATGCGCGGCGGCCACGGTCAAGTGGTGAGCAAGGGCGGAGCTGAAGGCATCCAGTGCCTCAGCCGCGTCGGTGAAGGCATGGGGGTGGCGATCAAGGTGGAAGACGGCTCCGCCCGAGCCAAGCAAGCCGTAGCCCTGCACCTGCTCGAGCAGCTCGACTGGCTAACGCCGATAGCGCTTGAAGAGCTGCGCACCCGCTTCTTGATCCCAGCCCCCCATCTGCGTCTGGAGGTGATCGGCGAGCTGCGCTTCGACTGAGCGGCAGTACTAGGCACTTCGACTGGTATGGTTAAGAGGTCGACGCGGGGTAGAGCAGTCTGGTAGCTCGTCGGGCTCATAACCCGAAGGTCGCGAGTTCAAATCTCGCCCCCGCCACCACTTCCCAAAGCCCCGGCAGTCTCCTGTCGGGGCTTTGTTGTTTGAACGTTCACCTGCGCTGCCCCAGCGATCACCGCCCAGAAGATGGCCATCCCCGCCAGCGTGACCCAGCCCGACGCCATCGTGGTGGGCTCCGGCGCTACCGGCGGTGTGGCTGCCATGGTGCTGGCCGAGGCGGGGTTGCGGGTGCTTGTGCTGGAGGCCGGTCCTGAGCTCTCATCCCGCCAGGCCTTCGGCAGCGAACCGCTGAATACGGCCCGACGTGTGGCCCACATCGCCAGCGGCCAGCAACGCCTGCAGCGCCACCATCCGGGCTTCTGGAAACACAATCCCCAGCTGTTTGTCGATGAGCGGCTCAATCCCTACTCCACCCCAGACGACGCCCCGTTTTTGTGGAGCCGGGGCCGGCAGGTGGGGGGCAAAAGCCTCACCTGGGGAGGCATCACCCTGCGCCTTTCCGACTACGAATTCGGTGCTGCTGAGCGCGATGGCCAGGGGGCAAGCTGGCCGATCGGCAGCACCGAGCTAGCGCCTTTTTACAACCGCCTTGAGCAGTTGCTGGAGGTGCACGGCGCCTGCGACGGCCTGCCCCAGCTGCCCGATGGCCACTTCCAGGCGCCCTTGCCCTTCACCCCGGGCGAGCGCCACCTGCAGCGCCGCATCGGCGACGAGCTCGGCCTGCCCCTGATCCACTCGCGCGGTTTCAACCTGCACCGAGGTGCGGGCTGGCCCCGCTCCGCCAGCCAGGGGCGCACCTTGGCACGGGCCCTGGCAACGGGGCGCACCCAGGTGCGCAGCAACGCAGTGGTGAGCCATCTACTGCTCGACGGCGACCGGGCCCGGGGAGTGGTGCTGGTAGACGGCAAATCGGCAGCCCACGAGCGCATTGAGGCGCCCTTGGTGGTGCTCTGCGCCTCAACGATCGAGACCCTGCGGATCCTGCTGCACTCGAGCGAAGCCCACCAACGCGGCGGCCTAATCGATCCATCCGGCAGCCTCGGTCGTTATCTGATGGACCACATCTCCAGCAGTCGCTTCTTTTCGATTCCCGGGGTGCCGGCCCTGGATGGGCCCAGCGAACTTTCAGGGGCCGGTAGCTGCTTCATACCCAACACGGTCAACCTTGACGCTGGCAGCGAAGCTGATTTCTGTGGCGGCTACGGCCTCTGGACTGCCCTTCAGCGCTTTGATCCACCCGCCCTGCTGCAGCGCCGCCGTGGCGAGGCGGTCGGCTTTCTAATCGGTCACGGCGACGTGCAACCCAACGCCGACAACCAGGTGACGTTGAACGGCGAACAACTCGATGCCTGGGGGCTACCCACCGCCCACATCAACTGCCGCTGGGGGGCAAACGAGCAGCGCCTAGTGGCCCACATGCACCGGCGCATGGAGGCGGTGGTGGCAGCTGGTGGGGGGCAGATCAGGCCCATCGAAGAGCTATTTGTGCTGCCGCTGCTGGAGCCCTGGATCCGCACCAGCCTGGCGGTAAGCCCCGAGGCGCCACCACCTGGCTACTACATCCACGAACTCGGCGGTGCCCGCATGGCAAGCCAACCCGAGGCAGGTGTGGTGAATCACCTCAACCAGTGCTGGGGCGCCCCCAATGTGCTGGTAGTCGATGGGGCCTGCTGGCCCCGGGCCGGCTGGCAGAGCCCAACCCTCACTGAAATGGCCATCACCTGGCGCGCTTGCGAAGCCGCTGCCGCCAGGTTGCGCCAAGGAGCCCCATAAACCGGTTGCAATCCGGTGTCTATCGCCACAACCGGCTTGAGCAACCCTGCTCACAATGGCAAAGTCGACCTCTAAAGGGTCGGGCAAGGGAGACCCAGGCGGAGGTTGGCCCCTCCGTCTTTTTTTTATTAACTGCCACCAGGTTTAAAAAATTTAGCGGCGCAGGAACAGGCCGTTGAGGTAGTGCTGGCTCACTCCCTTATCGGCGCAGCCGTGCTGAAAAAGAAAGCTGGAAAGAGCTGAGGAGATCAAGCGGTATTGATCCCACTGGGGGTGGCTGCGCAGGAACTCACGCATGCCATCGAACAACACCTCTGGCACCTCCGCCTCCAGGCTGATGCTGCCGGCTTCAGCCTCCACTAAAACTTCTGCGCAGCTGGGCTGCTCCATACAGCGCTGGAGGTGACTGCGCTCGGCTGTCATTACGAAATAAGAGTTTGGGTAGGCCTCAGTAGGCCACATCGATGCCAGGTCCGTCAAAGCCTGAAAGCCAAGGCGAAACCACACCGTTCTCAACTGAGATTGCCTGTGCCGGCGGTTCCACAAGGGGCAGCGAGAATTTGCAAAGCCTGCGAGGGCGGCCGCCGCCTGTGCTGTCAAGGTCAGAGAGAACAAAAGCCGCTATTCCCCAACAGGCAGGCCTGAACTGGCTCAAAGGCCCCTGTTCTGGGGAAAAACCCTAATAAACCGGGGAAAAGACGCCAAAAATGGGGAAAGGGATAACCAATCAGCAGAACTGATGAGCTGGAGTCTCGCGAGACTTCCGGCGCGCCGAGAAGACTCAGCCAGGTCAAACCAACTGGATTAATTCCGATTTGGGCCTGCAACGCAGATTTAGCTGCTGATCCCCTGACATCTCCCAGAGGGCTCAGCTGCTGCTGCCCTGGCGCAGGGTTGTGGGACCGAGGGGATGGTCCGCGTGGGGGTAGGGCGGATGGTGATGGCTGTGCCCGTGGTCGTGGCTGTGGCCGTGGTCATGGCTGTGCCCGTGGGAGTCATCGTGGCTATGGCCGCCCACTGGAATCGGCACGCCATCGGGCTGGCAGGCACCGGTGCACTCGCGCTCACAGAGGTCACAGCCGTCGGTGAGCCCCTCAACGTGGTGATGGTGGCTGTGCTGGGGCGCCCCAACCTCAGTCTCAAAGCCGAGCACTTGGGCCCGGTATTTGCACAGCGAACAATTCATGTTGGCGTCACCGCGCACCACCTCAGCCACCCGCTCCACAAAGGTGTCCAGCACTAGGGGGTGATCAGCCAGATAGGAGGCCTTCAGGAACTCCACCTCGGGATGGTCCTGGGCCACCCTCTCGGTGTGCTGCTGGATCCGGCTCACCAGCACCCCGGAGAACAGGAAATAGGGGAAAACGACAACCCGGCGATAGCCAAGTCTCACCACTTGGCGCAGTCCAGGCTCCACCAACGGAAAGGTGACCCCGGAATAAACCGTTTCACCCCAGCCAAAACCAAAACCCTCCACCAACATCCGCGTCACCTTGGCGACATTGGAATTGGCATCGGGGTCGGACGAGCCCCGGCCCACCACGACCAACATTGTTTCGTGCAGGGGCACCTCTGCAGCGGCCCCATCGAGAACTTCGCGAATCCGGGCCCCGGCCGCCTGAATCATCTTCAGGTCAACGCCCAGTTCGCGGCCGTAGTCGATACGCAGGCCCGTCTCGGCCGCGTAGGTATTGAGCACCGAGGGGATGTCGTTTTTGGCGTGGCCCGCTGCAAACAACATGGCCGGCACGGCAAGCACGTGGCTTACGCCCCGAGCCCGCAGCGCCTCCAGGCCATCGCGCAGGATCGGCCTGGCAAATTCCAGGTAGCCGTATTCCACAGGCACCTCGGGCAGCCGTGCTTGGAGGCCCTTAGCCAGCTCGGCAAATTCGGCTACTGCCAGCCGATTGCGGCTGCCGTGGCCGCAAACCAGCACCCCGATCGGGCCGTGGGGGCCAGCACTCAGGTCGGGATGGGAGGGGGAAGCCATGGCCACTCGCACTTGAGGGCGACCCTATTCCGGGAAGCAGCGGGCCAGGATGGGGATATCCGGGCTGCCTTGACGTCATGGCCCTGCGCCTTCCCCCATACCAGCCGTTGCCGGCCCCGCTCCCGGGGGGTGAGCTGCTTGAGGTGCCCATCGCCCAGCTGCGCCCGACCCAGCTCTGCGTGGGACTGGCTGAAGTGCGCAGCAGGCTGCGTGATTTCGGTGCCGAAAATGCCCGCGAACGCCGCTCCTACCTGGGCAGCAAGCCCGTGCCGCTGGTGCGCAGCGCTGCTGGCAGCGTATGGATGGTCGACCGCCACCACCGCCTACGGGCCCTGATCGAGATCGAACCCGACGCCACCGCCTTCGGCTACGTGGTGCTCGAGCTCGACAGCCCCGACCCCGAGCAGGTGCTTGCTGCCCTGCATCAACGCGGCTGGCTCTACCTCTATGACGGCAGGGGATTGGGGCCCCTGCCCCCCAGCGCCCTGCCCGAGCAGCTCACAGGCCTACAGGACGACCCCTACCGCAGCTTGGTGTGGAAGCTGAAGCAGGAAGGGGTGCTAGGTGCCGCACCGCTGATTCCCTTCCACGAATTCCGCTGGGGGGCCTGGCTGCGCAGCCGCCCCCTGCCGCCCTTCAGCTCCGAACAACTCGAGCCAGCGCTGCCCCGCGCCCGCGCCCTGGCCCGCTCCCGCGCCGCTGCCCACTTAGCTGGCTGGAAAGGCTCAGGCAGTTGCTAGGCGGCGCCAGCTGCCCCAGGCTGGAGCTCCACCGCCCGCCTGCGCCGTAAATGCCATACAGCCACCTGCTGGTGCCCACCGATGGCTCCGAGCTCTCAGGCAAGGCCGTGCAGCAGGCGGTGGCGCTGGCCCACAGCCTGGGAGCTCGCATCACCTTTTTCCACGCGCAATCCAACTTCCCCATCTCCCTAGTGGGCGTGGGTGAGCTGGTGGACCCCAATACGGTGACCGCCCTAGTGCAAGCCGCTCGCCATGGCGCCGAGCAAATTCTGGCGGCAGCCGCAGCCGCGGCCCAGGCCGCCGGGGTGGTCAGCGACCAGGACACCGTGGTTAGCGCCACGCCCTATGCGGCAATCGTGGAGGCGGCAGGTCGCCATGGGGCTGATCTGATTGTGATGGCATCCCATGGCCGCCGCGGCCTAGAGGGGGTGCTGCTGGGCAGCGAAACCCACCGGGTGCTTACCCACAGCAGCTGCCCGGTGCTGGTTGTGCGTTGAGCTCCGGCCACTACGCTGCCTGCGACAGCAACAGGCGTGCCGGTGGCTAAGGACGAAACGAGCAGGGGCGAAGAACTGCAGGGCCTGGGCTGGACGCCTGAGGAAGTGCGCCAATACGAGGAGCTCTGGGAATACCGGCAGCGCTGGGGCGCCATCAACCTGGAGCCGGAAGATCGGGTGTTGCTGCGGCGGGCTGAAGCAGCCCTGCCCAAGCGGGTTGCCCATGGCAAGAGCTCGCTCAAAAAAACACTGCAGCAGAAATCTCACTACCGCTGGCTGTGTCTCTATCGAGACGCCATGCTCGCCGCCGCCGAAGGCCTTGGCCTGCAGCCCGGCGAAGAAGCTGCCTGGGTGATTCTGCTCGAGGCCGAGTTACGAGCCCTGGATCACTACGAGCCGGTGCTGGGGTTACCTGACACCCTCAAGGCCAAGGCCCTACTGCCGGCCCGGGAGGCCTGGATCGCAGCCATCGCCGCCCAGGGGCGGGAGCTCAGCTTCGACTTCGACGCACCGCTGGAAGCACTCAAGCAGCAGGAAGCCACCAGCTGGAAGCCCCTGCGCAACGTTGGGGCCCGCTCCTATCCGGTGCTCGAAGCTGGCGCCGCTGCCGACTTCCGCACCCAGATGAACCAGGAGGTAGCCCAGCTGATCCGCTCCAGCTTCCCCTCGCTTAAGGACAGCGACAAGCCGGAGCCCCCGAGCGCCTAGGGCGCCGGAGCAGCGGCGCTGGCCTGCACCGGCACCCGGCCCACCTTCCAGATGCGCTCGGCGTAATCAGCGATCGAGCGATCACTGCTGAAGAAGCCACAGCGCATCGTGTTGTGCAGCGACATCCGCGCCCAGCGGCCCCGGTCGAGCCAGGCTTCATCCACGGCATTTTGAGCGCGGCGGTAGTCGGCCACATCCGCCATCACCCGGAAGGGGTCGTGGCTGGTGAGGCTGGCAAGCAAGGGGTGGAAGAGCTCGCCATCACCCTCGCTGAAGTAGCCCGAGCCGATCAACTCCAGGGCCTGGCGCACGGCCGGGTCCTGCTCGATCCAGGGCATCGGGTGATAACCGCTGTGGCCCAGCTGCTCGATCTGCTCAGCGGTGTGCCCAAAGAGGAAGAAGTTCTCCGCCCCAACGCAATCACGGATTTCGATGTTGGCCCCATCGAGGGTGCCAATCGTGACCGCACCATTGAGAGCCATCTTCATGTTGCCGGTACCGGAGGCCTCCTTGCCAGCGGTGGAGATCTGCTCGGAGAGATCCACCGCTGGATACACCAGCTGGCCCAGGCTGACGCTGAAATTGGGCAGGAACACCACCTTGAGGCGGCCATCCATGGCCGGGTCCATGTTGACCACGTCAGCGATACCAACCAGCAGGCGGATGATCAACTTGGCCAGGGCATAGCCCGGAGCCGCCTTGCCACCAAACACAAAAGTGCGCGGCGGCAGGTCTTCACCGGCGCGAATGCGCAGATAGCGCTCCACGATCTGTAGGGCCGCCAGGTGCTGGCGCTTGTATTCGTGGATGCGCTTCACCTGCACATCGAAGAGGGAGGTGTGGTCCACCAGCACCCCCAGCTCGCGGCGCATGTACTGGGCGAGGCGCTGCTTGCCGAGATCCCGCACCGCCTGCCAGCGCTCCAGGAACGCAGGGTCGTCGGCAAAGGCGGCAAGCCCTTGCAGCTCCTCGAGGTGGGTGCGCCAGCGATCGCCGATCGCCTCATCGAGCAGGGCCGCCAGCGGTGGGTTGGCCACCGCAAGCCAGCGCCGCGGTGTGACGCCGTTGGTGACATTGGTGAAGCGCTCCGGCCAGATCCGGGCCAGATCAGCAAACAGGTGCTGCTTCAGCAGGGTGCTGTGCAGCTCGGCCACGCCGTTGACGTGGTGGCTGCCCACCACAGCCAAGTGGGCCATGCGCACCCGGCGCTGCGGGCCCTCCTCAATCAGGGAAATGCGCTGCAGGATTTGGGAATCGCCGGGATAGCGAATCCGGGCCATGCGCAGGAAGCGGGTGTTGATCTCGTAGATGATCTCCAGCTGGCGGGGCAGCAACTGCTCAAACAGCTCCACGCCCCAGGTTTCAAGGGCCTCAGGCAGCAGGGTGTGATTGGTGTAGCTGATGCTGGCGGTGGTGATCGACCAAGCGGTATCCCAATCGATGCCGTGCTCATCCATCAGCAGCCGCATCAACTCAGCCACGGCGATAGCTGGATGGGTGTCGTTTAGCTGCAGCGCAAACTTGCGGTGGAAGTCGGTCACCTCCAGACCCTGGCCCCGCAGGATGCGGAACATGTCCTGCAGGGAGCAGCTAACGAAGAAGATCTGCTGGGAGAGGCGCAGCCGCTTGCCCTGGTCCAGCTCGTCGTTGGGGTAAAGCACCTTCGAGAGGGTCTCCGCCTGCATCTTGCGCAGCACGGCCCTGGTGTAGTCGCCGGCGTTGAAGGAAGCGAAATCGAAGGCCTCAGGAGCCACCGCCGACCAGAGCCGCAGGGTGTTCGCTGTGTTTACGCCGTAGCCCAGGATCGGGGTGTCGTAGGCGACGCCGATCACGGTGTGTTCACCGATCTGCACCGGATAGCTCCACTCCGGCCGGATCACCTCCCAGGGATTGCCATGGGCCAGCCAGGGATCGGTGCTCTCCACCTGGCCGTGGGGGGTGATCTGCTGGCGGAAGATGCCGAATTCGTAGCGGATGCCGTAACCGATCGCTGGCAGCTCCAGCGTCGCCATCGACTCCTGGAAGCAGGCGGCCAGTCGACCTAAGCCACCATTACCAAGACCGGGTTCGGGCTCCTCGGCGATCAGCTCCTCGAGGCTCAAGCCCAAGCTGGTGCAGGCCTCCCGGGCTGCCTCCACCAAGCCCAGATTCACCAGGTTGTTTTCCAGGTGCGGGCCCAGTAAATATTCCGCCGACAGGTAGGTGGCCGTGCGGACATGCTCGCGGGTGTAGGTGTCGGCGGTGTCGACCCAGTTTTTGAGCAGGCGATCACGCACCGCTAAAGCCAGGCAGCGGTAGTGGTCGTGGCTGGTGGCCAGGGAGCTGGACTTGGCCTGACTGAAGAAGAGATGCCTTTGCATCGACTCCTTCAGAGCCTGGCTATCAGCTGAGGCCATACCTGACTCCCTACAAAGTGAAAGTCTGGGGCTGGCACCTCAAATTCGCAGGAGCGTGGTCACGGTTACCGCACACGCCAAGCCGGGGCCAATCGCGCCGCTGGTATCAACCGCAGCAAAGATTGGAGGGAGGAACAGCTTTGGGTAGGTGGATTGACGTTCAGTGGCGAACTCCCCATGCCCTCCCAACCACGCCTTCAAGCCCTCGACAAGATTCTCAGCCGCCCCGCCGCCCCAACAGCTCCGATTCAGCCCCTCGATGAGCTCTGGGCTAGCGACGTATTCACCCTCGACAAGATGAAGGCGGCGCTGCCGAAGGAGATCTTCAAATCGGTGCAGCGCACCATCAAGGAGGGCAGCAAGCTCGATGTGTCGGTAGCCAACGTGGTAGCCCAGGCGATGAAGGAATGGGCCACCGCCCGAGGTGCCCTGTATTACTCCCACGTTTTTTATCCTCTCACCAACTCCACTGCCGAGAAGCACGACGGCTTCATCTCACCCCAGGGCGACGGCACGGTCTTCACCGAATTCACCGGCAAGGTGCTGGTGCAGGGCGAGCCCGACGGCTCCTCCTTTCCCAATGGCGGTATCCGCTCCACCTTTGAAGCCCGCGGTTATACCGCCTGGGACATCACCAGCCCCGCCTGGCTGATGGAGACGCCCAACGGCGTCACCCTCTGCATCCCCACCGTCTTCGTCTCCTGGACCGGCGAGGCCCTCGACAAAAAAACCCCCCTGCTGCGCTCGATCGCAGCGGTAAATAAGCAGGCCCACAGGCTGCTCAGCCTGCTGGGGGAAACCACCATTGCCCCGGTCAACTCCAGCTGCGGCGCCGAGCAGGAGTACTTCCTGATCGACAGCGCCTACGTGCCCCTGCGACCAGACCTGCTGCTGGCCGGTCGCACCCTGTTTGGTCGGCCCTCGGCCAAGGGCCAACAGTTTGATGACCACTACTTCGGCGCCATCCCGGAGCGGGTGCAGGTGTTCATGCAGGAGGTGGAGCGGCAGATGTACCGCCTGGGGATTCCGGCCAAAACCCGCCACAACGAGGTGGCCCCATCCCAGTTTGAGATTGCGCCTTTCTTCGAGGCCGCCAACGTGGCCACCGACCACCAGCAGCTCACCATGACCCTTCTGCGCAGCACGGCGAAGAAGCATGGTCTGGCCTGCCTGCTGCACGAGAAGCCCTTCGCCGGCATCAACGGCTCTGGTAAGCACGTCAACTGGTCGATCGGCAACGCCACCCAGGGGAACCTGCTCGATCCAGGCAAGACGCCCCATGAAAACCTGCAGTTTCTGATGTTCTGCGGAGCGGTGATCCGCGGCGTGCACATGTATGGCCCCCTGCTGCGGGCCGTGATCGCCACCGCCAGCAACGACCACCGCCTCGGCGCCAACGAAGCGCCCCCGGCAATCATCTCGGTGTATCTGGGCAGCCAGCTGGAGGATGTCTTCAACCAAATCCGCGAGGGCCGGCTCTCCGGCTCGGCCCTCGGCGGCGTGATGGACTTCGGCGTGGACACCCTGCCGGAATTCGACAAGGACGCCGGCGATCGCAACCGCACCTCGCCGTTCGCCTTCACTGGCAACCGCTTCGAGTTTCGCGCCGTCGGCTCCAACCAATCGGTGGCTGGCCCGCTTGTGGCCCTGAACACCATCCTGGCCGATTCCCTCGACTGGATCTCCAGCGAGCTGGAGGCCAAGCTGGCCAGTGGCTACGGCCTGGAAGAAGGGGCTCTGGCCGTCCTCAAGACCCTGATCGAACAGCATGGCGCCGTCGTGTTTGGCGGCAACGGCTACTCCGATGAGTGGCACCGCATGGCCGTGGAGGAGCGGGGCCTGGAAAACCTGCGCACCACCGCCGATGCCCTGCCGGTGTTGGAGCGCCAATCAATGCGCGAGCTGTTCGAGCGCACCGGCGTGCTCTCGGCCGTGGAGCTGCAGAGCCGCTTTGAGGTTTACGCCGAGCAGTACATCCTGGCGATCGATGTGGAAGCCAAGCTGGCCGTCCAGATCGCCCGCACCCAGGTGTACCCGGCGGCGATCCGCTACCTCGGCGAACTAGCTGAGTCCCTGCAACTGCAGAGTTCCCTAGGCATCCAGGTATCGCCGGAAACCCCAAAGGAGGTGGCTGGACTATGCCAGTCGTTGATGAACATCAGCGGCCAGCTGCAAAGCGCCATCGACAATCCCCCCCACGGCACCGAAGCCCATATGCGCTACTGCGCCGACACCCTGGTGCCGTTGATGGGCGACCTTCGCGTGGTGGTTGACGGCCTGGAGGCCTTGGTCGACGACAACCTCTGGCCCCTACCCACCTACCAGGAGATGCTGTTCGTGCGTTGAGCCAGGCTGCGCCCGCTCACTGGGGAAAAACGCTGATGCGGGCGCGTTCTAGATAGCTGGGGTCAGCCATCGTGTCGACCTCAAAGCTGGTCCAGGTGGCGCTGGGTTCTGGGCTGCGCTCAAGCAACGGCCACTCGATACGCCGGCGCTGATAGGTGAGGCCCACACAGGTAAGCGCCTGGTCATCGGCCATCAGAGACCAGAGCACATGCACCTCGCCGCGGTCATAGGCGATCGGAAGCTCCTGCCCCCCCTGCTCTGGCAACCATCCCGGCGCCAGGGTCAGGCCAGTCTGATTTTCCCAACACAGGTAGGAGCCGTTATCAGTGGGATAAAACCAGCAGGTTTCATTGGCTGCCTCAGCCAGGGGGAAGCGATCAAGCAGCTCCACCTCCTGCACTTGCAGCCAGGAGCCGTCGGCGGGGCCCCTAACGGCGTAGACGCCGATCCACAGGGAGGGCACGTCAAAGTGAGTCACCACGGCATCGCAGATCAGGGAACGTCGCTCTGGCGCTGAGCCGAGGGGATCTTCGCCGGCGATGGTGGCGCAGCCACTAGCTATCAGCTCATCGAGGCTGCCCTGCCATTGATCTGGCATCCGAAACAGCCTCAGACCCCGGCCGCGATCGGGACCTTGTTGGCCTTGGGCCGCAACCAAAGCCTGCCAATCAACGCCCTCTTCGGGCAATTCCTGGCCCCTGGACAGCAGAAAGGCTAGGGAATGGAGCATGGGTGCCTGCACAGGTCAGGGGCGCAGTAAAAGCGGACCCTAGAAGCCCTTAGCGTTTAAAGCGGTGTTCATGGCTGCCGGTCAGAGCACTAACTCCACGATCACAAAGCCCACAAGGGCCGCCAGAGCTAGCAGGGATGGCACACGCATCGACTTTTTTTGCCGTTCAATTCTTAAGCAAATCCTAGGAGCGCTGGCTGGCCCTGGATTGGGATCGGGGAGGTCTTCACATCTCTTGCTCCTGAGAGACTGGGGTCATCAGCAATCCAGCACCTCCACCGATGCCGAGCCGCGACGGCAGCCATCGCACAGCTTTCAGCCTGCTGCTGCTGCTTGGGGTGGCCATCGGCCTACACGTTTACGCCGTACGGGTGAAAGAGGTAAAACCGAGTCGCCGGCTGCCTAAAACCAGTCTTAGCCCCGATGGCCAGGGGGTCGTGGCCGGGTCCCAATCCAGCCGGATTCGGCGACTGATTGAAGACTGAAAGCCAGCCTCAGCGCTCGAAGGCAAGGCCCACTAAAGAACGTTTGGCACCCTTGACCTGCCAGCAGCCCTTGACCGGCCGGTAGCCACAGCCACGGCCATGGGCCTGGGTAATTAAGACGCCATGGCCGCCGGGGCATATATCGAGCTTTGGGTCAACCCATATCGCCACGCCACCGGCACTGAAGTTGGCTATATCAACGGGAATGACAGGCAGCACCCTTCCCTCCCACTGCAACCAACCCTCCATGGGGAGCTCCACTGGCCAACGCTGACCCTCGCGGAGGTTGAAGAACACAGCCAGAGGCCTGTTTCGCAGGCGAAATCTGGTCACCGATCTCATAAAACCCCCACAACGCAGGCCAGAGCAGACCGATCGCGCCAAGCGCGCCTCACCTCTTCTTAATTTTAGACCCATCTGACACTGGGTGGGCCGCAGTGCCTGCGGCCTTGTCATAAGACGCTCCAGAAGCGCAAGGCATCCAGATCGAGCCCATGGCATGGGCGCCCTCACAGCCGAGCGCCTGGGCCCGCTGCTCAGCCAAAGCTTTGGTTGTGAACTTGTCTGAACTGGGGTGGAGCTGGTGGGCGTCCAGGCCTGAGTAGGGGCTGGTGACGCAACGGCCTAGGGCCAGCAGCCTGGCCTGCTGGGATCGTCCACCCCCGGGTGACAGGGCAATCAGCTGGAAGTCCATCGAGGGTTGGTCAATAAAAAGCTTCACCAATTCCCCTTGTGCCTCACCAAATGCACCGTCCTTGAGAAAAAGATCTATCTGAATGCGGTCACCCGCTAGCTGGTAGGTCCCTGCTGAACGCCTGGCATCGCGCATGTCGTTGAGGTGGTCTCCAGAGTCTTTGAACTCGTTGAGCACGGTGGCGTTGCGGCTGTCAGCGGCAAGATGCACGTGAAAACTGCGCTGCTTGTCTGTTGTGCAGTCAACCACCAGGGCATTGGCAGCCTTCCAAGTGGGTCGCTCCCCGGAGCACCCCGCCAGCAAGCCGCTGACCAGCAAAATCGCAACAGCAATGCGCATCTCGGCAAACTAATCAACAAGTCGGGGCGGCTGGCTGAGGCGACACCCCTTCAGCAACACCACTTGCGAGGATAAAGATGGCTATTTCTCAAAGCCAGGTGGCGCAGACCAATGGTCAATGACAGCCAACCTCCCTTCCGAGCACCGGGCCGGGACCGCCGCGGCGAAAGCGATCGACGAGCAGCACGCCGGGATGCCAGCAAGGGTTCGGACCGTCGTGGCACTCCCCGCCGGGCCTACGTCCGCCGTCCTGCCCCCCTTGGAAGTGGCGCTCTCCAAGGGGAGCTAGTGGGCAGCGACGGGGTGCGCTGCATTATCAAGGTCTGGGATTTGGGGGAAGGCGGAGTGTGCGTTTTCACCCAGAGCACCATCGAAAGCCTCACGGGCGACAGCTTCACGCTGACAATTTTTGATCACTACGAACGTCTCGACCACCGTATGGAAGCCCGGCTGGCTTGGCGCACCCAGGAGGGCATCACCTTTTTTCTCGGACTGGCCTTTGAAACGCCGATTGAATCTGGCCTTTTTTACGAGCGTTATCTCGCCCCTAGCCAGCGATGAGCGTCGCCTAGGCCACTACGGGGCTAGCCGGCCATGAAGGACAGTGGATATATCGCGGCAGAGCTGATGCCCCAGACCATGCAAGCCAATTTGACCGGTCTGGTGGCGACCCGATCGCCGCGGGCCGCCGCCGCGCCGGCAGAAGAGACAAGCCAGTCCCAGCGGGGATTCGGTGGATCGGGCCAAAGCAAGGCACGACGCAAAGGAGGCAAAAAGCGCAGCCCCGCGCTGAGCAAAGCGGACTGGGGCCCTTTGGGTAAGCATCCCGATCTTGATGCGATCGTGGCGCGTCAGCGATTGCACCTGCCCCTGGCCGGGCGCATCGGCGCCGACGACGTCAACCGGGCTTGGAAGAGCGCCGCCGCCGAACACCACCCAGACCGCGGTGGCAGTCACGACACGATGCAACGGGTAAATGGGGCGCGGGATCTGCTGCTAGGCCGCAGCACCGTGGTGGAAAGGTCAGATTGAGTAAGTGAATCGGATGGTGGTCCCATCGCCGATGCAACCCCGCTGGTGCTGGTGCACGGGCTGCTCGACAGCCCCGCGGTTTTCAATGCGCTTAAGCGCTGCCTGGGGGACAAGCGCCAACCGCTGTTAATCCCCGAGCTACCGCTGCGGTTTGGCCTCACCCCCGTCCCCGAGGCGGCCGAACTACTCGGTTGTCATATCGAAGCGGCCTTCGGGCTGGAGCAACCCATTGATCTGCTGGGCTTTTCGATCGGCGGCGTAATCGCCCGCACCTGGATCCAGCTGCTGGGCGGCCAACGACGCACCAGGCGCTTCATCAGCGTGGGGAGTCCCCAGCAAGGCACCCTCACCGCCCAACCCTGGCCGGGCCGCCTGCTGGCGGGAATCGCCGACCTCAAATCGGGCAGCCCCCTGCTCACCAAACTCAACGGCAACCTCGAAGCCCTGGCCGGGATCGACTGCTGCAGCTTTTATTCGGCCATCGACCTAGCCGTGCTGCCCGGCTGGCGGGCCGTGCTGCCTTTGGGCCGCACCCAGATGCTGCCGGTGTGGGCCCATCCCCAGCTGCTGCGCGCTCCCAAATCGGTGCACTTACTGGCCCAGGAACTGCTGCGGCCCTGATGACAAACCTTTCTCCGCTGATGACAGCCTCCTCCAGCGCCCTGGGCTGGCTGCTCTGGAGCCTGCTGGTGGGCTCCCTGGCCAACAGGCTGCCAGCCGCTTGGTTGGAGCGGGAGCACTGGTTTATGCGGCGGCCCTGGCGCGAACAGCAACAGGGCTTTGAAAAGCGGCTGGCGATCCGCCGCTGGAAGCCCTGGCTACCCGATGCCGGTCACGCCCTGCCCAATGGGATCGCCAAGGCAAGCCTGGTGAGCCGCGAGCGCCGCAAGCTGGAGCGGCTGGTGCTGGAAACTCGCCGAGCCGAGCTGGTGCATCTGGCCCTGTGGCTTTTCTGGACCATCACGCCCCTGTGGCTACCGCCGGCGGGGGTGCTGATCAACCTCGCCTTTGCTACCGCCTTCAATCTGCCCTGCCTATGGGTGCAGCGCTATAACCGCCTGCGGCTGCAGCGCCTGTTGGGCAAAGGCTGATCAGGGGCCCAAATCCTTTGCCTCGCAATTGATCTCCAGCAGCACCCCCCCATCTTCACTGTGTTGGCCAACCCGCAAGCGATGGCAGCCAGCCTCCAGCCAAAAGTGGCTCGATACTTCATCGAAATAGGCCAATTGACGCAGCGGAATCAGCAGCTGAAGCCGCCGGCAGGCGCCTGGCTGCAGCGCCGCCCTAGCGAAGCCCACCAGGCTGCGCTCAGGCCGCTCCAGCACTACCCCAGGCGGTTCGGCGTACACCTGCACCACAACCTCACTGGCCAGCAGGCCGGCATTTTGGGCAGTTACGGCCAGCCGAATTTGATTTGGCTGCAGCTCGGCCTCCGCCTGGCTGAGGCGCAGCTCTGAGTAGGATAGCCCAAAGCCGAAGGGGAAGGCAGCCGGATTGCCGTCTCGCTGCAAGCGGCGGTAGCCGTGCCAGAGGTCGTAGCGCACTTGGGGAGCCCGGGGCTCGAAATCAGGCAGGTGGTCGGCGCTGGTGGGAATGGCGAAGGGCAGGCGGCCACTGGGCGACACCTGGCCGAACACCACGTCGGCCAAGGACTCACCGCCCCGCTCCCCCGGGTACCAGAGCAGCAGGATCGCCGGCACAGCACGGCGCCAGGCCTCGATCAAGATTGCCCCACCTCCCATCAACACCACCACTGTGCGGGGGTTTGCCGCCCGCACGGCCTCGATCAAGGCCACCTGCTCAGCGGGCAGCTCCAGGTTGGTGCGGTCTCCGGCGGCGAAATCGCCCCCCTGACGCGCCGAGCCGTAGCTGGTGATGGCGGCAATGGCCCGAGCCACCGGCGGCCACCAGCGCCCCAGCAGGTGATGGGGGGGCGGTATCTGGCGCAGGATCGGCGCGATGTCGCCGGGATGAATGTGCTCCCCCTCCAGGCGCCAGTCGAGGCCCAGTACCAGCAGGGCCGCGTCACAGCTGGCGGCCAGGGCAGTGGCCTCAGCCAGGCGCTCACCGCTGGCATAACGCACAGCCCCCGGTGCAGCCCCTGCCTGCAGCCCCTGCAAGGGCGTGACCACCACGCCGGGCTCTGGCCGGGTGTCGGAAGAGCCGCGATCGCCCAGGTTGGCGACAGCGGCCAGGCTGCCGATCACCGCCAGCGAGCGGGTCGGATCCAGGGGCAACAGGGGGGGGGCGGACGGGCCTGAAGCTGCAGATTCGTTTTGGAGCAGCACGATCGACTTGGTGGCAGCCTCCCGGGCCAGGGCCCGGTGCTCGGCGCAGCCGCGCAGGCTGGTGGGATAGGAACCCGGGGGCACGGCAAGCTGCGCCCGAAGATGGCGCAGCACGGCGTCATCCAAGCGCTGCTGGGGCAGCCGACCATCAGCAACGGCAGCCGCCAGGCAACCGGCAAAGATCATGCGGAAGGGCATTTCCAGGTCCTGGCCGGCCCGCAGCGCCGCCACGCCATCGCGCACCCCGAAGATGAAGTCAGTGACCACGAATCCCCTGAATCCCCAGCGCAGCTTGAGGATTTCGTTGAGCAGCGCGGGGTGCTGACCGCACCACTCGCCATTCACCTGGTTGTAGGCGCTCATAACCGAGCCCGCCCCGGCCTCCACGCAGGCGCGAAAGTGGGGCAGGTAGAGCTCGTGCAGCACCCGCTCACTCACCTGCACGTCCACCAGGAAGCGGGAGCTGTCAATCGAGTTGAGGGCGAAATGCTTGACGCAGGCCACGGCGTGGCGCTGGATGCCTCGGGTCATCGCCGCCCCTAGGGCGCCGAGCAGCACCGGATCTTCGCCGTAGGTCTCCTGGGCCCGGCCCCAGCCTGGGTGGCGGAGCAGGTTGACGCACACCGCCGCAAGCCAGTTGGCCCCAAAACTGCGGGCCTCGCGGGCCATAGCCTCGCCGATCCGCTCCTCCAAATCCACGTCCCAGCAGGCACCGCGGGCAATCGGCGGCGGGAAGGTAGTCGCCCCACCCTTGAGCACCACCCCCCGCGGGCCATCAACAAACTGCAGACCGGCTAGCCCCAGGCGCGGCAGCGCCCCCGCCGGCCAGGGATGGACGTGGGAAGCATCACGGCTAGCGATATCGACCATGCCTGGCCAAAAGTCGGTATCGCCCTCCAGAAGAGCCAGCTTCTCGGCAAGGCTGACCTGGGCCAGCAGCTCTTGGGCCCGGCGCTCAATCGACTGCTGGTGAGTCTCTGGTGGCGCAGGCATGGCCTTCTTCCCCAGCGGCATAAAAGCTAGGAAGCCCGGAGCGCGAGCCCCGGGCTTCTGTTGACCCAGCTGTGGTGCCTGCCCAGAGGGGTGGGGCACGGCTGGGCGCAAGTTAGTTAGCAATCAGATCGTGAGATCCGGGTGTCTTCAGTTGTACTGCGGAGCTGCTGACGCAAGCACCTGGGGCCAGGTGACTAGGGGGACGTCTCGATTAATCCGGGGCACCTAGGGCGGTGCGGTGGAGGCTTTTCAGCCAAGAGACGTCAGAGATCCGTCGAGAGTGTTGGAGCAGGGGCCGGATCGTCAGCGCGCTCCTGGCAAATGCTCAGGGGGGGTGTCTTCCATCAGTGGAGCCTCCGAATCCCGATGTCCACACGATCTCTCGGCCAAGCCAAAAGGGCAACTATCCACACCACCGCCGCAATGGCTCTTCATCCGCGGAAATCAGACTTCATGAAGGCAGCTTCACATCTGAGGCTGAATAGGGCCGAGGATTCAGACCAGCTACTTCGGCACCCTTGAAGAGACAATCCAGGCTGGGGCTGCTGCCCCTGGTGTTCTTGGCGGCTTGGGCAACTTGCACGGGCATGGGAAATGCGCGTGCCGATGACGGCCATAGCGCTGCTGCCCTGGGCGTGAAGGTAGAAACTTTAATCCGCAGCGATCGCTCCTGGAATGGGGATCTACTACCCAAGCTCAACGATATCCAAGCCGAAGTAACCGTGCTCCGCATCACGGTGCCTGCCGGGGTAACCCTGCCCCGCCATCTCCATCCGGTGATCAATGCCGGCGTGTTGCTGCAGGGAAACTTGCGAGTCGAAAGCGACGACGGCGCCAGCAAATCGCTGCAAGCGGGCCAAGCCCTAATCGAAATGGTGAACAAAGTGCACCGGGGCGTCAGCCTGGGTCCTGAGCCAGCGGTGATCGTGGTGGTTTACGTGGCACCGAAGGGCAGCCCCATCACGGTGCCAGCGGCTTCTGCCCCCAACGGGAAGCCTCACAAAGCGGCGGACGAGATCGTCACCGTGCGGCCGCTGACAAGCAGCAGCAGCAAGCAGAAACTAAAACAGTTTGTGGGTATTTCCGGCGCCAACAGCGGTGCCCGCGGCCTATCGATGAACAGGGTGGTGATTCCCCCTGGTGGGCAGGCAGATGCGCATCGCCATGTGGGATCAGAATCGGCGATATTTTTGCTGGAAGGCCGCGTTAAAACCTTCTACGGGCCGTGCCTGGAGAGGTCGGTGGTCAACCAAACCGGCGACTTCATATTCATCCCAGCGGGCGTAGACCACATGCCGGTGAACCTCAGCGCCAATGAGGAGGCCATTGCAATCGTGGCCCGCAACGATGCCAACGAGCAAGAGCACGTGGAGCTGCACGCCCCTCCAGGCAAGGCCGGAAGCGCACCGGGTGTACCAACCTGTGCAGCACCAGGCCACAAATAGCCACTAAGGTCTGCAGGATGGGAGCATCAGCAGATCCGCCATGCTTTTAAACCCCTTTTATGTGTTTAGTACAAACCAGATTCTCGGATTAAAGGCCACGATCGCATTGCTGCTCACCCAGTTGATCAAGGCCAAGATCCGGATCACTGCCTTCTCAGCACTGGGGATCATTCTGCTACTGCTGCAAGCCTTGGTGTTCCTTGCCACGGGTGCAGCGCTGTTTGCCGGGCAGCAACGCCGCAGAGCTAAGCAAACCTTTTAGCTCATGCTGAAGTTCGCGCAGAGCTGCTAAATTCTGCCCACCGCGAGACACACCTAATAAATAGAATCGATCGCTGAGCAAGCTCAACGACAGAAGCCAATTAAGAACATGGCGAATAGCAGATTTAGACGGGTGGGGCAAGGCCTCTGGTCAACAGATAAACTCCTACATACAAGAATAAAAAAATCAAAAGCAAGCCGCCAACAAATAATTTTCCATCCATCGGTAGTAGCTGATTTGGTTTCCGCCATCTTATTTTAAACAAAACCGATCGGATCCGCAGTCTGGAGAGATCTACCAACCACCAGCATTACCGGTTCATCAGGAGGAGGGCAATTAATGGTTGAGTTGGGCCTCGAGGTGGGGCGCCCAGCGACAAAGTGGTACTGGACAACCATCAACCTGATTGACACGGGACAGGTAATGGTGGTTTGTTCCAGCCCCTCTCCCTAACCTGAAAAACCTCATCAGGTCACCGGGTGTTAATTGGCTGGCTGGAGGTGTCGCTGCTAGTGCGCTGGCTGTTGGGCTGGATTCTGGCCTTGAGCCTGCCGTCCCTCCCTGCGAGCGCATCGTTGCAGGAGCTGACTGTATCTGTGCTGATACCTGCCCGTAACGAGGCAGCGACCCTGCCAAATCTGCTGGCGGCTCTTAGCTGCCAAATCCTCAGACCCGATGAAGTGATCGTGGTCGACGATGACTCCAGCGACGGCACCGCCGCCGTCGCCCGCCAGAGCGCTGGCACGCTTGCGATCAAGGTGATTCAGCCACCTCCTCTTCCCGAAGGGTGGTGCGGAAAGACCTGGGCTCTGCACCACGGTGTGCAGGCCAGCCGGGGGGATATTTTGGTTTTTCTCGACGCCGACACCGAGCCTGCCCCGCAGTTCCTGCAGCGGTTGCTCGCCCAACACGAGCAGCGAGGAGGGCTGCTGTCGGTACAGCCATATCACCGCACCGAGAAGCCTTACGAACAGCTCTCTCTGCTTTTCAGCCTGGTGGGGCTAATGGCGGTAAGGCTGGGGCCGAGCTGTGGGGTCGCCTTCGGTCCGGCGATGGTGAGCAGCCGGGCCGACTATCAGCGGGTCGGAGGCCATGAGGCAGTGGCTGACAAAGTGGTGGAGGATTGGTTCCTAGCCCATCGCTACGAGCAGCTGGGCCTGCCCGTGAGCGCCTGGCTCGGCAGCGATTCAATCGCTTATCGCATGTATCCGGGCGGTTTGGCCGACATGGTGGACGGCTTCGATAAGAACTTTGCAACGGCCGCCGGAGAAGTGCGCTGGCCCTGGATGCTGGCGGTGCTGCTGTGGCTGTCTGGTCTCTTCTGGGCCGCCTGGTGCCTGCCTGCCGCCTTGCTGGGCTGGCCACTGGTGGGGACCCACGCGATCGGCCCAAATGCTTTGATCTATGGAGCCTTTGCCGTGCAGTTGCTGCTGCTCAGCCGCCGGGTAGGACGCTTCCATTGGATCAACCTGATCTTTCCGATCCCGGTGCTTTTCTTTCTAGGGGTGTTCATCGTCGCGATCTTCAAGCTCGAGCGGGGGCATGTTGAATGGAAGGGAAGGCGATTTAAGACCCGGTGAATATTCCGCGTCGATAGGAACAACATTGCTGCAAGTCAAATATCTAGCACTGGTCAAAGTGGGAACGAGAAGCATCTTAGGCCAGATTCTAATAGTGGGCAGTCTATTGAAGATTAAACCCGCGGCATCTCTAAATCGAGGCTGAACCAGAGTTGTCAGAGGCTCCATAAGGGGGTGAAAACACTCTGGGCAGGCCTTTGGACTCTACCCATTAATTGCACCTGCTTCCAGGTCGGTGCCTTTTATATCAATGGACGCCTCACCAGCAACCTAGAGGGGGAGGCTTGATCGGCGGTGGTAGCAGTCGAGCCGCAGCAGCGGAATGCCGCCAATCGCGGCAGTACAATAACTTAAGCCACAATAGCGGACAGAAAAGAAGAAAGCATGAATATACATACTCCTAGACACAGCTCTACAATAAAATCGAATAAGCATTCATACCAGCCCAGCATCGCACTCTGCAGCCGCATACAGCATTAAACTGATATAGCATTACAGGGATTTTTGACATACCTATCTCGCCACAATAACTAGCCAAGCTTCTCCAACAATCAGCCAAGTAGGGCGCAATACATCCCCCCGAAAGTGTCGACAAGGAAATCAAACAAGTTTATACAGACTGCAAAAAAGTTGACGGAATGGGAAACCGGCTTCTCAATAGCTACTAAGGTTGAATTTAGCACTTGAGGGACACTGAGGAAGCCATTTTGTAGCAATCGGTTAAGCCAAGCCGAGGAATAGTGCCATAGTTAAGTTGAACCAAAAGAAGGCAAAAAGAAGGCCATTCACACAAGGTAAAACCTAAAGAAGGACGAGAAGGTTCTTGATGAAAATGCCGCTGATGACACAAGCAGATTCAATAAATGATCGAGATCTGCATTGAGCGCACTGCCAGCCATGACAAACTTAAAAAACTAAATCCAGGCGGTACCTGCGACAATGAGGCTTTATACATTAGCTAAAACGGACCAATACAAGCCACTTGAACTAGAAATGAACCTGAAGCAAACCAAGTAAAATCACAACACAAAAGCCCCTCGGAGAATAAACGAAATCTTACATAACAATGGACTCACAATACACTCTCACCTCGGCAGCGAGTACCCAGGCATAAACATAGCAAAAGAATTGTCTTAAGTATAATTTGGGGTTGATCTACCACAAACAAAGCCTGCTCAACATTTCCTAGCCTAGGACACTAGATGCATCTATTGCCTTAAAGAGGCAGCGAGCAAGATGAGCCAACTGGTTACGCTGAAAAGGGTTTTCAGCAGATTGAATCATTGTATCTACAATAACGAAAGCATCATCAAGAGAATCAGACAGACGCAGCAAAGCAAATTGGCGAGCAGAACCAGAAGAGTGACTTGTTCGAATTGACTGAATGGAGTCATCCAATGACTGCTGATCATCCAAACTCGCAGCGCAGTTATTAGCTGGCTGATCATTTATAAAAAATTGCTTGAAACAGGCAAGCTGCCGAGACTGCTGATGTGTAAGCGCCATGTACAGGTATTGCATTAGAACAACTACATTAAAAGCGAGCTATTAATGATTAGCCAATAATTCAGTAACTTTACAGCCTGATGCCGCTGATAAACATCAGTCTGCAGCATGCTTACAAATAGCTTTTTCTACACCACAATCAATAATCAGATGGCAAGCCATCAAGCAAAACGAAGAGAAACACTGTAGACATGAGCGTCCATAACCAACATCAAGCAGAAACATCTAGCCCTAGTGAGCCAAAGAGCTGAAAAGCGCAGGAATGGATTTATTTAAAAAAGATCTATCCAAAAACTTAGAAACAGACAACAATAGATGGCATGATAAATCAAAATAAAAAAATGCTTCGAGCTAAGAGGAGAGAGAATTAGTGGCCATAACGAATACAAGCCAAAGAAATGGCGATGATTGCTCAACCATTGAGGCGCAAGGAGCAAAAAGAAGATATCTCTGTAGCACTAGCTGAAGTTACACTTTTGATTGATCGAAGACATGAAGCTTGTTTGGCCCTATAGCTGAATTATTTTTACCAGTTTTAATTGCCGCCAAAACACTGCTTTAACTATCTGTGGCTTAGTATCCAGTCATACTGCAACGCTCACCGAGCACTGCTGAACCATGGCTAAGCGCCGAACGCTGATCCGCCACTCCAGTCTGCGTTTGTGTTAAGGCCGAACACGCTCTGGATCGAGTGCCGCGAGATATGAAGCCGCTTGCCTCTCAGCCGACAACTTGCTTTACCCGGTGGTTCAAACGACGCAGGAGCAATTTGGGGTAATAGCGGGCGGGGACCTAAAGCTCATCCAGCATACCTGCCTCTTTGAGAGAGGCAGGCCAGCTAGGCCTCACGGCTTGAGGCCACCACATGCTGAGACCATGGTCGGTAGCAACTCTTGATGCAACAACCTTACACCGATAGCAGTTTTAAAAGAGCACTGCGCGACAGACGACATCCAAGCTGAACAATACCTTGGACTAGCAAAAACTTCCCAATCGCAAAGCAGTGGCTTCTTCCAATCGGTCAAATTTACATTGGCGGCTGGTGAGCCAATTAAGTTAAGCCGGGTCAACGACTCTGGTACTATGAGCACTTCAAGAAAAGGGTTCTAAAGTGCATAGCAACGAAGCATTTTAAGCCAAGGGAAACCCAATATTCATTATTGTCATTTTAATACAGTCAATGCGTCTGCAGCAAGTTCACAGCATATTTCACAGTGACCAGGCAGCAACAGAGAGGGGCATAGAATGACTAATGATGAATTAGACAAAAAGCAAGTTGAGATCAATGGTTAGCGAATGTTGGTGCAGCCATTACACAATTACGACCTGAACGCTTAGCATTATACAATTGTTCATCCACTCGTCTAAACCATTCAAGCGCAGATTCATTCAAATACCGCTGAGCCACTCCAAAGCTTGCAGTAACTTTGCCAGCGCCCGAGAATTGGTCATCAGCTATGCAACGGCGAAGCTTCTCTGCAAGAATACTTGCACCACGGTAATCGCCGCGGGGAAGCAAGACCAAGAACTCTTCGCCACCCCAACGACCAAAGCTATCACCATCTCGCAGACAGGAAGAAATTCGCTGGGCAAATTCCATCAATACCTGATCTCCAACCAAATGACCATGGCAATCATTTATAGACTTAAAGCAATCTATATCGCAAAGCACAAGTGTAAGGATATCGCCATAGCGATCTGAGTTGGCAACAGCCTCACCTATTACAGATTCAAGATGTCGGCGGTTCCATACGCCTGTCAGGCCATCTTTTAGGGCCAAGTCACTAAGATTCTGGATAGAAAGACGAAGTTGCTCTTCATACATCCTACGCTTTGTAATATCATGGCTAACACCCAAAAGGTGCTTAATTCGACCATCTCTGTTTAAGATGGGGATGGCAACGACCTCAGCCCAGGCAGTAGATCCATCCTTACACCAATACTCCAGCTCGCCGCGATAGGTCGCCAAAGAATTACACTTACCATTCAATCTATTAATCTTAGTTAGATAATCTTGTATTCTTTGCAGAGAATCTGGTGGATGAATTTGAGCCAATCCTCTCCGTGTAAACTCAGCCGGGGCAATACCGCATAGCTTTTTAATTGAAGGACTGACAAACTTAATTTTTCCATTTACAAGCATAGTCCATGTTGCTTGAGGAATTTCCTCACCTAGCAGAATGTGCTGCTGCTCTTCAAGCAGAAGCTCGTCTTTCAGTTGCTTCTCCTTGGTGATATCACGAGATATACCCACAAGCTCGCAACATTTACCAAACCTATCAATGGCATAGGCAGCCTTGATATCCATCCACACTGTGCTGCCATCCTTACAGTACTCTTCAATCTGAGTTTCTATCCGGACTGGGCATCCGATGACAGCTAGATTTCTAGCTCGCAAAAGATGTGTTCTTAAGGTCTTTAGCGACTCTGGCGTTAGCTGCCGATCCAGCGGCATATTCATAAGTTCTTTAGGGCTCCACCCACGAATAGCACGTACAGAAGGGCTAATATAAGTAAACCTTCCTTCGAAATCCATTGTCCAAATAACATCTAGCACATGCTGTGCTAGATATTGATGGCGTAAATATATTAATCGCTGGAAGCTAGAATCCCTGAGAATTATCTTGGCACAATCACCATTATTGGATACTGGTGTGGTCGCTTCAACTTTGCAAGTAGCAGAAGTCGCAGGACGATCTGCTACAGGACTTCTTCCTTCTTCTAGCGCACCCATGCCCCCTAATGAGTGATCCCAAGCCCTTCTTACTCGGATGGCCATGGTTCATAGTTTTTGGGTGTGAGGCAGGTGCCAGTATCTATTGTCTAGTCGCTACCCAAGAAGAGTCTGCTTCCGCATAGTAATCACTGCAGATCTGCCGCAAAATGATGCCGAACGAGAAATTAATGAATAAGGCAATTAGCTCACGACAGAGATAGCAGAGATTCCCCTCAAGTACATCTGGGCCAAATAATGAGAAAATACGCCATAGTGAGCCAATCCAGCTGCGAACAGGAGGAGTCCTAAATCGGCGATGATATAAGGGAATAAATAGACAAGGGCTGAAAGTGGCACATGAATATCATTGCCAGGAAGAAATTAATTGATAGCCCCAGTGCATACCATGTATCCTGGAAATTTAGATTTAGCCAGTCCCAACATAGTACACAGCCACGATGACTGTCCGAATCACTTGAAAGCTTAAATTCTTGAATCAACTGACTCGGTCAACGCCAATACAGATAAAATATGGAGCAAATTGAAAACCTTTTACATGTTATGTTTGGCGAAGATCATAGGTTTTCCTATTCGCAGCCAATAGAGATAATTCCATAGTAATGAGCGGCCGCAAAGATCAAGCGTCCTTCAGCTACTCGCATAAACAAGGGTCTTGATTCACCATCTACTGAAAGATAGGCACCACGCGGGGGATGCAATAAATGGTTTTGGGATGATTCACTGAACAGCATTGACATCGATGGTGAAAAATTATGACTCTGCAAAACTAGGTTCTATCCATAGCCTAGCCCCTACGAAGCAGCTCTACTGCACATACACCGCAGATAAGGCTATTTTCGACGGAACAGCCTAATTATTGCTTACTCTTTAGGAGTCAATCATATACGAGGTCTCAAAATGAGCCTGATCAAATGGGAACCTTTGAACGAGTTGGAAGCCATGGTAGACAAGGCATTTAACTGGCCTGTACTACGTAATGCCTCCCCATTAACGCTTGGGGAATGGGCTCCAAAAGTTGATATAAGTGAAAGCGACGGAACTTATCGCTTCCAAGCTGATGTGCCTGGAATGAAGAAAGATGATATCTCAGTCGCACTTGTTGGTGATACATTGGTGATCCAGGGCCAGCGACAACATGAACAGGAGGAAAACAAACCGCATTTCCACCGTTTGGAACGAAGCTATGGGGGATTCAGCCGTAGATTCTCCCTACCAGACGATGCAGACCTTAATTCTGTTCATGCAAAATGCGCAGATGGCGAATTGATTATCAGCATCGCCAAAAAAGATGGTGCCCTCAGCCCAAACGCCACCCAAATCCAGATCGAATAACACAAAGACACAGCTCTAAATCGGTCTAGGCAGGATTTTTCTTGTCTTATTTTTACTCCCGGAACATCAAGATGTTTCGGGAGCTTGCATTGTATTATAAAGGCATGAATGCTTACCGATGATACTCTTCTATTGATCAACACCAGCTTGGTAGGCCTTGGTGCATCATTCTCCATACTGAGGCAAGCCTGCTAACAATGAGTGCCTCAGATTCAGAGCTGCTTGAACGTAGGCGTAAACTCTGTCTTTGTCATTTCCGAGCTTCTTCGATTTTGACTTCTCCTGTCAACCTTATCGACCTTTTCGGCCGTGATTGACTGAAGCAAAAGAATATTTTCTAGCAAATATGCCGCCAGATTGGATACGGAGCGTCCCTCGAGGGCGCTGGTCTCAGCTAATTTATTATAGACATTTTCAGGCACCGTAATAGAAATATGCCGTGGCTTGCGAAATGCGATCTTATCCACATCGAAAAAAAATGCTTGGGGTATAATATTAAAGCGGTACTTAGCGCAAAGCCATATTTCATTTAAATCGACAAATCTTAGCTTCTCTTAATGGCTTGCTGACCTTACTGGCGCGGAATGGTAGTTGGACCCCACCCTCTGCCCTTAACCTGCTCTATACGGTACTGGAGAGAACTGGCTTTGGAAGGAATCGCAACTGAGGGCGAGCTGAATTTCGCTCGCTGTTCTCCAAGCCTGAGCAAAAAGGGTCTCACTTTGGCCCATTACTGCACTGTCTTTTGCTGTGACGATTACAGCAAAGTGCTGCACTAAACATCATGGTGAAGCATATGTAAATCAACATGTATCTCGTTGGCATCACGTGTGGCCCATATAGTGCGTTCTCTCCCATGAATGCGCCTATATGATTCTATTGGCGACCCAGGGTGTACCTGAGTTGGCCATTAAAACCACGTTTCAATCAAAGGCAAAGTACAATGAATGATCAGATTCGGATTCTTCAGCGACAGCCACGTAGAATATCAATTACCCTGAGTTACCATGTCCACGAAGCTTTAATAAGAAGGTCAGACGAGGAAGGGCGTTCAGTTTCCAACCTTTGTGCCTTCCTGCTTGAGGATTCATTGAAGGATCAAAGAGAATTTGCGGGCATCCTCAGCAAAGACCATGTAGTTGATGGTCTATCACTCAACAAGCTGATGTTTGACGGAGAAACCGCTCCTAATCGTTTTCATCGGCGATCGTAACACCCAATTCTATACTGCCAAGCATCACTTCGGGTTTACAGCTGGTTCGATTACTGCTCTTAGTTTCTTAAGAGCACGCCGTTCCACTCCCTGTATGCGATGCTTGGTCTTCCCCATCGATTTTGAGATATCAAGAAGAGAGATTCGCTTTTCACCAAAAAAACGGTGCATCAAAACCTCTAATTCTTCATGTGAAAGCTGGATAAGATATTGGTGTATCCATTGATAGTCGTCGTTAATCTCATTTTCGTTGGGCCCAGGGATCAGATCTTTTAGGCTCAGCTCTCCGGTCTCGCCTCCACTGAAACATTGATCTAATGAAACCATCTTATTATAGAAGTTTAGCAGCCTGACTCTTGCAACTATTTTATCTTGCAGGGTGTCCGGCTTTACCAGTCCTTCAGCATCTTGGCAGCAGCTTTTTATTTCTTTTTGGCGTGTTGCTTTTGATGCCTGCATCGTCAAAGAATGTGGAACACGAATTGCATGGCCATGGTCTTGCATAAACCTACTTACGGCTTGTTTTATCCACCAATAGCCATAAGTTGAAAATCGATATCCCCTGGCTGGATCATATTTTTCTACAGCTCTTATGAGCCCGAGGTTTCCCGCCTGAATAAGATCCATCATATCGGTTGCATTGCCCTGAATGCGACGCTTATATTGCTTTACAATGCTGACGACTAGTCTTAGATTTCCATTCACCATGCGCTCGAATGCTCGACGTCCACCTTGCTGTTTTGCTCTTGGCAAGTTGTTATCATCTCGCCATTGTCTAATCATTCTGCCTAGCTCCAACTCTTCTTCCTCCCTCAGCAGCGGAATACGACCTATGGCTTTGAGGTAATCACCGAGACAATCCGACATAAGGTTCAGCGAGTCAACTTAGGTAATGCTCCACCATGCGCCCCCGCTCCAGGTCCAAAACAGCATATTTGATGATCTAATACTGCATGCTGCAGCATTAGATCACCCTGTTGCCTGGAAGATTATTTATAAGTGTCTATCAACTCCCTAGTCTATCCCTATTGATGGCGCATCTCTAAGGAAGCATGACTTTGATGAACCCGTATTCTCAGTGACCGGGCTCTGTTAAGCGTTGCTCCGCAAGCACCATTCAACTAATACATTAAACTGCCTTAAGATGCGAAGAATGCCTAGGCCGCGGCGATCGCATTAGTTAATTCCAATAGCGGTAGACAAGCCACTAGCAACATGAACTCGGAATCTTATTTTTTGCCAAAAATTACACACATTGTGCGGCAGATCCAGATTGAATCCGGGTCAGTAGCTCGGAGCTAGGCACACATTGGGATACTGCTCATTTGTATTCATCTTATCAACGGCTTGGTTTCACCTAAGCCAACTCCGCGCTCAGGCTAAATATCTAACGGTACTAGGAGGATTTGAAGACTAGCAAATACATGCCTCGATGATCATATTATGATTCGCTCCAAGTAGCAGCAAAATTTCACTTAGGCGCCTCAGGTTAGGTCAGGGCAGCAAGCCTCCACCTTCGCAGCAGGCGTGCATTGAGCAGCACGCTCCTCTAGCGCTGGTTCCCTTGCCGGCTCGCACTGAGTAGGCGTCGCATCACGCTCGGAAGGCATTGAGCAACTTGGTGCGTAATTCCAGCCGCTGCAACCAGCCAGATTTCGAGGCATGATGTCCTACCAGAACGACTCGACAAAGCTGGCCGCCACGGCCAGCCGGGAGGAGGAACTCAAAGGAGCTTCTAGCCCAGGAGCAGGTCTTAACATAACTAAACGCGATATTGCACAAAAGCGCAATTTCGCGCGATATTTAGAGTGAAGCGCAGGAAGCGATTTCACTGCACCCTGAGCTGGCCCAGAAGACCATAAACCTTATCGAGTTGAAACGATGACATTTCAAACCCGTAATTCTGGACCCTGGGACCAAGACAGTGGCACGCGACCTGCCTTCCGCAAACCCAGGCGCATCTCAGTAACAGTCCCCGATCAAACCTATCGCCAGATTCTGGAATGCAGCAATCGGCAAGGTCGTTCGGTCTCCAATTTGGCAGCCTTTCTGCTGGAAATGGCAATCGCCTCAGAACAAAAGGATTGCGGAAGCTCGAGAAGAGCAATACAGTCACAATCTTCACTTTTACCAGCCAGGCCATCAAGGTCGACATAGGCTCTTGTCCCCCCATTGCCTCCTACTTGCATTAGGCGGCTGAACCCTCCCTGGCTCTTTAATCCAGAGAACATCAATTAATCCGGAAAACGTCTTACAGCGATTGGTCGCATAGCCATCCTAGTACCCCACAGAAGAGCAGTTCAATACACGGCGATCGCCTGGGGTTGAACTGCTGTTTGCAGGCAACCAGACTAAAATCACTGCGCGGTAGTTGCATTGATTACCAACATTCCGCCAGGCTAGCTAGCTTCAAATACGCCTAAAACCCCTGTCTTTAATAAATTAAAACGACGAAGTAGCTGCATTTAGCAATCCCCATCGCTTGCCGGAATGACAATCAGCATAAGTCGGGCTCGGCTCAAATAGGAGATTGGTGGCCCAGCAAAGCTAGAAGAATTCAGGCAATGAATCACGTCGCCGCCGAACCATAATTTTGTGGCTTCTACCAGCGCCATAGCCAATGCAGCAGATCAGCCCATTGAGCATTCAGTTGCACCCTGGGTCGCTTATTACAACTGCAATGATCTAATTCGAACCAACGGTTCCAATAACAGCGGACTCAACGATAATTGTCTTTCGTGAAAACTAGGATTCGGTTACCACGAGGCCACTAAAGTTAATTGGCTGATGGCCAAGCGTCTTACTTCCGTTGCTAATTAAAGACGTTGTTTCTGGCCCTGGATCCAAGGCCCTGACAAGAATGGGTCGCCTGAGATTCGAACTCAGGACCAATCGGTTAAAAGCCGAGTGCTCTACCGCTGAGCTAGCGACCCGCGCCCTTGGGCACTTAGGAAACGTATCACCCAGGGGCGACCTCCTCCAAGGGGGCCCAGGCAACCGTGAGAATGGCCTAACAACTGGCCCCAGCGGATGAGCGTCTTTCCCTGGCCCAAACCCCAGATCCACGCCGAGGCCTGGGTGGCCGAAACGGCCGTTGTAATCGGCGATGTGCAGCTAGCGGCAGGAGTCAGTCTTTGGCCCACTGCCGTCGCCCGTGGCGACGTCTGTTCGATCGTGGTGGGTGAGGGCAGCAACGTGCAAGACGGAGCAGTGCTGCATGGCGACCCCGATCAGCCTGTAACCATCGGCGCCGATGTGACCATCGGCCATCGGGCTGTGGTGCATGGCGCCACCCTGAAAGACGGCTGCCTGATCGGCATCGGCGCCATCGTGCTCAATGGCGTCACCGTGGGAGAGGAGGCCCTGGTGGCCGCCGGATCGGTGGTGACTCGCGACGTACCAGCTGGAGTCCTGGTCATGGGAGCCCCGGCCCAGGTGAAGCGAGAGCTCACGGCTGAGGCCCGGGCCGAGCAGCGCCAGCACGCCCGCCGCTACCGCCAGCTCGCTGATGCGCATGCCCAGGCGAACGGATGACGACAGATCCGGGGCTGGACAGGCGAATCCTGAGGTTCAGTCCGTAAGATCATCAGATCTTGTTTGGCTTCCCATGGACGGTCGGCTGATTTTGGTGGTTGCTCCGATCCTGCTCGCCGCGAGCTGGGCCGTCTTCCATATCGGTCGTGCCGCCGTAGGACAGCTGCAACTGCTGCTCAAGCGCGCCCGCGCCTGAGCATTTGAGCTCTGAGCTGCTCGTTATCGGTGCTGGCCTGGCGGGTACGGAAGCCGCCTGGCAGATCGCTCAAGCTGGCCTGGCGGTGCGCTTGGTTGAAATGCGGCCAGTGCGCCGCAGCCCAGCCCACCACAGCTCTGAATTTGGTGAGCTTGTCTGCAGCAACAGCTTCGGCGCCCTAAGTAGCGATCGGGCCGCAGGCCTGCTTCAAGAGGAATTGCGGCGCTTGGGTTCGATGGTGATTCGCACCGCCGATGCCCACGCCGTGCCTGCAGGCGGCGCCCTGGCCGTTGATCGGGGCCGCTACAGCGCCGCCCTCACCGCCGCCCTCGAGCAGCACCCATTGGTGACGGTGGAGCGGCGGGAGCACACCGAGCTGCCCGGCCCTGGTGAAATCGCCGTGCTGGCCACCGGCCCACTTACTAGCGAGCCCCTGGCGGAGCAGCTGCGGGAATTCACGGGCCGGGCGGACTGCCACTTCTTCGATGCGGCCAGCCCGATCGTGGAGGGCGAGAGCATCGACCTGAGCGTGGCCTTTCGCGCTTCCCGCTACGACAAGGGCGATGCCGACTACATCAACTGCCCCATGGACCGGGAGCAATTTCTGGCTTTTCGGCAGGAGCTTCTAAGCGCCGAGCAGGCCGAGCTGAAGGACTTTGAAAAGGAGAGTGCTCACTTCTTCGAGGGCTGTCTCCCCATCGAGGAGCTGGCCCGCCGCGGCGAAGACACGATGCGCTACGGCCCGCTCAAGCCAATTGGGCTCTGGGATCCACGCTGGGGCGACCTCAATGATCGCGATGTGCGCCGCGCCAAGCGGGCCTACGCGGTGGTGCAGCTGCGCCAGGAAGACAAGGACGGCCGCCTCTGGAACCTGGTGGGCTTCCAGACCAACCTGAAATGGGGCGAGCAGAAACGGGTGCTGCGGCTGATCCCAGGCCTGGAGAACGCCGAGTTTGTGCGCTTCGGCGTGATGCACCGCAACACCTTCCTGGAATCGCCCCAGCTGCTCGATGCCACCCTGCAGTTCCGCAGCCGCCCCACCCTGCTGGCCGCGGGCCAGATCACGGGCACTGAGGGCTACGCAGCCGCTGTAGCTGGCGGCTGGCTGGCTGGCACCAACGCCGCCAGGCTGGCCCTGGGCCTGGAACCTCTGAGCCTGCCAAAAACCACGATGCTGGGCGCCCTTAGTCACTTCATCGCCGAAGCGCCCAGCAAGAAGTTCCAGCCCATGCCGCCCAACTTCGGCTTACTGCCCGAGCTAGCCGAACGCGTCCGCGAGAAACGGGCCCGCTACGGCGCCTACCGCGACCGGGCCCTAGCGGATCTTGAGCCTTTCACTCGGCCCCTACAACTGCACGACGCCAGCGCCGCTGCCTAGGGTCGCAACAGCTTCTCCAGCCCAACGGTGACCAGCAACCCTGCCCCCATCTGGGATGTGATCGTGATCGGTGCCGGCGTTGGTGGCCTGGTCACCGCTTCCCAGCTGGCCGCCAAGGGCGCAAAAGTGCTGGTGTTGGAGCGCTACTTAATTCCGGGGGGCTCAGGCGGCAGCTTCAAGCGTGACGGCTACACATTTGACGTGGGCGCCTCGATGATCTTTGGCTTCGGGGAGAAGGGCCACACCAACCTGCTCACCCGGGCCCTGGCCGATGTGGGCCAGCACTGCGACACCATCCCCGATCCAGCCCAGCTCGAATATCACCTACCCGGTGGGCTGAATGTGTCTGTGGACAGAGATTACGAGCACTTCCTCAGCGATCTCAGTGCCCTGTTTCCCCACGAGTCGAAGGGCATCCGCGCCTTCTACGACACCTGCTGGCAGGTGTTCCGCTGCCTCGACGCGATGCCGCTGCTGTCGCTCGAGGATCCGGCCTATCTGGCCAAGGTGTTCTTCAAAGCCCCCCTGGCCTGCCTAGGCCTGGCCCGCTGGCTGCCGGTGAATGTGGGCGACGTGGCGCGGCAGCACATCAGCGATCCGGCCCTGCTCAAGTTCATCGACATGGAGTGTTTCTGCTGGAGCGTGATGCCCGCCGACCTCACGCCGATGATCAATGCCGGCATGGTGTTCTCCGATCGTCATGCCGGCGGCATCAATTACCCCAAAGGGGGCGTTGGTGTTATCGCGGCAAAGTTGGTGACGGGATTGGAGAGCCATGGCGGCGCGATTCGCTACAAGGCGCGTGTGACCAAGGTGCTGCTGGAGAACAACACTGCGGTGGGGGTGAAACTTGCCAGTGGTGAAGAGTTGCGGGCCCGCCGCGTGGTGAGCAACGCCACCCGCTGGGACACCTTTGGCGCTCTCGTGGATGCAGCCCACACCCCCAAGGCCGAAACCACCTGGCGGCGCCGCTACAAGCCCTCCCCCTCCTTTCTCTCCCTGCACCTAGGCATCGATGCCCAGATCGTGCCCAATGGTTACCACTGCCACCACCTGCTGCTGGAGCGCTGGGAGGAGATGGAGGCAGAGCAGGGGGTGGTGTTCGTATCGATGCCGACCCTGCTGGATCCGGAGCTGGCCCCGGCAGGGCGCCACATCGTGCATGCCTTCACCCCCAGCTCCATGGAGCACTGGCAGGGGCTGACGCCAGCGGCCTACCAGGCCAAAAAACAGGCGGATGCTGACCGGCTGATCGGCCGGCTCGAGGCGATCCTGCCCGGCCTAAAGGGGGCTATCCGTCACCGCGAAGTCGGCACGCCGCGCAGCCACCGGCGCTTCCTGGGCCGCATGGGCGGCAGCTACGGCCCAATCCCCGCCCTGCGCCTGCCGGGGCTGCTACCGATGCCCTTCAACCGCACCGGCCTCCCCGGCTTGTATGCGGTAGGGGATTCCTGTTTCCCGGGCCAGGGCCTCAATGCGGTGGCATTCAGTGGCTTTGCCTGCGCCCACCGCATCGGCGCCGACCTGGGGCTCAACCCATGGGCGCTGCCAGATTGAGCTGGCGGTAAACCGTGCTGAGGCCCCGCAGGATGAATTCCACACCGATTGCCAGGGTGAACATGCCCATCACCTTGGTAAACACACTCAGCCCCACATCACCTACGAGCCGGACGATGCGCGCACTGAAGCTGAAGACCACAAAGTTCACCACCACCAGAGCCCCAATCGCCGCAACCAAGGCCGGCATCGTTCCCGAACTCTGCGCCTGATAGGAAAACAAAATCACGGCGGAAAAGGTGCCTGCACCCACCGTGAGCGGCAGGGCAATCGGCACCACGGCGAAGCCGTAAATGTGGGCATCGTTGCCTAGATGGGCTGGCTCGGTGCCGGCAGCAACCGCTTTGATTTCGACGTCATCGGGCTGGCGAGATTTCATCATGTCCAACCCCAAACCACCAAGCAGCAGCCCGCCGGCAATCTGAAAGGAGCTGATCGAGATACCGAAGAAGCCGAGAATCGCCGGCCCCAGCAGCAGAAACAGCAGCAACATCGCCAAGCAGGCGCCACTGCTGATCAAGATGATGCGCCGCACCTTTGCCCTTGGCAGGCCACGGCTATGGGCCAGAAAGGCGCCCAAAGCCGACACGTTGTTGCCAATAGCCAGCAAACCAAGCAGGTAGTGCTGAACCGTGCCTTGTGCAATAACCAAACCCGGCTCCATCAATGGTGAAAGGCCTGCTCAGCTTCATCCGGTGCCAATAGGGGCCCCGGCAGCCGCTCGAACCAATCGACGGCCCGGCGGATGTCCTCCAGCAGTTGATCTGCCATATCGCGACTGAAACCTGCCCGCACCACAAAGCGCAAAACGGCAAGCGAGGCACAATCGGCGGGCATGGTGTAAGCAGGCACAAGCCAGCCCCGCTCGCGCAACTTGTCAGATAGCTGGAACACCGTCCAGTTGGTTACCGCTGGATCCAACTTCAAGGCAAAAACAGGCAGCTGGCCGCGGGGATGGCTCACCAGCTGCAGGGGGGCCAGCTCAGCTAGGCCATCAGCTAGCTCGCAGGCGATCGCTTCAAGCCTGCTCATGCGCAGGGCATATCCGGCCCGACCCAGATGCAGAAAATTGAAATACTGCGCCACCACCTGGGCCCCGGGACGGGAGAAATTCATACCGATCGTGGGCATCTGGCCGCCCAAGTAGTTGACGTTGAAGCGCAACTCCTCAGGCAGGGCCCCCTGCTCGCGCCACAACACCCAGCCCACCCCTGGCAACACCCCCCCATACTTATGGCCGCTGGCATTGATGGACTTCACCCGGGGCAGCCGGAAATCCCAAACCAGCTCCGGTGAATTAAACGGCGCCACAAAACCTCCCGAAGCCGCATCCACGTGCATCGGAATATCGAGACCAGTGCGTTCCTGCAGCCCATCGAGGCAGCGGTGAATTTCACCGATGGGCTCGTAACTGCCATCAAAGGTGCTGCCCAGAATCCCCACCACACCGATGGTGTTCTGATCGCAATGGGCAACTGCCTCCTCGCCAGTGAGATGGAGCCGCTCGGGGGTGATCGGCACCAGCCGGGGTTCCACATCGAAGTAGGCACAAAACTTGTCCCAGCAGATCTGGGTGTTGGTGCCCATCACCAAATTGGGGCGCCGATCATCGAGACCAGCGGCACGCCGCTTTTGGCGCCAGTGCCACTTGAGCACCATGCCCCCCAACATGCAGGCTTCGCTTGATCCAGTGGTGGAGGTGCCAATCGCCTGATCGGGAGATTCGGCATTCCAGAGATCAGCCAGAATATGTAGACAGCGCTCCTCCAGCTCTGCCGTTTGAGGATATTCATCCTTATCGATCATATTTTTTTCGGCGCACTCCTGCATAAGCTGCAGCGCCTCTGGCTCCATCCAGGTGCCCACAAAGGTCGCCATATTCAGGCGGGCATTGCCATCTAGCATCAGATGATCGTGCACCAACTGATAAGCCAGATCCGCTTCCAGCCCTTCCTCACCAAGCCGGTCGCGGGGAATCTGGGCCGGCAGATTGCGCAACTGCAGGCGATGGCCCAGCCGCGACTCCAAGTTCAACTGAGGGGAACGATTGCGGCGGTTAACCAAATCAAATCAAAACCAATGCGCCTAAACCTAGGTCTGGCGCCCAACGACGACACACCCTTCCTCCATAGGCTGGGCCCATAACGTCAGCGATTCAGCATCTCCATGGCCGGCTCCCCTACCCCCAGCTCCGCCGAGCTGGCCACTTACCTCGAGCAACGCGGCGAGCTCAGTAAGCCCTGGATGCTGCAGCTACTGCGGCTCACCAAGCTCAAGGAGGCCAAAGACAGCATGGACCCGGATGCCTACATGGCCAGCCTGCAGGAGGCCCACGCCGATCTGATGCGACTTGGCGAATTCTGGAAAGGCCGCGAGCAGGAAGTTTTCAGCGGTCGCTACCAGCCAGCAACCCTGATCGAACCCCTCCCCGGCTCTCCCGAAGATCGATGACCGGCGCCTTGGCCGTAAGCAGCGTCCGCTACCCAATGGCGGCCCTGATTCGCTTCACCCTGATCGCTCTCTACTTGGCAATGGTGGCGCCCCTGCCCCTACTGGCACCAGCAGAGCTCAAATTGCTGCTGTGGCTGGCCCTACCCCTGGGGCTGGGCTTGGTGGTGGCAGCCACCAGTGAAGCCGTTGAGCTAAACGCCGATGGCATTCGGGTTGGCCATCCCAGCTGGTGTGCCTGGCTGCTGCGCCGCGGTTGGAGCCTGCCTTGGAAATCCATCAGCGGGCTCACACCAGTAGCCACAAGCCAGGGGGGCCGGGTCTTTTACGTGAGGGGAGAAGACGGATCGGCCTACCTGCTGCCCCAACGGGTTGCAGCCTTCGAGCAGTTTCTGGGCCGCTTCAGCCAGGAAACGGGCATCAACACCAGCTCAATCGGCCGGATCAGCCCACCTTGGACCTACCAACTATTAGCCGGCCTGAGTGCCGCCATGTTGCTTGGAGAGTTGGTTTGGGCTCTTAAACCAGTGAGTTGAGCTGCTGACGCACCGGCTCTTCTTCGGCAGAAGCTTCGGGCAGGGTTTCCAGACTGAAGCGATAACCCTGCTGGCGCATCGTTTCGATGCCGCCGCCTTCACCCAAGCCAGCCTGCTCTAACTTGCGGCGCAGGGTGAGCACTTGGGTGTCAACCGAGCGGGGACCACCGCTGAAGGGAGGCCAGGCCATTCGCAGTAGCTCCTGGCGACTGCGCACAACCCCAGGTGGCATCAGCAGGGCACAAAGCAGGGCAAATTCCCGTGGACTCAGCTCGACTGGCTGGTCGCGCAGGGTTACCTGGCGGAGCAATACGTGAACTTCAAGCGGACCAACGCACACCCGCTCCTGCAGACCGGTGCCGCCGCGGCGCAACAGGGTGCGGCAGCGTGCGGCGAGTTCTTCCAAGCCAAAAGGTTTGCGCAGCACATCATCTGCGCCCGCATCAAGCAGGCTCACCACCGGCTCGGAACCGGTGCGGGCCGTGAGCACCATCACGGAGCAGCGCAGCTGGGCCGCCAGGCGCAGGGCGGAACTCTCATCGAGTAGCTCTGCGCTGATCAGCAGGTCGGGAGATTGGTCTTGGCACACCTCCAGAGCTTCACGAGCCGTAGCAACCGCCGCCGCAAGATGGCCGTCCTGCCGCAGGCGCTGGGCCAGCACCGTGCGCAGGGTCGCGTGGGGATCAACCACCAAAACCCGCTGGGGCTGGCTTCCGGCCTGATTGGCGGCCCCAGAGGCCGGCAGTGGCGGGTTAGAGGAGTTGATGGAGTCCACAACTGTGTTGAATTCACCTTAACGGCAGCCGCCAGGGGATCCGCGTATCAGTCGCTGCGTTTGTGTGGACTCCACCAACTATGCGGAGACCACCCAATCGCGGCTTCTGGCTCCAAGGGGCAAAATGGATAAAGGTCTCCCGACCCCATGACTTCGCTTCAACACCCAGACGCCATCCGCCACTTCCAGTCGCTGTGCGATGCCTGCCAGGAACTGGCCCATCGCTTCCACAGCCCTGCGGAATTGCGGCTCTACGCCGATGGCTACATCCACGCCCTGCGCCGCACTGCGGTTCTCGATCCGATCTCCCAGCGGCGACTAGAGGAGCTCACCGACCGCTGGATTCGCGATCCTTCCAGCTTTGTGGGTCCCGATGGTGACCCGCGCAGCCTTTACGAAAGCGAGCGCTACTGACTCACTGAGGAGCTAGCTGCCCCTTTCAGCTAGCCAGAGCCACTTCCAGCTTCTCGCGCAACTCACCGGAGTTGTACATCTCGATCAGGATGTCGGAGCCACCGATGAATTCCCCTTTCACATAAACCTGGGGAATCGTGGGCCAGTCGGAAAATGACTTGATGCCATTACGGATCTCGGCATCCGAGAGCACGTCAAAGGTTTCAAATGGCACCCCAACCGAGTGCAGTATCTGCACCACGTTGTTGGAGAAACCGCACTGGGGCATGAGCTTATTGCCCTTCATAAAAACGAAAACCGGGCTGCTGGCCAGGAGTTCTTCGATGCGTTGGCGGGTGGTGGCGTCCATGGACTCAGGCGGGAGTGGATGTTTGCAGGGCTAGGGCGTGAATCGCCTCACTGGCCAATTCCTGGCGTAGGGCGCCGTACACGAGCTGGTGCTGCCTGACCCTGGTCAGGCCGTCGAACGCTGCGGAAATCACCGTGACCTGCAGGTGGTCGCCACCGCCGGTGAGGTCTTCAACCTCCACCTGGGCATCGGGCATGGCCAAGGTGATTGCGGCCTTCACCTGGTCTGGATGCACCATCGAAGCGACGAGGCAGCGAACGGGGGAAATCTAGTGGTCAGCTGCCAGGGGTTGCCGCGGCCCCTGCTGTGTAGGGAGTGGCGGCGAAGCCAATCTCGACCAGGCTCTGGAAAGCCTTGCGGCCCTCTGGGCTGGCCGGGGTCATCACCTTGACCACCTCGACCAGCAGGGGCACCGCCACCTCAGGCTGGTTTTGGCGACGGAACAGGGCCGCCAAGCGCAGGTTCGCCTGGGCCATGGTTTCCAAAGCTTCCCGCCCCTTCTGATCCATTTCGCGGGGGATGCGGGCATCGAGTCCGCGGAAGGAGCCGCTCAGGTCGCGATAAAAGCCGAGCAGGCGGCGACAGGCATCTCGGGCCTGGTCGTAGAGCTTGCGGGCTTCGGCCAGATTGCCCTTGGCAACTGCGGCGTCACCGCGCACCAGCAGGGCGCGCACCGCCTCAAGATTGAACGGACTGCCGGTGGACTCCAGGGCCTTTTGGGGCTCCTGCTGAGCCTGCACCTGGGCCGGAGCCAGGGGAGCAGCGAGGGCCATCAAGGCCAAAGCAGAGCCGCAAATCAAGCGGGATGGCCTACGCACAACCAGCAAACGAATAGGAATCAACTTTAGGGGGCCAGGCCCAGGGCTTCCTGGGCCTGGCCTTCAACCACGGCCATGGCTGCGGCGAGGTGGGCGGTGAAAGCGCTAGCAGCTTGCCTTCCCTGGCCCTCCAAGCTGAGAGGTGGGCCGAAACAGAGCACGGCCCCATCCCCACGGCGGGGGGGGCGATGGCCGTAGGCGATGCCCACCGGCACCACCGGCACCGTCACGCCCTGACCAGCGGCCAACATGGCCAAGCGGGCGAGGCCCTGGTGCAGCCGTAGGGGAATCTCCTCGCGCACGATGCGCCCCTCCGGGAAAACCACTAGCTGCTCGCCGGCAGCCAGTAGGTCAACGGCGTAGCGCAAGCTGGCCAGTGAGGGGCGCCCCTGACTCACGGGGAAGCAGCCCAACCGGTGCAAAAACCAGCCCTGCAGCCCGCGCATCTCATCAACCGTGACCATGAAGCGGCAATCCCTGCCGGTGACGCGGCGGCCTGCGGCGTGGGGCAACAGCAGGGCATCCCAGCGGGCCCGGTGGGTCGGAGCTAGGAGCAGGGGCCCGCTAAGAGGCAGATTTTCGCTACCGAGCACCTGGACGCTGCGGAAAAAGAAGCGCAGGCAAATGTCCTGGCTAGCCACCATGGCAAGCGGTGCCAGCCAGGGGCTGATGCCATTGCAGAGCCCCTGTTCCCTGGAAGAGGGGGCCTGGGTGGACAACGCCGATGGGCCGGATTGAACCGCCAACAACCCGTTAATTGCGAGCAACCTCAAAACTAGGGGCTAGCCAATGGAGCTCGGCGCGAGCGCGGGCAGTTGGACTGGCGTCCCGAGCCGGCGCAGGTTGCAGTATCCATAGGATTTGGGCGAGTTCACCGCCTGCCAACCACTCCCCAGCCATGGCCAGCCTCGGCGTCAACATCGACCACATCGCCAATGTGCGCCAGGCCCGCCGCACGGTGGAGCCCGATCCGGTGGGCTATGCCCTACTGGCCGAGCTGGGGGGGGCTGACGGCATCACCGTGCACCTACGGGAAGACCGGCGCCACATTCAGGACCGCGATGTGGAGCTACTGCGTCAAACCGTGCGCAGCCGGCTCAATCTGGAGATGGCCGCCACAGCTGAGATGGAGGCGATCGCCCTACGCCTCAAGCCGGACATGGTGACCCTGGTGCCGGAGAAGCGTCAGGAGGTAACCACCGAGGGCGGCCTCGATGTAGCGGGTCAGCAGCCAGCTCTCAGCGCTCTGGTGGGTGCGCTGCAAGACGCCGGCATCGGCGTGAGCCTGTTTGTGGACGCTGAGGCGAGCCAGCTGGAGGCCTGCCGCGCCACCGGCGCCCGCTGGGTGGAGTTGCACACCGGCGCCTACGCCGAAGCCGACTGGAGTTCGCAGCCAGCCGAGCTGGCCCGGCTCACGGAGGGGAGCTTCATCGCCCGCAGCCTCGGGCTGCGGGTAAATGCCGGCCACGGCCTCACCTACCAAAACGTGGAGCCCATCGCCGCCATCGAAGGCATGGAGGAGCTCAACATCGGGCACACAATCGTGGCCCGGGCCTTGGCGGTGGGCCTAGAAGAAGCTGTTCGGCAGATGAAGGCGCTGATACAGAATCCGCGCCGCGACCCCCTGTTCGGCAGCCGCCAGCTATGAGCACCTATCACTTCATCGCCGCCAGCGAAGCGTTCCTCACCGTTGAGGAGCCCCTTGAGGAGGTGCTGCGCGAAAGGGTGCGCCACTACGGAGAACAGGGCAAGGAAATCGACTTCTGGTTGGTGAAACGGCCGGCCTTTCTCGAGGCACCCCAACTCGAACCGATCGGCAGCGCCGTGCCGCGGCCGGCGGCGGCGGTGGTGTCCACCGATGAGAAATTCATCACCTTTCTCAAGCTGCGCCTGGAATTTGTGGCCACCGGTCGCTTTGAAGCCCCCAGTGCCGCCATCCCCGACGCCCTAGCCAGCGCGTCCTAAAAAAGCCCCAGAAAGCGTTTGCGCGGCCCGTCATCGGAGGCTCCTTGACCGCCATCCTGTTGGTAGCGAGGCTTGTCGTCGCCAATGGTGAGCAGGGCTTCCTTGTTCTTCCACCAGACCCAATCGCGGATTGGGGGCGTATTGGCAAGTTGCTGGCGACTGAGCCCCAGACCGAGCTTGGCGGAGGCATCGAGCAGAACGTCGAGCATCTCCTCACCGTTACCGCAGCGGGCCAAGGCCTCATTGGTGCGTTTAGCCCCATTTAGGGCTTTGACCAGGGCGTTTACCCGCTGGACCACCGACAACGACGCTGGATTCATCTGACTGTCACTGGGTGGGGCGACCGTACCAGCGCTGGCCGGTCGACATGAATTGCTGGGGGGCTGACAAGTGGCCGTCAGGCAGGCAAGACTGGAACCAACGCGATGGACTGATGACGTCCCCTTCACGTTCCTGCCACCACTGGGTGATCGGGGACGTCCACGGCTGTGCCGACGCGCTTGAGCGGCTGCTTGCTCGTCTGCCAGCCGGCAACAAAATTGTGCTTTGCGGTGATGTGATCAACCGCGGACCCCAGATCCGCCGCACCATGGAGCTGGCCTGGGGCCTGGTGAGCTCCGGTCGGGCCATCTGGTTGATGGGAAATCACGAAGCCGATCTGGTGGCCGCCCTGCGGCAGGGCGACTGGACCGCTCAACGGGCCTTGGCCGGCTGCGACACCTATCGGCAGCTCGGGGATCGCCACTGCCGCATCTGGCAGGAGCGGCTGGAGCAGCTGCCCCTCACCTACGCCGGCAAAGGCTGGCTCGCCACCCACGCTGGCTTCAATCCCGACACCTGGGAACCCGACCTCAGCATCCGCATGCCCTTCTGGCAGGCCTACGACGGTCGCTTCGGTGAGGTAGTGATCGGCCACACCCCCGGGCACCAAGTGCGTCGCCTCGGCCAGATCGTGATGGTGGATACCGGCGCCTGCTACGGCGGGGAGCTTTCGGCCTACTGCCCCGAAACCGGAGCCATTCAGGCCGTTTACGGCTTGCAAGAGCGCCGGCTCTCCTCCTTCAGCCAGGAGCTGGCAGGCTGCCTGCCTTGATGACCCACCGCTGAGCATCTGTTGTGCTCACAGTTTTCCGGGGCAACCGGGCCGAACATCTAGCCGAACTCCTGGCCGCCCAGTTGCTGCTCACACCTCCCGGGCCGCTCGAGACGGTGCAGGTGGTGGTGAATACCTGGCCCACCAGCCGCTGGCTTGGTGAACAGCTGGCCGCGGGACTCGGCGGCATCGCCGCCAACATCCGCTACCCATTTCCTGGCAGCCAGCTGCGCCAAATGGTTAATGGGGTGCTAGGCGAAAACGGCGCTGACCAGGATCCCTGGCGTGCCAGCCAGCTGGTGTGGCCCGTGCTGGAGCTGCTCCCCCAGCTTGTGGAGCACCCAGAAGCTACCTCGCTTAAGCACTGGCTAGGCCGCTACCCCCAGCACGGCAGCAAACTCGAGCTGGCCCAATGGCAGCTGGGCCGCAGCATCGCCGATGCCCTAGACGACCTTGCCCTGTATCGCCCTGAGATGCTCGCCGCCTGGTGGTGTGGGGAGGACGGCCCACCCCTGCCGCCGGAGCAGGAGTGGCAGCGGCTGCTGGTGGGGCGGCTACGGGAGCGCCTGGGGGTGAAGCCCTTCGGCCTGCAGGTGCTGGAGGCCATAGCCCAGTTGCAGATCAAGGCGCCGCCGGCCGGCAGCCTGCCCGATCCCTTGCGCCTGTTTGGGCTCAGCAGCCTGGCGCCGATCCAGGTGCAGCTGCTGCAGGCCCTGAGCGTGCACACAAATGTGGACCTTTACCTGCTCACCCCCTGCCGCGACCTGTGGCAGCGCTGCACCAGCCGCCGCCAGCTGCTCAGCGAGGCGATCGCACTGCAGCAGCCCCTTGATGGGGACTGGTTACTGCAAGCCCCTGGCCTGGAGGCCCGCTTCGGCCGACTCGGCGGCGAGTTTCAGCAGTTGCTCGAAGGCAGCGGCGAGAGCCTCCAGGGCCAGTGGCGGGAAAAGGATTTGTTTGTGGCCCCAGCCAGCAGCCATCGGGGCCAGGGGCCAGCGCCCCTGCTGCATCAGCTGCAGCAACAACTGGCGGATCCGGCTGCCCAACCCCTGCTGCAGCGGGCACCAGCAGACAGCTCCCTGGAGTTCCACCGCTGTCCCGGCCCCCTGCGCCAGGTGCAGGTGGTGCGGGACCGCATCCTGCAGCTGCTGGCCGCCGATCCCACGCTCCAGCCCCGCGATGTGCTGGTGATGACGCCTCAGGTGGATGGCCTAGCGCCTTTGGTGGCGGCCGTATTTGGCGATCAGGAGGCCACTGGGGTGCCCCTCAATTGGCGCCTCACCGACCGCAGCCAGCAGAGCGAAGCCAGCCTCAGCCGCAGCTTGCTGGAGCTGCTGCGGCTGGCGGGGGAGCGGCTAACCGCCTCCGCCCTGGAAACCCTGCTGGAGAGTCCGGCGCTGCAGGGGCATTTCCAGCTCAGCGGTGCCGAGATGGCGGCCCTGCATCCCCTGCTGCAGCGGGGCGGCTTCCACTGGGGCCTCGATGCAAAGGAGCGCGGCGGCCTGGGCAGCGGCAGCCTCAGCTGGGTGATCGATCGGCTGCTGCTGGGTCTGGTGCTGCCCTGCGACCCCGGCCTGGCCCCGGCCGCCACCGCCCCCCTGGCCAGTGGCGAGAGCATCGAGCTGTTGGGCCGCTGGCTGCACCTGCTCACCCGGCTGCGCCACTGGCTGGTGGAGCTGCGGCGACCCCGCTGTTGCCTGGCCTGGAACACCTGCCTAAGGGCCTTGCTGAGCGACCTATTCGGCGACGGCGACCAGGTTGGCGGGAGTGGCCAGGACTGGGAGCTACCCCTGGTGCTAGCCGCCATTGACGACTGGCAGCAGGCCGCCGCTGGCTGTGACCTGGAGTTAGCCGCACCCGTGGTAGCTGCAGTGCTCGATGAGCGCCTGGCTGCCGATTCGGGCCGGTTTGGCCACCGCAGCGGCGCCCTCACCATCAGCGCCCTCGAGCCGATGCGGGCGATTCCCCATCGGGTGATCGTGCTGATGGGGCTAGATGCAAACGCCTATCCCCGTCAGAGCAAGCGGCCCGGCTTCCACCTGCTGGAGCAGCAGCGCCGCCTCGGCGATCCCAATCCGGCCGACCAGGACCGCTACGTGCTGCTGGAGGCCCTGCTCTCAGCCCGCGACCATCTGCTGGTGACCTGGAGCAGCCGCGACCCCCGCAGCGGCGAAGAGCTGCCACCTGCCACCCCGGTGCGCCAGTGGCTCGAGTGGCTGCAGGGACAGCTGCCTTGTCGCGGTAGCGAACTGGTGATAACTCACCCCGCCAACCCCCTCGACCGGGCCAATTTCCAAGCCAGCGGCGAGCGGCCGCCCGGCAGCTGCGACGAGCGCCTGCTGAAGGCCCGCCTGCTGCTCGATCAACCCCGCCAGCAGAGTGGCTCACCGCAACCGCCCCGGCCCCTGGCGGCCAGCGAACCCCCTAGCGCGCCCCCTGCCCAGCCCAGCGATGCCTACGGGGATCTGCGCGACTGGCTGCTTGCCCCCCAGGCCAGCTGGCTGGCTGAATTGGGGCTAAGGCCGCGGGAATGGGCCGACGGCCTCGACGACCTCGAGCCCCTCAGCCTCGATGAGCGCGGGCGGGCGCTGCTGTTGCGCCAGGCCCTCGAAAGCCCCAGCGACCCAGCCCTCGATGGGCCCGCCGGCTGGCTGGCTCGCCACCGCGGCCAGGGCTTGCTACCTCCTGTGGCGGCAGGCGAACTGGAGGCCGGCGGGCTCAGCCAGCGCTGGCGCAGCCTGCACGCCAGCCTCGAGGCCCTGGGCCCCGAGCGCCGCCAGCTAGCCCTCTGGCAAAACTGCCAGCAGGAGCTGCAGTGGCGGGGGAGCTCGGTGCTGGTGCTGCACACCGCCAAACCGCGCAGCCGCCACCGGCTGGAGCTGTGGCTGGCGCTGCTGCTGGCCGCCGCCGCCGACCAAGGGCCGCTGGATGGGGTGCTGGTGGCCCGGGGTGCCAAGGACTTCGGCGTGCAGTTGCGGCTGCAGGCGCCGCAGGTGGATAGCGCCCGGGCCGAACTACTGCGGCTGCTGGAGTTGCGCCAGCAATGGCGCCAGAGCTGCTGGCCTGTGCCACCGGAAACCGGCTGGGCCCTGCTCGATAAGGGTGAAGCACGGGCCATCGAAACCTGGGAGGGCGGTTTTCAGAGGCGCGGCGAGCGGCTTGATCCGGAGCAGGCCCTCTGCTTCGGATCTGAACTCAGCGGCGCCGCCCTGTTGGCCAGCGGTGAGCTAGCCGCCCGGGCTGGGGAGCTGCTTGGTCCCCTGCGGGAGCGGTTGATATGAACCTGTCTGCCGGCAGCGAGCAGGCTTGGTCGCCTGAACAGCCCCTGCCACTCCCACAACCATTTGATGCCAATGCCTTTCCCCTGGATCCCGGGCTGCGGCTGCTGGAGGCCAGCGCCGGCACCGGCAAAACCTTCGCCCTGGCCCAGTTGGTGTTGCGCTACGTGGCCGAGGCCGAGCTAGGGCTGCGCCAGCTGCTGGTGGTGACTTTCACCGAGGCCGCCGCCGCCGAACTGCGCGATCGCATCGGCCAGCGCCTGCAGCGGGCCCTGGCAGGGCTGGAAAATCCAGATCTGGAGCCGCCCGATCCCACCCTGGCCACCTGGCTGGAGCAGCAAAGACCGCGGGCCGAAAAGTTGCGGGCCCGGCTGCTGCTGGCCCTAGAGGAACTGGATGCCGCCGACATCACCACCATCCACGGTTTCTGCCGCCGCACCCTGCAGCGCCACGCCCTGGAAGCGGGCCTACCACCGGAGCTGCAGCTCGAAACCGACAAGGGCACCCTGGTGCGCCAGCTGGCACACGACTACTGGCAACAGCAGGTGCTGCCCCTGCCAAGCCACCTGCTGGCCGGGCTACAGCAACAGGTTGGCGGCCCCGAAAGCCTCGAGGGCCTGCTGCGCCAGCTAGATGGCGATCCAGCCCTAGGCCTGGATTCCCTGCCGGCAACGCTGCGGGCCGACGCCCCCTTGGCGCCCCAGCTCGAGGCCCTATGGAACGAGGCGTGGCACAACTTCCAGCAGCTCTGGGCCAGCCACGGCCAAGCCCTGGAGGCCGGCTTTTGCGCCGCCGCCAGCCAATGGCGCGGCCAGGGCTTCAAAACCACCAGCCCCTACGTTCCCAAACCCACCAAGGACCGCTGCGCTCTGGTGCGGGGCTGGATCGCTGCCCAGCCCATCGGCGGCGACTACGGCGCCACGGCAGGCAGCCAGGGCGGCGGCCAGGGCCTGCTGCGCGATTACTTCCACCCCGGCGCCTTTCTCAAAGTTGCCCGCAGCCTCGAACCTGGCGCTGGGGAAGGACCCGGCCCCTCCCTGCCCGTACGCCCCCTGCAGGAGGCGATCGCGCAGGTTTTAGATGGACCAGCAGAAGCCCTGCTGCTGCATGCCTGCCACTGGGGCCGGGCTGAACTGGGCCGGCGGCGGCGCCAGAGCGGAAGGCTTGGTTTCGCCCAACTGCTGGAGGGTCTTGATCCGGGCGAGCAGGCCAGTACCCCCCTGCTAGAGGCGGTGGGAGCCCGCTATGCCGTTGCCCTGATCGATGAATTTCAGGACACCGATCCGATCCAGTGGCGCATCCTGGCGCGGGCCTTCCAGCCTGAGCGGCACCGACTGGTGATGGTGGGAGATCCCAAGCAGGCGATCTATCGTTTCCGCGGCGGCGACCTGCGCACTTACCTGCGGGCCCGTCAGGCCGCCGCCAGCTTCGGCGGCATCAGCAGCCTCCGCGACAACTACCGCTCCAGCGAGGCCCTGGTCGCCGGCCTCAACGGCCTGATGGGGCCGGGGCTGCGCCGCAGCGACCTGCCCGTACCGGCGGTGCAGCCCCAGGCGACCGACACCAAACTGCTCCTACCGGCCGGCCAGCACCCCCTGCAGCTGCTCTGGCTCGGCGGCAGCCGGCTGGCTGGTGAGAAACCACCCAGCCGCAGCGCCCTGGAGCGGCAACTTCCCGACCAGATCGCCTGCTTCAGCGCCGAATTGCTCAACCAGGGGCTGATGCAACAGCGGGGCGAGCAGCGCCAACCCCTGGGCCCCAACGACCTATGCGTGCTGGTGGGCACCCACCGTCAGGCCGAAGCGCTGCGCGCCGCCCTCGATCGCTGCGGCATAGCCAGCAAGCTGGTGAGCCAGGGGGACGTGCTTGAAAGCGCCGGCGCCTCTGCATTGCAACGACTGCTCGATGCCCTGGCCGAACCAGGCCGGACCCAGCGTCTGCGGCTGCTGGCCGCCTCTCCCCTGCTGGGCTGGAGCGCGGAGCAAATCGCCTCTGCAAGCCCCGAAGCCTGGAGCAACCTGGCTGCACGCCTAGCCCAGCTGGCCCTTGAACTACCCCGCCGCGGCCTGCTTGGGGTGCTGGCGAGCCTGCTGGAGCAAAAGGGGCTGGCCCAGCTATCCCTCGGCGGCCGGCTGCTGGCGGACTTACAGCAGTGCGGTGAATTGGTAGCCGTGCGGCTCCATGCCGACCAACTGGGTCCCGCAGCGGCAGCCGACTGGCTGCGGCGTCTGCGGCTCGATCCCGACCGGGACATCCCCGAAGCCCACCAGCCCCACAGCGACGTGGTGGATGAGGCCGTATCGGTGCTGACGGTGCACCGCAGCAAGGGTCTGGAATTTCCAGTGGTGATCTGTCCCTACCTTTGGCAAGCCGGCGCTGAGAGCCGCAGCGGCCAGTCCATCGGCGTGCGCTGGCACCCGGGCGGACCTGAAGGCGGGCAGCCCGAAGCCGTGCTCGACCTACACCTGAACAACAACTGGGGGCCAGGCCAGAGCGCCAGGCAGCAGCAGCTTGGGGCCGAGCTCCAGGAGCGGGAGCGACTTGCCTATGTCGCCGCCACCCGGGCCAAGCTGCTGCTGGTGCTGGCCTGGGGCCCGGCCTTGGGCCAGCAGGGCAATCCGCTGCACCCCTGGCTGTTCGACCAGGAGCAGCCCCCCGCCAGCGACCACGACCCCTACAGCGGCCGCAGTGATGCGGAGTGGCGCGAGCGGCTGGAGCAAACAATCGCCCGCCGCCAGCTGCCCCTCACCCTGGTGCAGCCCCCCGCCAGCGGCCAGCGCAGCCAGCTAAAACCAGGCCCGGCAGTTGCTGGCCTACCCCTGCAGCGGGGCCCCGTACCCAGCCATGGCTTCGACAGCAGCTGGGGCCGCAGCAGCTACACCAGCTGGACCCAGGGCAGCCACAGCGCCGCCCCCGCAGCCGTGGAGGAGGGCCGCGAAACCGATGCCATCGTCACCGAACTCGAGGCAGCGACGGCGGCCAACGCCTTGGGTGCCGATTCCCAGGACAGCCCTCTGGCCCCCTTCCCCCGGGGCGCCCAGGCCGGCGACTGTCTGCACCGCATCCTTGAGCAGCTCGACTACTGCCAACCCTTGGCAGCCCAGGCCGAACTGGTGGGCCGCGAGCTGCAGCGGGCCGGTATCGCTGCCCAGCACGGCGAAACGGTGCTAATTGGGCTGGAGCAGCTGCGGCACACGCCCCTGGGCGGCCCCTGCAACGACTTCAGCTTGGCCCAGCTTGAGCGCGGTGCCCGCCTCAATGAGATGAACTTCGATCTGCCCCTCGGCCTGGTGCGCAGCCCAGACCTGGCGCGTCCATTTGCCGACCATCCCGAAGGCTGGTTTGGCAGCGCTTACGCCGAGCAGCTTGCCCAGCTGAAAGTGGAAAGCCGGGGCTTTCTCACCGGCTCGATCGACCTGGTATTTCGACAGGGCGAGCGCTGGTGGGTGGCCGACTGGAAGAGCAACTGGCTGGGCGAGCGCGACGACCAGGGGCAGCCGCTGCACTGCGGTCCACGCCACTACGGAGCAGCAGCAATGGCAGAGCTGATGGCCGCCAACCACTACCCCCTGCAGGCCCACCTGTACCTGGTAGCCCTACACCGCTACCTGCGCTGGCGCCTGCCCGGCTACCGACCCGAGCAGCACCTGGGCGGCTACGTCTACGTGTTCCTGCGCGGGGTGCCAGGACCCACCACGGCCAGCGCGGTGCCCGGCATGTTTGTGGAGCAGCCGCCCTTGGCCCGCCTGCTCCAACTGGACCAGGCCCTGGGGGGCACTCCATGAGCAGCCCCACCCCCCTAGAGCAACCTCGCTGGCTCCAGACCCTGGCAGCGGCACTGGCTGAAGCCCTGCCGCGGCTGCATGGCAGCAGCCCCGATCCCCTGCTGGCGGAACTGATCACTGACCTGGCTGCCGCCCTGGCGGAGGGTCGCCTGGAAATCAACCTGCCCAGCGCCGAACATCGCCGCGCCCTGGAGGCTTCACCCCTGGGCGCCGAGCCGGATGGTCCCCTGGTGCTGGAGGGCGACCGGCTGCTGTGGCGCCGCTGGCAGCGCCAGCGCAAGCAGGTGCTGCAGGCTCTGATCGAGCGGGCCCAGTTGCAGCTGCCAGATGCGAGCCCCGGCGCAAGCTGCAGCGACGGGCTGGATCCTGACCAGCAGCGGGCCGTCACGGCGGTGCTGCAATACGGACTGGTGCTGCTTGAGGGCGGTCCGGGCACCGGCAAAACCAGCACCGTGGCTCGCATGTTGGCGGCGGTGCTCGCCCAGCAACCAGGCAGCCGCATTCAGCTAGCAGCCCCCACGGGCAAGGCGGCGAGTCGGCTACGGGCAGCCCTAGCCAGCAGCAGCCTGCAACTTCCCTGCAGCACCCTGCACCGACTACTGGAGAGCCGCGGCGAGCGCTTCGGCCGCAACCGCCAGCACCCCCTTGCCCTCGACCTGCTGGTGGTGGATGAGGTGTCGATGGTGGATCTTCCCCTGATGCAGGCCCTGCTGGAGGCCCTACCCCCCAGCTGCCGGCTGGTGCTGGTGGGGGACGCGGCCCAATTGCCACCGGTAGGCCCCGGACCAGTGCTGCTGGAGCTGCAGGCACCCGAACGCCGCCAGGCCCTGGGCGGAGCTGCCATCGAGCTGCGCACCACTTACCGCAACAACGGGGCCATCGCTGCGGTAGCAGCGGCCCTAAGGGAGGCTGAGCAGCCCCTCGAGGACCTGCTCACACCGCTGAACTCTGACGACAACCTGCGCTGGCTGCCCGCCAACCCACGCCAGCTGCCAGCAGAGCTGCTGCAGCGACTGCGGCAGCACCAGCACCAGCTGCAGGAGTGCTGCCTGGCAGGCGATCTGGACGATCCCGCCGTCACCGCCAGCCTGCTTGCGGGCCTGGACAACTTCCTAGTTCTGACACCGCTGCGGCGGGGCCGCTGGGGGGTGGAGGCAATCCACCAGGCCCTGCTGGGGGAGGCGGCGGCCCGCTCGCCCCAATTCTGGCCAGTGGGCACGCCCGTGCTGTGCCGCCACAACCTCAGCGAACTGGGACTCGCCAATGGCGACGTGGGGCTGGTGGTGGAAAGGGAAGTCAATCGAGGGCGCGAACGCCGCCTGCTGTTTGCAAACCAGGGTGGTAGCGAGCCGCTCTGGATTCACCCGGCCCAGCTACCCGAAGCCGAACCAGCCTTGGCCCTCACGGTGCACAAGGCCCAGGGCAGTGAGGCCGAAGAGGTGTGGGTGCTGATGCCCGACACCGGCAGACCCCAACGGCGCCTGCTCTACACAGCCCTAACCAGGGCCAGACAGCGGGCCTGCCTGATCACCCCCTTGCGCGGCTCGGCGGCGGCTGCCAGCCTGAAATTGTGATTAGCCCTGAGCCCCACAGTCCCGCCGGTCGGGTGTTACGTCCCTGGGGCTGGTTTGAACAGCTGGCCAGCGGTGATCAATACCTGGTCAAACGGCTACTGATCCACCGCGGCCAGCGGCTGAGCCTGCAACGCCACCACCACCGCTGTGAGCATTGGGTGGTGGTGGCCGGCGACGGTGAACTACAGGTGGGGGAGGAGGCCATCACCGCAACGGCAGGGACCAGCGTCTTCATCCCCCAAGGGGCAATTCACCGGGCCCAAGGAGGTATGGCGGATCTGGAGATCGTGGAGGTGCAGCGTGGTGGCTGGCTGAGCGAAGCGGACATCGAGCGCCTGGCGGACGACTTCGGCCGCAACTGAAGCGGACGGGGAGGTGATAATATTTGTTTTCAGCCTTTTTCAAGGGCAGGGCAGTTTTGTTAATTGAGGGTCTGAACAACTGAACATCGGGTAAAGCAGTGCAGCTTCAGTTGCCCCGCAACGGCCCATCCGTTCAGTATTTCTAGGCTCCATTGGGTTTCTGCCGGCCTGCGTTCAAGGACTTCACCAAGCCCTGATTAACCAGGCCTTTTGCATCCCGTGACCGAACACGCCAACGGCGGCAGCTTTGCTTGCTCCGTCGACATTGACGCGCCCTCCCAAACAACTGAAAACAACACCCCCGAAATCAATTCAGCTGAGTTGATTTCAGTTGAAAACAGCACAGCTGAAATCAAGACAGAACCAACCACTGCCTCGGGCTTTGCCCGCTTTGGCTTTGGCCCAGAACTGCTGAAGGCCCTTGAAGCCATCGGCTATCAGGAGCCCTCACCAATTCAAAAGGCCGCCATCCCTGAGCTGATGCTCGGCCGCGACCTGGTGGGACAGGCCCAAACAGGCACCGGCAAAACCGCTGCCTTCGCCCTGCCAATGCTGGCGGCCCTAGATCCCGAGCAGCGCAAGCCCCAGGTGCTGGTGCTCGCCCCAACAAGGGAATTGGCCCTGCAGGTAGCCGACGCCTTTAACAGCTATGCCAGCCACCTACCTGGTGTACGCACCCTGGCGATCTACGGCGGCGCTGATTTCCGCGACCAGATCCATCAGCTCAAGCGCGGCGTACAAATCGTGGTGGGCACCCCCGGCCGGGTGATGGACCACATGCGTCAAGGCACCCTCGATCTCTCCAGTCTTCGCGCTCTGGTGCTGGACGAGGCCGATGAAATGCTGCGCATGGGCTTCATCGATGACGTCGAATGGGTGCTCGAACAACTACCTGAGCAGCGTCAAGTGGTGCTGTTCTCTGCCACCATGCCGGCCGAAATCCGGCGCATTTCGCAGAAATATCTCAACGCTCCTGCTGAGATCACGATTAAGCAAAAGGCCGCAGATGCCAGCCGCATCCGTCAGCGTTTCTTGATGGTGCATGCGCCCCACAAGCAAGCAGCCCTGGAGCGGGTACTGGAGGCAGAGACCAGTGAGGGTGTGATCATTTTTGCCCGGACCAAGGCGATCACCCTCACCGTGGCCGAATCGCTTGAACAGCACGGTTACGACGTTGCCGTGCTCAACGGCGACGTGCCCCAAGCCCAGCGAGAGCGCACCATCGAGCGGCTTAAGAGCGGCCAGGTCGACGTACTGGTGGCCACCGATGTGGCTGCCCGCGGACTCGATGTAGATCGGATCAGCCTGGTGATCAACTACGACATCCCCTTCGATTCGGAGGCCTATGTCCACCGAATTGGCCGAACCGGTCGGGCTGGCCGCAGCGGCGACGCCATCCTGTTCCTAACCCCGAGGGAGCGCCGCTTCCTGGGCGGCATGGAGCGGGCCGTGGGCAAGCCGATCGAAGAGATGGAGGTGCCAAGCAACGCCACCATCAATCAAAACCGGCTCGACCGGATGCGCACCAAGCTCACTAACTGCCTGCAAATGCCAGCCAGCAGCGAGCAGGAACGGGCCCTACTCAGCGAAATCCTGCAACGGGTAGGCCAGGAGCTGGGCTCCAGCCCTGAGCAGTTAGCCCTGGCGGCCCTCGAGCTGAGCCTGGTGGGCAAGCCCCTGCTGTTGCAGGGCGAAGAGAACTTCCAACAAGTGCGTCAGAACGGTCCTGGCCGCGATGGAGGCCGCGATGGCGGTAGGGATGGCGGTCGCGACTTCGGCCGGGACCGGGGACGGGGCCGGGAAATGGGTCGGGAGGTTGGCCGTGATGTGGGCCGGGGAGCTCCCAGGGGCGAACGCCCCGTGGGTCCGCCAGAAGATCACATGGAGCGCTTCCGGGTGGAACTGGGCTGGCGCGACCGCATCAAGCCCGGCAACATCGTGGGTGCCATTGCCAATGAGGCTGGTCTGAACGGGCGAGCCATCGGCCGCATCCAGATCTTCGACACCCACAGCACCGTGGACCTACCCAAGGGCATGCCCGAGGACGTTTTTCAGGGTCTGCGCCAACTTCGGGTGATGAACAAACCCCTGCAACTTTCCAGGTTCCAGGGGTGAACGCCTCGGGCTTCCGCCCTTTTGCTCTATGAACCTCAGCCCCCCGCGCCCGGTCCTAATCGGACTGCTTTGCCTGGGGCTGGTGTCCTTGGTTCCAGCCAGCCGCTCTATCAGCGTTGCCGAGGTAGTGAAAGCCTTCTGCATGTCGGCTTACCAAGCCGAACTGCATAGAGAGGGCAAAGTTGCCCCCGCTGCCCAACTCGATCGCACCTGCGCCTGCGTTGGTGAGCGAGTTGCCAAGGGCAGCGACGTGGAGGACGCCCATGACGCCTGCGGGCGGAACTTGGACCAGCGCTCCGTGAGCAAGCCCAGCACCTAGCTCTCAGGCGCAAAGACTGGTCACGCCTCCCACACTCAGGCTGGTCAAATCAGTAATCGATAACTGCTCCACGGCCGCGATCAACGTCGATTGAGTCTCTGCACTTTCGCAAGCAACCAGGCTCTGCAGCAGGTCAAAACGATCCTGGGTGGCAAGCTCGCCATCCTCACGCCAGGCGAGGCTCCAAGGCACAGGCGCTGTGATCATGGGTCTGCGTTGATCAGAGTTTGCTGACATTGGGACGACATCCGGGATCACCGGTTGAACCTCACAGTCTCTTCAGAACCGCTTTACGGTTCTCCATGAAACGCTCCGCGAGTGCCAGCTAGGGGCCAAACCACCCAGTATTGTTGGCCATGATTCAAAGGGTACGGCCTGTCTTTTGGCACCCCTAGCTCCCACTAGGGCCACTAAGAACCGCAGCCACGTCCGAATCAGTTCCAGGATTTGCTTCATTAATGACTATCTACGTTGGCAATCTTTCGTTCCAAGCCGAACGCGAGGACTTGCTTGATCTCTTCGGCCAATACGGAGAGGTGCGCCAGTGCAGCCTGCCCCTTGACCGGGAAACCGGTCGCAAGCGGGGCTTCGCCTTTGTCGAGTTAGCCGACGATGCGGCCGAACAAAAGGCCATTGACGACCTTCAAGACGTCGAATGGATGGGGCGCATGATTCGCGTCAACAAAGCCACTCCCCGTGAAGGTGGCGGCGGTGGTGGCGGCGGTGGTGGCGGCCGTGGGGGCTACGGCGGTGGCGGTGGCGGTGGCAATCGTGGTGGCGGTGGTGGTGGATATGGCGGCGGCGGTGGTGGCGGCGGTGGTGGCGGCGGATATGGCGGTGGTGGCGGCAACCGCTGGTAAAACCAACCCATCAGCCTGTACGCCAAGCTCTCCGGCTCTGAGCTGAGCTACACCAACCCTGCCGCGGAAGCTCCACGGCAGGGTTATTTTTTTGCAGAGTTGATCATCGGCAGTGGCTCGCGGAATGATGGGGCTACACCGCTTTTCCCCATGGCGCTCAATCACGATTTACTTCTACCCAGCACCTTTCAGCACTACCTGCTGGGGCTGTTCGCCGTGGCCAACAACTTCCCGGCCATAGGGCCCTTCCTTACCCTCAGCGAGGGGTTGCCGAATCGCCAGGTAAGTCGCGTGATCACGCTTGCCAGCTTCTCAAGTTTGCTGATCATGCTGGGTGCCTACTTCCTCGGCACGGCGGTGCTCCAGTTCTTTGGTATCGGAGTTAGCGCATTCCAGATCGCCGGTGGCTTGTTGCTGGGGGCGAGCGGCCTAAAAATGCTAAATGCAACAGCTCCGGGCGACTCACACGAGAAGAACTGCGACGTAAGCCACATGGATATGGGGCAGATGGCCTCCTCAGCGATCGTGCCGATCTCGCTACCGCTCACCACTGGTGCCGGCACGATGTCGACGATCACGGTCTATGCCAACAGCGCCACCAGCTTCAATCAACACATCGAGCTGTTTGCTGCGATTTTGGCGACGGCTCTGATCATCGCGCTGATGTTCGTGTTCGCCGCCCGCCTCACGCTGATGCTGGGTCATGTGGGCATGACAGTGCTAATCAAAGTAATGGGCTTGTTCACCTTGGCGATCGGCATTCAGTTCATCGTGACCGGCAGCAGCACGATCTTGGGGCAGATCCAGTTCAGGATCTAAACCTTTCGGCGCAGTAACGATCGATTTGTCGCGCCGGCTGAGGCGCTGGGTGAATTCTTGGCAGTGGTCTCTGCTTTTTTGCCACAGCAGCCCCTGCAAGCCTGCCTCAACAGCTTCATCAACTCGTTCGAGCCTGGCCGCTCTGGGCAACGGCCAGCCCCCATTTGTGAAAGGTTCGCTTGGTGCAATAGCTTTCAGGGGATGAGAACCCCTCCGGCCAAGCGGCCCCGCAAGCGGAGTAAACGCGGTGCCGTCCTGCTGGCGATCGGGGTCGGCCTCGGCGGAGGCCTGTTGCTGGCGGGTCCCCTCTCCGAACTGCTCAGCGACACCGCCTCAGGCGCAAGTAACGCCATCACCAATCCGTTCGCGGCCTGGAGCGGCATCACCAATCAAGACATCCTGCTGCTCGGCACCGATGTGGGTGGTGGCAACACCGATGTGATCGCCAGCCTGCGGGTGGATGGGGGCATCACCCGGATCACCCAGGTACCTCGGGACACCTACATCGAGGCCGAAGGCTACGGACCCCACAAAATCAACGCTCTCTACAGCCTCGGGGGCACCGATCTGCTCAAACGGGAATTGGCGCGCAAGTTGGGTCGACCGATCACCCACCACCTAGTGGTGAACTTGTCTGCGATCCGGCGCATGGCCGATGCCCTTGGTGGCATCGAGGTGGACGTGCCGAAACGCATGGCCTACACCGATAACAGTCAGGGCCTCTACATCGACTTGCAACCCGGCCTGCAAAATCTCAAAGGCCAAGACCTAGAAGGCTTCCTGCGCTTTCGCCACGATGAGATGGGCGACATTGGCCGGCTGGAGCGGCAGCAACTGGCCCTACAGGCCCTGTTTCGCAAGCTCACCAGGCCAGAACATCTGGTGCGCCTGCCGATCCTGCTGGCTGCAGCCGGTAAGGATCTGAAAACCGATCTAGGCCCCATGGAGCTGGGTGGCCTGATCACTGCCATGGGCACGACCCAGCTTGAAACCAAGCGACTGGGCGGACGGCCCTTCTATCGCGATGACATCAGCTATTGGGAAGCGGAGTGGCCCCAGCCGGTGCTGGATGGATCCAACGGAGCTGAAAGTAGCGGCGATGGCCGCTATCGATTCCTCTTCTGATCTGCTGCAGGATCAATGGCTGGCCGCGAGTCGCCGTTGCTCCGCTGAGACAGGGTGATCAGGGCCAGAACCAGGGCCACCCCTGCAAGCAAGGGGGTAGAGGCGGCCACGGTCACCCCGAGGGCAGCCGTAAACCAGATCGAAGCCGCACTGGTGAGTCCGCGCACCTCAGGCAGGCCCCTCTTGTCAGCAGCAGGGGGCACCAGGATCTCGCCCGCCCCCAAGAAGCCAATTCCGGTGGCTACCCCCTGCATGACGCGGCTGCGGGCCTGGGGGTCGTCACCGGCCGCCAGCACCATCAGACAGGCACTGAGGCCCACCAGCACATGCACCCGCAGGCGATTGGGATGGCTGGTATTGCCATGGTGGGCGCGATTGATGCCCACGGCCAAACCACACAGCACCGCCAGGCCTAGGCGCAGCAGGACCTGCAGATCGGGAGTGAGCGCCGGCAGCCAGCTCATGAAAGCCCCCTCATGACAGCCAAGCGCAAGGTGGCTGATCCCCATAAGCTCTAGCCAGCTCAGCGTTGCCGCAGACAGTGCAGAACCTGCTGCTGCGCAACACCCTGAAGTTCCTATTCATCACCGCGGCGATCGCCTCCTAGAGCGAGCGCATTCAGTTTCTCTGGTATCCGCTGATGGCGGTAGTGATCGTTGTGGACCGCATCACCGGCACGGTGCTGGGAGGCCTGATCAGCTTCCTGGTGCACACAATCCCCAGCGGTGGGTTCGGGGTGCTGGTGTCGTTGCTGCTGATGATTCCCTGCCACGCCGCCCTCAACTGAAAGTACGTGTTCAACCGCGGCCTAGACACCGTGGTGGGCTGCGTGCCGCAGGAGCGAATGCTTGGAGGATTTCTACTCCTCGATCGACACGGAGAAGAAACGGCAGATCTATTGCTGCCAATGCGCTTATATTTCAGCTAAGCAATGGACTTACTTCAGGGAGGCCGACGTTTATCTGTCAACAAATTCCTGACGCAAATCATAGAGATCCTCTTGAGACCTGCTGATTCTCATAAGCGAGGCGCACGAAAGGAGCCGATCAGGCCTCCCGCCAAATCAACAGAAAGGGAGGTCTCGATACAGCTCAGTGACACCAAATCTCTTCCCAACGCAACTCTGCCTGCGAAAGAGGTGTCTTCCCTGGACTGCTTTTGGCTGTCAAGCTTGCGTCAAGACTTGCACAACCATGACAAGCCCTGCCTTTCTGCATCGCCGCTCGCCCGTGTTTGCCGGGCGCGCCATGGCCAGCTCCAGCTCGCCGCTGGTGACCCGGGTGGGTCTTCGCGTGCTGGAGCAGGGCGGCAATGCGGTGGATGCCGCCGTGGCCATGGCCGGCATGCTGGCGCTGGCCGAGCCGATGATGAGCGGGCTGGGCGGCGACACCATGGTGCTGGTGTGGTCGGCCAAGGAGCAAAAGGTCTTCGGGCTGAATGGCAGCGGTCGTGCCCCGAGCGGCGCCAGCCTCGATCGCATTGGCTCCGTGCCGGTGATGCCGGAGCACGGCGCCGCCACCATCACGATCCCCGGTGCTGTGGATGGCTGGTGCGCGCTGCTGGAGCGCTTCGGCAGCCGCTCGCTGCAGCAGCTGTGGCAGCCAGTGATCGCCTACGCGCGCGAGGGCTATCCGGTGGGTGAATCGATCGCCGGCTTCTGGGACCTTGGCGCCGCATTGCTGGGGCCCGGCGCACCCATCCAGCTGGGAGAGCTGCTGCTGGCCGATCGCAGCGCCCCGCAGCCCGGCCAGCTGATGCTCCTGCCGCAACTGGCGGCCACTATTGAGCGTGTGGCCCGGGAGGGGCGCCAAGGCTTCTATGAAGGCCCCGTGGCCGAGGCGATCGCCACCACAATCAGCGCCGGCGGGGTGCCCACCACCCTTGAGGATGTGGCAGCCCAGCAGCATCGCGCCGAGTGGGTGGAGCCCCTCAGCGTGGGCTACCGCGGCCGAGAGGTTTTGGGGATGCCGCCCAATTGCCAGGGGGTGGTGGCGCTCCATGCCCTCGGCATCCTCGATGGCCTGCCGCTCACCTCGATGGATGAGGCGGAGCGGCTGCACCACCAGATTGAGGCGATCCGCCTAGGTTTCGAGCTGGCGATCGACGTGGTGGGTGAGCCCACCCCCGACATGCTGGAGCAGGTGCGGCAAGCCCTCAGCTCAGCCGGTCTGGCTGCCGCCCGCAGCCGCATCACCAACCGAGCCCGACTCGCCACCCGGCCCCAGGGCGCCAATGCAGGCGACACCAGCTATGTCTGCGCCGTTGATCCAGAGGGCAACGCCGTGTCGCTGATGACCAGCATCTGCGGGCCGTTCGGTTCGGGGCTGGTGGCGAGCGACACGGGGGTGGTACTCAACAACCGGGGCGCGCAGTTTTCCAGCCAGCCGGGCCATCCCAATGCCCTGGCGCCCGGCCATCGACCGCGCCACTCGATCCTGCCGGCGATGGTGCTGCGCGAGGGCCTGCCCGAATTTTTAATGGGCGTGATCGGCGGCAATGCCCACCCCCAGGGGCTCACCCAGATCCTGGTGAACGCCCTCGATCGGGGCATGAATCCCCAGCAGTCCGTGGACGCGCCGCGCTTCAAGCTGATCATGCACAGCGGGGAGGTGCACATCGATCCGCAGTTCAGCGTCGAGGTGGGCAACGAACTGGTGGCCCGCGGCCATCAACTTGGCGATTCCTACAGCTTCGTGAGCTTCCAAGGGGCAGCCCAGATGCTGCGCATTCATCGCGACGCCAGTGGCCAATGCACCAGCCTCGAGGCCGGCGTGGATCACCGGCTCGATGGCGTGGCGCTCGGGTTCTGAGGGGCGCTGGGCATCGCTTCCAGCAACACCCGCACCTGGTGGTCATTCCAGCCCTCGCCGCGCCAGCGCTCACCCAGGGCTGCCGCAATCGCTGCCACCAGCATTAGCAGTGGCAGCAGGGCTGGATCACCCTGAAGGGTAAAGACGAAGGCAGCGCAGAACAGTGGCGCACCATGGGCCGCTGCGAACAGGGCCGTGGCTCCCACCGCGGCCAGCTGGGCCAGGTCGTTGCTGGTGAGCCCTGGCAGGCCCTGCAGCGGACTGATCAGCAGGGCGCCCAGACTCATGCTGTCGTGCATCAGGCCACCAGGAGCCCCCAGGGCCAGGCTGAGCACGCTGGCCAGCAGGCGCCAGAGCCAGAGGAACGGAGAGCCCACTGAGTTACCACTCAGTGCCGGCGCCAGGGACAGGGAGCCGTCATTGAGGCTGAGGCCGCCACTCACGAACGCCAGCAGCGTGAGGCTGGCGGCCAGCAGCAGGGCGCCCACGAGCAGCCGCTTGGCCAGCAGGCGTTTTACCCAGGCCGCCGCCGGCAGCAGCAGGCGCACAAACAGGCTTCCGCCAGCAGCCCCCACCAGGGTGAGCAGCACCACCCAACCCCACAGCTCCGGTGCCGGGGCCCCGAGATCCAGACCAGGCAGACGGGCCGGTTGGCCCATGGTGGTGGCCAGCAGGGTGCCACTGCCCGCCAGCAGCAGCGCCGGCAGCACCAGCGGCAGGCCGCTGCGCTGGCCCAGCTCTTCCAGGCCGTAGGCCACCGCCAGCAGGGGCGAGCGAAAGGCCGCCCCCAACCCGGCCGCGCCGCCGATCACTGCCACCAGCTGGGGCGACAGGGCAGCCAGCAGCTGAAAACGAGGCCAGCGACGGCGGATGGCCAGCAGCACGCTGGCTCCCAGCGCCACCGAGGGCGACTCCACCCCCACCGCCAGGCCAGCGAGGTGGGTGAGCAGCATCAGGGGCAGCCGCCGCAGCTGGGTAGCGAGGCTGAGCTGCTGCAGCCAGAGCGCCTCCTTGGCGCTGCGCTCAGCCTGGGGTGCGCGATCGAGGGCGAGCAGGGCCGTTGTGCCGCCACCGCGGCCCGCGGCCAGCGGCCCCCAGGCCAGCAGCACCAGCAGGCTCGTGGCCGCAAACACCACCACGCAGCCGACCAAGGGCTGGGGCTGAGCCGCCAGCCAGAGCCCCCGCTGCAAGCGGAAACCGAGTTCGGAGATGGCCTGATAGGGCCCCATCAGGAGCCCAAACAGCAGCCCCAGCAGCAACCAGCCAGGAAGGGCAGCCGCTGCCTGGACACGAACCGGGGTCACGGGCAGCTCACCGGGCCATGGCCCGCCCGCTTCCAGCTCTGGAAGCAAGGGTTGGCGGGATCGAGCACCAGGGGTTTGAACAGGTCGTTGCGCTGGCCATCAATCAGCTGCTGCTGGTTGATCCAGGTGCCCGGTGCCGGCACCACCGTGCGATGGCGCACCGCATCCGCGCCAGGGGCAGCCGTGAGCGTGGGGGTTTGCACCACGGGTTCAGGGCCATAGATCCCCGCGGCCGTGGACGCTCCAACGCGCCGGCCACCACTCACCAGCCAGAACTGACCGAGCTTGGCGGCCAGGTAGGGATGGAGGTCGGCGCGGCCAGTGGGGGGATCGATCACTGCATAGAGCCTGGGATCGATCTCTACCTTCAACGCCGCAGGATCCCCGGAGGGCACCGCCAGCACATCGGTACGCAGGCTCTGGTAAAGCCCTGTGACCTCGGTTACGGCGAGGTCGGCGGCTGTGGCCAGGCCGATGCGCCCCAGCGGCGTGCTCAACACCATGGGGGCATTCCCAGGACTGGCCCAGGTCTGCTCGGCGGCGCTGAGGTGGGTGGCGCGGTAGCGGCCGAGCACGGTGCCGGCCGGACCGGCCAAGGCCACGGTATGAAACACCTTGGAGCCATCCCGCTCGGGATAGCTCCCCACTAGGTAGCCGCTGCCGGCCTTGGCGCGCCGGGCCAACAGCTGCTCAAAGGCGCCGCCACGCCGCTCCGCTCGGCGGCTGATCTCAGCGGCGTTTAGGCCTCTGGGCAAACTGGATAGCTCGGGGAGCACCAGCAGCTCCTGGAACTGGGGTTGGCTGCTGCTGAGGCGCGAGGCGTTACCCGTCCACTGGGCGGCGGCCAACTGCACCGGTCGCGGTGTCGCGGTGGCGGTGCTGTCCAAAGGTGCCCGGCGCAGGGCCAGCAGCGGGTTGTAGAGCGAAGGCCGGCGGGCCGCCAAGCGCTGCTCGCGCACCGCATCGGCTTCCGCCGGAATGATCGTGGTAGCAAAGAAACCGTTCAATCCCGGCGGCAGCACCTCGGGTGGCACCACCGGCGCCTGCACCAGCTTGCGGCCCTGGGGTGACCAGATGCTGGAGCCGCCGTTGTAATAAAGCTGGCTGCCATTGATCGGATTGCGCTCTATGCCGCTGCGGGTGGCGCCGATCACCCACAAACCGTTGAGGGCGCTCATGTGCTGCACGCTGGCAACGGTGGAGTGATTGCCCTTCGCCTGAGCCGCTGGAGTGCCAGGCATCACCCGATCCGATACGGAATGCCAACCGATGATCTGGGCTCCACGCAGGGCGGCCAAACGGTCGTACTGCCAGTAGGTGTCGTCGTAGCAAATGATCAGCGCAATGCGGCCGATCGGTGTGTCAAACACGCCGACATCGGTGTCGCCCGGGCCGAACAGTTGCACGTCCTGACCATTGAGGCCGTTTTTGCGGTATTTGCCGATGATCCCCTCAGGCCCCAGCAACACAGCAGTGTTGTAAAAAATCCCGGTGTAAGCGTCCTTTTCGGCGATGCCAACGCTCATGAGCATCCCGGTGCGCTTGAGTACCGGCAGCAATGCGTCGGTGGCCCTGCCTGGAATGGTGTCCACAAAGGGAGCCAACTGGGCGGGATCGGCGAAGTCGTAGCCGCTGATCGCCGTTTCCGGAAAGACGGAGTACTGCACGCCCTCGGCCGCCACGCGCTCGGCCGCCTGCACGAGGCGGCGAATGTTGCCGTCAAGGTCGCCCCAGGCGGGGATGAAGTCGACAGCGGCCACCTTCACCGGACGGCTGCCCAGTTGGGCTCTGTCCACCTGGGCACGTGCCGGCAGCATCACCCCACTGCTCAGCAGGCCGGATAGCACTAGGCCAAGGGAACTGGTAGCAAGGCGCAAGTGAGATCGGGCCGACATTCAGTAAGAGGCGCTTTACCCACCTAAGAATGCAATCACCTGGGGCCAGGCGAGGGGGAGGAGAGATCAGGCACTTCTTCGCACTTAGCAAGGAATTATTTGTCCGTGATGGTTCAACGCAGAGCACCCTGGGCCAAGAAGTTGATCAGCGTGCCCATCGGTTCGGGCTCGCGGGGCATCGCAACTACCAAGATCAAACGGTATGGCGAGGAGCTGTTGGTACAACCGCCCACAGGGCCCGAAGCCGTGCGTGCCGACATCAATGTCGACAGCTTCCTCTGGAGGGGGTGCCGCAAGGCGGTCAGCCACCGGCTCTTCTCTTGCAGAACCAGGCGCTCCTGGAACTGGGAGTGCGCCTGATGAATCTGGCTCTGGCGATAGACATCGAACGCATCAGTTTTCTGGTTGGCTGGATCCAAAGGAGACCGAGCAGCTAATGAATGTCTTTCTGTGCTCAGCATCGCCCTCGCTACCAACAACACCTATCCCGTTTATGACCACCTCGGAATGGCGATGAAAGGACCCTTCAGCAGGAGACCGCAGGATGGGCAGGTCGGGGAATAGCGCCGGTAGCCAGCTCATATCAGCCCCCTCACGACAGCCAAGCGCAGCGGGTAAGCCAAGCGCAACAGGGCCGATCCCCATAAGCTCGACTCAGGGGAGAGCTGCCTCAGACCGTGCAAAACATGCTGCTGCGCAACAGCCTGAAGCTATTTGTAGCCGCGCTCATCACAGCCGCCATTGCCGTCTGGACCGAACGCATTCAATTTGCCTGGTACCCGCTGATGGCAGTGGTGATGGTTGTCGACGATAACGACGACCACTCACTGAAGGCCGCCAGCGGCCGAATCCTGGGCACCGTGGCGGGGGGCCTCATCACCTTCCTGGTGCACACCATCCTCGGCGGTTGGATCGGCGTCCTGGTGTCGATGCTGGTGATGATTCCTGTGCTGCAGCTTCTGGGCTGGCAGAACGCCTTAGGCACGGCCGCGCTGATCGCTGTGATGTTTCTGATGCTTCCCGGCCATACGGCGCTGGGCTGGGACTACGTGTTCAACCGCGCCCTCGACACGGTGGTGGGTTGCATTGTGGCGATCCTGGTGGGCCTGCTGTTCTGGCCGCAAAACAGCAGCAGCGAACTCAAAGCAGCCGATGGGCGCCTGCGTTACGCCCTAAAGACCCAGCTGCAGGCCTACAGCGACTGGCTGGCCCAACGACGATCCAGGCCCGAGCCGCTGGATCCGGCACCGCTCACCAACGCCCTGCAATGCATGGAGCAACTGGTGGCCCAGGAGCGCAGTGGCCCCCGCCATCAGGCCCTCAAACGCAGCGGCTGGGAGCAACGGCTGCGGCTATGGCAGCTGGCCCACTTTCACTGGATCGCCTGGGAGAGGCTGGTGGCCGGCCTGCCCGAACATCAGAGCCTGCAGGCCGATCTGCTGCGGCACGCGGTGAAGGAGCTGCAGCGGCAGCTCAGCGGAGAGCCCGGGCCGACCCCAGGGCGTGAGCCCCAGCGTTGGCAGCAGCTGGCCCAGCAGCAGCAGCTCCCACTGCTGCCGCTGCTGGCTCTCGCGGAGGAGGGGCGCCCGCTGCATGCCTGCCTGGGCGGGCTGAACCGGATGGCTCCGCTGTGATCAACCGCAACGGCCTGCGCACAGCCTTCACCGCAGGGCTCGGCAACGCTTTCGCCAGCTTGTCGGGGGTGGGAGACAGCCAATACGTTTCTCTGGCGGTGTTGGCGGTGTCCACCGGCACCTACGGCGGAGCGCTCGCCCTGGGCAGCCAGCGCCTGCTGGGCACGGCGCTCGGGTCGGTGCTGTTGCTGATCTGCTACGAGGGGTTGCGGGGCCTGCCGATGCCGCTGGCGCTCGCGCTCACCCTCGGCGCCCTGCGCCTGCTGGGCGGCCTGCTGAAGCTGCAGGTGGGCTACAAGGTGGGCGGCATCGTCATCGTGATGGGCTGGCTCGTCCACGAGGGCGGTCTGGCCGCCTGGATTCCGCTTCGCTTTTTCTGGACCAGCTTCGGGGTGCTGATCACGCTGCTGGGCCTGCGGCTGTTTTGGCCAGCCCGCGGACTCGACACCAGCATGACCCAGGTCGCCGGCCTGCTCGGCCAGCTGCAGAGCTGCTTCTGCGACCTGGCGGCGCGGGTGGATCCCGCCGCGGCCGACCAAGGGGAGGGGGTTGAAGCGATCGGAATCGGCCGCTACCAGGCCCTGCGCAACCAGCTGATCGCCATCCGGGGGCAGCGGCCTGTGCTGCTGCAGGAGCTGGGCACATTGCCGGAGCGCCATCCGGCCACCCTGCTGATGGCCAATTTCGAGGCCACTGCCTCCCGCCTGATCACCCTGGTGGGCGGCCTGGTGCGCGAGCCACCCTCCCTACAAGATCCCCAGCTGGTGGTGCAGCTGCACCGGGCCGAAGCGGAGTTGCTGCAGGCCATGGCAAGCCAGCTAGGCCGATGGGAACGGCAGATCCGTATTCGCCGGGGGCTGCCAAAACCACCCGACACCGGGCTGCAGCTGCCGCTCAGCTGGCAGGAGCTGGACCAGGAGCTCAACGACCCCACCGCCAACACCGCCTCCCTGGAACGACTCGAGCGGATCGCCAGCCGGCTGATGCTCTGCCGTCAGGCCGAGCAGGCCATCCGCAATGGCGAAGGGAACTGGCTGGCAATTCTCGACAGGAGCTGAAGCACATCGATGGCCGTGATCAGCAGCCTGCTTCAACAGCGCCACGCTTTTTACAGAGGCCTCCTGGCGGTTGAGGTATTGGCCTTGGTGGGTCTGCGCGGCCTTGAGGAAGCACCACGGCTGGTCAGCCTGGTGTATCTAGTGATCGCCAGCGTCGCCGTACTGCTGGATTCGCCCCTCTTGCCTCAAAACAGACTCGAGCCATCGCCGGGCGAGGCGATTCCCCAGCAGCTGAAACAGCGGCTAAAGAAGGCTTTGCTACGCCGCCAGGTGGTGGGGTTCGCCTGGCTCCTGGCGCTGTTGATCGAGGTGATGTGGCAGATGGCCCTGGTATTCGACCCAGCCCTGGCCATTCAGCTCAGCGTGGTGCATCTGGTGGTCTGGCTGATGCTGATGCTGCAGCTGCTCTGGAACCTGGTCAATGCCCTGGCCGAGGAGCCACTCTTCAACGGCGACCTGCTGATGGGAGCCGCGGCCGGGTATCTGCTGGTGGGATTCACCGGCGGCATCGTGCTCAATTCGCTGCTGGTGCTCGACCCGGCGGCTTTCAACCTGCCGGCCCATGGCCATGCCCTACCCGATGGCATCGGCCATGCACCGGCGATGCTGGGCGCCGCCTTCGCCAGCCTCACCACCATCGGCAGCCCGGTGCTAAAAAGCGGCAGCCTCACCAGCCTCACCGCCAGCGTGGGCATCACGATCGTGGGCCAGCTCTATGTGGCAATCCTGATCGCCGGTGTGCTGGGCAAACCGAGGAAGCTAGCTGCCGCCCCTGAAGCCGAACACCCCCAGGTCCGCAGAACCGCTGCACCAATCAGAATGCGCCGACCAAGGCGCTGATCTGCATCACCGTGGCAATGCGCAAGCGCGTTATGGCCCTGTTGTGGCTCGGGGTCATCCCCGCCCAACTGGCCCCGGCTGCCCTGGCCCAGCCCCCAGCCCAGCCCCAGAGCACCAAGCTGCTGGAGCGCAGCTGGCAGCGGCTGGATGCGCAGCTGCGGGCCCTGGATCAGCTGCTGCCTAGCGAGCCCGAGCCCCCGGTAGGCGACGTGCTCAGCACACCGGAGCTGCCCGCCAACCTGATCCGGGCCAACCAACCCGCCACCGGTCCGATTCAACCCGCCGACACGGTGGCCGGCCCGCCCCTGGATCTGCCCACCCCCCAGCAGCTTCAGGCTGGCGGCGTTGCCAGCCTCAGCCTGGAGCAGGCCCTGGCCATCGCCTTTGCCAACAGCGCCACCCTGCAGGCCCAGCGCGAGCAGGTGGCTGCCGCCCTGGCCCGCGTCCAGGCCGCCATGGGCAGCTACTGGCCAACTATCAGCGCCTTTGCCACTGGTGGCTACGAGGGGGCTCGCAGCACCACCACCTCCAAGAAGCCAAACGACAACCTGGGGTTCGGCCCGCTGTTTGACCCTGCAGGGCTGCTCAGCCCCTCCCCGTCAGGCGGGGCACCCGTGCCCACCGCAGGCCCCTTCTATGTGCCCAACGGCGGTTCCGTGGCGGCCACCTCCGGGGAATGGGGCGTTGAGGGGAGCCTGCAACTCAACTACGCCCTGCTCGACTTCGCCCGCACGCCCTCGGTGCGCGCGGCCCGCGCCAGCCTGGAGCAGCAGCGCAACACCTATGCCAACCAGCTGCGCTCCCTGCAGCTGCAGGTGAGTGAGGCTTACTACCAGCTCCAGCAAGACGAGCAGCTGGTGCGCGTCTACGACGCCAACCTGCGCAACGACCTGGTGATCCTGCAGGACACCCTCGACCTCAAGCAGGCGGGCCTAGTGCCCAGGCTCGATGTGCTGCGTCGCCGGGCAATTCAGGCAGCCGACGAAGAGACCCTTATCCAGTCTCTGGCGGATCGGGCAGTGGCTCGCCGCCAACTGGCGGTGCTGCTCAACCTGCCCGCCAGCGTGACCCCCAGCCCCAGCGACCCGATCGTGGTGCAGCCCCGCTGGCCCCTCGATCTGGAGGCCAGCCTGCTGGCGGCCTACCGGGGCAACCCCGAACTGGAGGCGATCCTGGCCACCCGCACGGCCCTGGCCCAGCAGAGCCAGGCCACCGCGGCAGGTCTATTGCCGAAACTCTCGCTGTTTGCCAGCGGCGGTGGCAGCAGCTCCCAAACCAGCCTCGGCGACTTCACTCTTGGCGGGGGCGGCTGCTGCGGTTCCACCGCCCTGCCCCTGAGCACCAGCAACGGCTGGGACTGGTCGGTGGGTTTGACCTTCACCTGGCTGCTGTTTGATGCCGGCACCACCGCTGGCCAGGCCCGGGCCCTTACCAAACAGGCTGCGGCCACGGCCCAGCAATACGCCGCCAGTCGCAACGACATCCGCCTGCGCATGGAGCAGGCCTTCTTCAACCACGAAGCCAGCCTGGCCAAGCTGAGTTCAGCCCGCCGAGGCGTGGCGGCTGCCCTGGAGGCCTTCCGTGACGTGCGGCTGCGCTATCTAACCGGCCTCGACAACGAGCTCAATCTCTCCAACACCCAAGACCGTCTCATCAACAGCCTGGTGCGGCGGCTCAACGCCACGGTGGGCGTGAACATCACCTACGCGAAGTTGCTGAAAGAACTGCTGCCGATGCCCCGGGATCCAAACCTGCCGATCCAGCCCCAGCTGCAGCTCAGCAGCAGCCCCATCACCCAACCCTGAACGGGCGACACCCCATGGCTGCCGGCCTGCACTCCCTAAGCCCTCTTTGGCGCAACAGTCTGCGCATCTGGCTGGCCAGCACCCTGACGATCGGGATCGTGTTTTGGTCAGGGCGCAACCAGCTGCTTCCCCTGGCTCTGGTGATGGCTGTGTTGTTCGTGAATGAGAATGACCTCACCCCCGCCCGCAGCATCGGCCAGCTGGTGGCCGGCGCCTTGATCGGCCTCCTCACGGCCATCGTGCTGCAAGAGATATCCACCAGTTGGGTGGTGCTGGGCCTGGCAATCCTGCTAACCGGCGTGCTGGTGCGCAGCCTGGGGCTGCTCAAAGGCCTGAATACGGGGTATTTGAGCTGCTGGGCCGTGGAACTGATGCACCGCGGCAACCAGTTCAACTGGGCGACGATTTTTGACCTGGCCTTCGCGGCAGTGGTGGGCATCTTGATGGCGCAGATCGCCACCTGGGCCCTCTGGCCACGCCGCCCCCTGCAACAGCTCCCTGCCCTGGAAGCCCGGATCGCCAGCCAACTCGAGGCCCAAATCCTGGCCATGCAGCAGTGGCTAGATAGCGGCGGTGAACCCCCAGCTGCCCTGCGCTCCCAGGATCTGCTGCCCAGCATTCAGCTTTTGCAACAGCTCCGCGACCAAAACCAGGGCCTTCCGATGCCCGCCCACACCCAACACCGGCTTTCGCGCTGGGCCCAGGCCGGCAGCCTCTGGCGACAGGTGTTGCGCCAGTGGCTGCTGCTTGAGCCCCTGCTACGGCAGCTGGCCACCCCAGTGCCGGCAGAGAGACCTGAGCTGCTGCTGCGGAGCACGCTTGCTGATCTTGCCGAGCGCCTGCATGCCCTGCCCGCCGCTGCCCCGGTGCCGAGCCCCTCAAGCTCCGCTCAGCTTTGGCTTGAGGAAGCCGGGCACCTAGGCGCTCCCCAGCCCCTGCTGCTTACCATCGGCCAACAGTGCCAAGTGTTGAAACAGCTGCTCCACAGCCGGGCACTGCTCAGATCCGCCCTGGCGCAGCTCTCGGCGTCGAACCGATGACCAGCCCAGCCCTGCGGGACACCGTGCGCCTCGCCGCAACCGTGACGGTGGTGAACGGCTTCGCCAGCCTCACCGGCCTGCCCTTTGCGCTTTACGCCTCCCTGGCTGTGCTGAGCGTCACCGTGGGCAACTACGGCAACACCCTCGAACTCGGCCGTCAGCGCCTGGTTGGCACCGCAGTGGGAGCCATGGTGGTGTTCTTTGGCTACCGGGCCTGGGGCCAGCTGCCCCCGGTGGTAGCCCTGCCGCTGGCCCTACTGCTGGCCCGGCTGATCGCCGGCTCGTTGCGGCTCACGGTGGGCTACGGGGTCTGCTGCTTCGTGGTGGTGATGGGCTGGCTGACGCATGACCAGCAGCTCGACAGCTGGATCCCGCTGCGCTTGCTCTGGACCGCCTTCGGCATCTTGATGGCCCTGCTCAGCCTGCGCCTTTTCTGGCCTTCTCGAGCCCGGATCCAGCAGCGCGAGGGACTGCTGCAGCTGCTGGTGGATCTGGGAGAAGCCTTGCAGCAGGTAGTGCAGCGGCGCCACCAGCAGGGGCAACAGATTCGCAACCTGCGCATCAACCTGATCAGCCTGCGCGACCAACGCCAGGGCGCCCTGCTGGAACTGGGCACCCTGGCGAGCCAGCATCCAGTGGCAAGAATGTGGGCGCTGTTGGACCAGGCCAGCGAGGCCCTAATCCTCGATCTTGATGAGCTGCGGCGGCTGGCCAATGCCGACTGGCAGGGATGGGGGCTGCAGGATGACTACGCCACTGGAGTGGCCTTCGTAGAGGGCGTGGCCCAGCGGCTGCTGGCCTGGCAGCAGCAACTGCGCGATTCAGCTCAGCTACCGCCGCCGCCGAACCAACCCCGATTGGCCCTGCCCCTGGATTCGCTGCAGTCGCCCAAATCCCTGGCTGCCTATCAGCAACTCAGCCCCGAGCAACTCCAGCGGGTGGCCTCGCAATTGATGGTGCTCAACCGCATGGATCACACCATGGAGAGCACCGAACGCCAATGGCGAGAGCTTGTGAGCTGAGAACTCAGGCGTTGGGCCGCGACGACCACCAGCGCTCGACGCGATAGAGCAGCACCACCAGCAGCACCACCAGCCAGAACCACAGCTCCGGCGGGTTGGCGTTGAACAGGATCAAGAGCAGCACCACCTCGCTGACCAGCCAGGGAAACTCCTGCCGCAGCAGGGGATTGCGGATCCGGGGAAGGGACGGCGACTTCACAGGGGAGCTCATGGAACGGTGTTGGGCTGGCGCAAGGAGGGCTGGTTCCAGCGCAGATCGATCCAAGGGGTGCGGAAGCCGCCGGTGAGGGAGCGCAGGCCAGGAATCACGTAGCTGATCGGCGAGCGCCACTCCACATAGGCGTGGGTCGACACCGTGAGGCCGTCGCGGATCGGGAACACACCGCTGCCCCCCGAGAGAGTCCAGCGATATCCGTCCACGCTGGAGGGATCGCGCTCCAGCTCGATTTCGCTGCGCATCACCGGGCCGCTCTTGGTGAGTTCCTGGGCCAGCTGCGCGTTGCCGGTGGTGGTGGAGATGTCGTCTGCCGTGGCGGGCAGGGTGAGCACCTGGGTCACCTTGCCCACGATGCCGCCGAAGCGGCCGCGCTGGTTCCACTGCGGCACCACCTCCACCGGCAGCCCCAGGGGCAGGCGGCGGGCATCGGCGGGCGCGAAGTAGGCCACCACCCGCAGCGGGCGGTCCTTGGCGCTGGGTTGCTCAGGCCGGCCGATCGTGCCCAGCCGTTGGCCGGTGCCCACGGTCTGGCCGGCGATCACCTGCAGATCCAACACCGTGCCGTCCCGATCGGCATGCACCTTGCCGTCGTAGCCGATCTTGGCCTCGGTCACCTGGATCTCACGTTTGAGATCGTCGATCTGATAGCGGCGCTGCAGGGCCTGGGTTTCGATGCTGAGCTTCACCTGCTGGTAGTTGGTCAGCACGTTCTTCTCGTTGATTTTGACGTCATCGAGATTGACGCTGGTGCTTGTGAGCCCCTGCTCAGCCGACACCACCTCAGAAGACAGCGGCGCCACCACCTCCCGCTGGGCCAGCCAATCGAGGTTGCGCAGTTTGCTGGAGTAGGTCGACTGCAGTTCGCCGTAGCGACGGCGATCGTCGGAATACTTGGCCAGGGATGTATCCAGGGCCCGCTTCTCGGTGAGGAGCCGCAGGGCATCGCGCTCGTCTAGCTGGGCGTTGTGCCGCTGCAGCTGGCGCAGGTTGCCGCGCTGCTGGTCGAGCTGGCGCTCCAGCACCGGCAAATACAGCTGCATCAGCACCTGGCCGCGCGCCACCGACTCACCCTCCTTCACAAACACCTCGCGCACCTGGCCGCCGGCACGGGCGTTGAGGATGCCGGCGTTGTTGGGGTAGATCAGCACGCCCATGCCTTCCACCTCGGTGGGCACGGGCCAGAACAGGGCCCAGAGCACCAACACACCGCCCACCCCAGCAAGGCTCACGCCCACCTGGTTGTGATCGCTCAGGCCCTGCCAGCGGGCCTGCAAGCGCTGAAATGGGCCGCGGTACCTTGGCTCCGCGGCGGTGGGGCTGGCCTGGGTCATGGCACCCATTTTGCAGGATTAAAAGCCACCTGGCTAAAGCCCATACAACGATTATGCGGAAAAACCAGCCAAGGGCCGCGCCGGAAGCCGACCCAGCGAGGGCAAGTCTTTTGGCATCTTTTGGTAGTAGTAGCTAGCTTCAAAGTGATTCTTAGCGTCCCTAACCTGAGCAATGTCAACAATCGCGGATGTCATTATTGGTGTGTTGAAGGATGCCTCGGTTAAGAGAATCTACGGAATTCCAGGCGATTCCCTCAACGGCTTCACCGATGCTCTCCGCCGCGATGGATCGATCGCCTGGCAGCACGTACGCCACGAGGAGGCAGCGGCTCTTGCGGCTGCTGCCGAAGCAGCGCTGACAGGGGAATTAGCTGTTTGTGTGGGTAGTTGCGGGCCAGGAAGCATCCACCTGATCAATGGTCTTTACGATGCGACCCGCAGCCGTGTTCCTGTTTTAGCAATTGCGGCGCAGATTCCCGCCGCAGAAATGGGCGGCAGCTACTTCCAGGAGACCCATCCACAGGATGTCCTGCGGGAAGCCTCCGTTTATTGCGAGCTGGTGAGTGACCCCGAGCAGTTGCCTCGGGTTCTTGAGATCGCTATGCGCACTGCAATTGAGCGCAGGGGCGCTGCTGTGGTGGTGATCCCCGGTGAGATCTTTTTGAAAAAAAGCAAGCCTCACCGTCGAACCGCGCCGATTAGGTTCATGCCAAGGGTGATGCGCCCCACCGATGGCGAACTGAAGGCAGCCGCCGATCTGCTCAATTCAGCCAAAAAGGTCACCATCTTTGGCGGTGCGGGTGTTGAAGGTGCCCACGCTGAGCTGTTAGCGATTGCCGAGAAGCTCAAAGCGCCGGTGGTTCATGCTCTGCGGGGCAAGCAATTCATTGAGTATAAGAATCCCTATGATGTCGGCATGACCGGACTGCTGGGATTCACATCCGGCTACAGGGCAATCGAAAGTTGCGATGTTCTGCTCCTGCTTGGCACCGACTTTCCCTACCGTCAGTTTTACCCTTCAAAAGCAAAGATCATCCAGGTTGATATCCGGGGCGAGAACCTGGGCCGGCGTACGCCCATCGATATTGGCCTTGTTGGCAGTGTTAAAGACACAGTGCAGGCCATCCTGCCCATGCTGAAGGATCATCCAGACAGACAGCATCTGGATTCCTCCAGGCAGCACTACGTTCAAGCAAGAAAAAGTCTCGATGAGCTTGCGATTAATGATCACAACAGGTCGCCCATTCACCCGCAATATCTGACGCGCATGGTGAGCGACCTGGCCGCTGAGGACGCTGTTTTCATACCAGATGTGGGGTCTCCCACTGGTTGGTGTGCCCGTTACCTGCGCATGAATGGGCAGCGCAATTTGATTGGCTCCTTTTCACATGGAACCATGGCCAACGCCCTATCTCAGGCGATTGGTGCCCAGTCGGCATTTCCCGAGCGTCAGGTGCTGGCAATGGCCGGAGACGGAGGGCTGGCGATGTTGATGGGCGAGCTGTTGACATTGCGCCAGAACAAGCTGCCGGTGAAAATTGTGGTTTTTAATAATTCCTCGCTCAATTTCGTAGAGCTAGAAATGAAGGCCAATGGCTTTGTCAATTTTGGCACCGACCTTGACAATCCCGACTTCGCTGAAGTGGCTAAGTCGATCGGCTTGTTTGGACAGCGCGTTGACAAGCCCGATGATCTGGAATCAGCCCTGCGCGCAGCCTTTGCCCACGACGGACCTGCTTTGGTTGATGTGGCGACGGCCCGCGAGGAGTTGATCATCCCGCCAACCATCACAGTTGAGCAGGCCAAGGGCTTTTCCCTGTTTGCCCTGCGAACAATTCTCTCTGGCCGTGGCGAAGAGCTGATTGATTTAGCGGATACCAACGTATTCCGCCGCCTTCTCAGCTAACACCACAATCAGGAGTTCTCCTGGCCCTTGGCTATTGATGGTGCTGTCATTTTGACCGGATCAACGATTCGGTCAAAATCAGCTTCGCTCACCAAGCCAAGTTCTAGAGCGGCCTGCTTGAGTGTGAGGTTTTTCTCCAGCGCATGATGCGTAATTTGGGCTGTTTTGTCATAGCCAATTACTGGAGACAGGGCTGTTGCAAGCATCAGAGAGCTCTCGACATATGCTGCGATCTTTTCTCGATTGGGTTCGCAGCCTTCAATCAGAAACTTGCGGAAGTTGGTGCATCCGTCGGTCATCAGCGTGATCGAATTGCAAATATTATGAATGATCAGTGGTTTGTAAACGTTCATCTCCAGATAGCCACTCGCCCCACCAAAGCCGACCGCCACATCGTTGGCCATCACTTGGACGGCAAGCATGGTTAGTGCTTCGCATTGGGTTGGGTTTACTTTTCCCGGCATGATCGATGAACCTGGCTCATTTGCGGGGACCTGCAACTCTGCAAAGCCAGCGCGTGGTCCGCAAGACATCAGACGAATATCATTGGCAATCTTGTAGAGCGAAACGGCGAGAGTTCGGAAAGTACCTGAGAGTTGAACCAAGGCATCGTGAGCTCCTTGAACTGTGAACTTATTGGGCGCCGAGATAAAGGGAAGCCCGGTCAGTAGGGAGAGTTCTTGGGCCGTATCTTCGGCAAAGCCCTTGGAGGCGTTGAGCCCGGTTCCGACTGCCGTTCCACCAATTGCCAGTTGATAGACATCCTTGAGTGCATCGCGAAGACGATCAAGATTGTCGGCGAGCATGCCGGTATAGCCAGACCATTCTTGGCCGAGTGTCAAAGGCGTGGCGTCCTGCATATGGGTTCGGCCAATTTTGACAATGTCATTCCATTGGCTCGCTTTGGCCGCGATGGCATCATGCAAAGCCTGAATCGCCGGAATCAGACGAGTTGTGCACTCAACTGCCGCAGCCAGATGCATCGCCGTCGGGAAAGTGTCATTCGACGACTGGGACATATTCACATGGTCATTTGGATGCACAGGTGTCTTGGCTCCCAAGGGAGTGCCGGCGATCTGGCAGCAGCGGTTCGAAATCACCTCATTTACATTCATGTTGAACTGGGTACCAGAACCAGTCATCCAGACGTGTAGTGGAAACATGTCGCGATGCTGGCCAGCGAGGATCTCGTTGCAGCTTTGAACGATCAATTGATGGACATTGTCTGTAAGGCGTCCATGGGCGTGATTCACGTTGGCGGCAGCCTTCTTCAATTGGGCATAGGCGCTGACCATTTCGGCTGGAATCAGCTCCTGTCCGATGCTGAAATGTTCTAAAGATCGTTGGGTTTGGGCGCCCCACAGCCGGTCGGCTGGAACGGAGACCGTGCCGAGGCTGTCGGATTCGTTGCGCATGTCCGTCATCGAGACCACCAAGGCCAATCATTCCTAATCTAAACGTTCGCAACTATCCAGGCCAATCCAGTCTGCTTACTTAGATTGGGCGCAAATGCCAGCACGGCTAGAGACGAAATGTTCAAATGTATTCGTTTGTGGACAGGCGATGATGGCCAGTCTCATTTTCAGAATGGCGCGATTGAGCTTGACCCCGGTGTCCGTGGCGACTTCCTGAGCCAAAAAACTGACGCTGTCAGCATTGCGTTTCAGCAAACGGATTCAGGCGGCTCCTTTGATTGGCATACGGCGCCAGCGCGCCAGTTTGTGATCACCCTGAGTGGCACTCTCGATTTCGTGACTCGCGAAGAAGAGCATTTCACTCTTGATCCTTCGACCCTGCTCCTGGCAGAAGACACCGCAGGGGGAGGCCATTCCTGGAGATTGCTGGATACGGAGCCCTGGCGCCGCATCTATGTGGTGTTAGCACCGGGTGCCAATGTCCGTTTCACAGCAGAGGTGCAGGTATGACCAGCGAATCAGTTGATGTGCTCCTGGTTGGAGCCGGCATCATGAGCACATCGCTTGGCGTGTTCCTCAAAGAGCTGAAGCCGGATCTGACGATCGAGATGATCGAGCGGATGCCCCAAGAAGCCCAGGAGAGTTCCGGTGCGTGGAACAACGCTGGCACGGGCCATGCGGGTAATTGTGAGCTGAACTTCACGCCGATGCGTAAGGACGGCACGATCAATATCGCCACAGCACTGGAGGTCAATGTTGAATTTGACCTATCGCGCCAGTTCTGGTCGTACCTGTTGGGCAAGGGGTTGATCGGTTCGGCCGACAGCTTTATCCATCCTGTGCCCCACATGAGCTTTGTGATGGGCAGTGATAATCAGGCTTTTCTGAAGAAGCGCCATGCCTTGATGAGTGCCCATCACTGTTATCGCGGTATGGAGTATTCCGAGGATCACGCCAAGATCGCGGAATGGGCCCCCTTGGTGATGGAGGGTCGTGATGCGAGTCAGCCGGTGGCCGCAACTCACATCAACAACGGTGCTGATGTCAATTATGGCGCCCTGACAAGCAACCTTCTTTCTGTGCTGCGTCAGCACACTGATTTCAGGGTGCACTTCAACGAGGAGGTGGTCAATCTGCAGCGCCGGCCTGAGGGTGGCTGGCGCGTTATTGTTAAGCGTGGGGCCACGGGTAGCGAGCGCACGATCGATGCGCGTTTTGTGTTTCTTGGCGCCGGCGGCGCCGCCTTAACCCTGCTTCAGAAGTCCGCCATTCCCGAATCCCACGGTTATGCAGGATTCCCGGTGAGCGGGGTCTGGTTGCGTTGCGAGAAACCCGAGGTGGTTAACCGGCACCGAGCCAAGGTTTATGGCAAGGCGGCAGCAGGCTCACCGCCGATGTCCGTGCCCCACCTAGATACGCGCATTATTGAGGGCAAGCGCTGGCTCTTGTTTGGACCCTATGCAGGCTTTTCCACCAAATTCCTGAAGAATGGCTCCTACTGCGATCTGCCTCGATCGCTGCGCTTGGATAACATCCTGCCGATGCTCTCCGTGGCCAAAGATAATTTTCCTTTAGAGGAATATCTGGTAGGCCAGGTTTTGCAGAGCAAGGCCCATCGCTTCAATGTGCTCAGGCAGTATTACCCAGGCGTAAACGAGGACGATTGGGAGCTAGCGGTTGCTGGTCAGAGGGTTCAGATTATTAAAAAGGAGAAGCACTTTGCTGGCCAGCTTGAATTCGGTACTGAGATCGTGTCAGCGGCTGATGGCAGCTTGGTGGCGCTGCTGGGTGCCTCTCCAGGTGCTTCCACCGCTACCTACATCATGATGACCATGATTGAAACAGTCCTGCGCGATGAACTAATTGGTGATTGGAAAGCCAAAATGAGTGAAATCATTCCCTCCTATGGGCATGATCTCAAGCAGGACGCCGCCATGTTGACAAAGGTGCGAGCAGAGACGGCGGCAGTTCTAGGTTTGCAGAATGCTTGATTCTTATTGATTCGTACTGATTTAACGCGGGGGAGCAGGGCCATCGATCTGCTCCTACGGTCATTGAAATGAATCCCGCCAATGCACTAGACGCCAGCGTGGCCACTCCCTGCATGACGCGGCGGTGGGGCTGGCCTGGGTCATGGCCCCTAGTTTGCAGGATTAAAAGGCAGCTGTCAGGCCCAGCTGCTGCAGGCGCCGCGTTGCCGCAGCTGCCGGCTCTCCCCCAGCGGCCAGGGCCTGGGCCAGCAGTGGCGCCAACACCGGCACCTGGCTAAAGCCCGCACTAAAGCCGGTAAACATCCACAACCCAGGTGCCCCAGCAAGCGGACCTACCAGGGGCAAACCCTCACTGCAGAAGGCCACGGCCGCCTGGCGCAGATGGCCAGGCAGGGCCGCCAGCGGCTCCCCCCAGGCTTGGGTCGCTAGCTCTTGGCGCAGTTGCCTTTCCACCTCCATAGGCGGCGGCGCTGGGCCCAGCTCCAGGCCTGGTCGCACCAGGGTGTGCTGGCCCAGCAGGGCCCCAGTGCCCCAGGGCACCAGGCCCCCATCCACCAGCCACTCCGGCTGGCTCAGGCCAGCGGCGCGCCGCTCCAGAGCGATCCGCCCAAAGCTGACCGGCAGCCAAGCAGCGGTGCGGCCCAGCGGCGCCGCAAAGGAGGCCAGCTCCAGCGCCGCTGCCCAGCTGCTGCGCAAGCGCTGGGGCAGATGCGGCCAGAGCTGGCGGCAGTGGGCGCCCGCCGCCAACACCAACTGGGCTGCCGGCAGGCCGGAGCCATCGCTGAGGGTCAATTCCCAGCCTGCCCCAGCCTGCGGCTCCAAGCGCTCCACCCGGCCCTTTTTGCACCTCACTCCGGCCGCCGCCAGCGCCAGCGGCAAGCGCGCCGTCAGCACGGCGGAATCCACCTGGGCGAAGGGCAGCGGCCACCAGGCACTAAGGGGCCGCCAACCGGCGGCAGCCCCGTGCAAACGCAAGCGGCAGGGCCGCCAGCCCAAATCACCATGGCGTTCTTGCAGAAACCGCCAGCGCTTAGAGGCTCCGGCCGCCAAGCGACCTAAAGGGGTTGGGGCCAGGGGCCATCCCGGCAGAGCGCCATAGCTGAGCTCGGTAGCGGAGCAAGGCCCATGGCTGGCGGGGGCAGAGACGACCGTCACCGACGCCCCCAGCTCCCGCAGCGCCAAGGCCAACAGACCACCAGCCACCCCAGCGCCAACGATCACCACATCGGCGGGGGCCGAAACCGTCACACCAGCAGGGTGAAGGAGGTGACGACCTGATGGAACATGTCCTTGACCTTGGCCCAACGAATCTCGTTGGTGCTGGCCGCAAACGTGTACAGCCGGCCGCGATCAAGCACCACGGTGGCCAACTCGTGGCGGTCGCGGTCTTCAAGGTGCACGGCGTATTCCAGGTCGTAGAAGGTGCGGGGGCCTTCCTGCCGCTCCGACGCTTCCACCAGCTCAGCCTGGCGGCCACTGCCCTCAGGGGCAATCACCGTGCGGCGCAGCTGCTCGCCGACCGCCACGGCGCTGCCGAGCTTTTCCAAGTCATTGGTGGGGTTCACCTCCGAGATCACCAGGCTGAGGGTTTCATCGCTGTTGATCAGGTCGTGGAACACCACCTGGGGGCCGCCACTCACCTGCACCCTCGTCCAACCGGTGGGATAAAGGAACGCATAGCGCCCATCGGGGCTCTGGAAACCATTGAGCCCGGCTGCCGCAGCACTGCAAGCAACCAGCAGCCCCGCCAGCACCAAGGCAACCAGACGCGGCATAAAAGTACGTAGGACAGCCCGATTGCGAAAACCTGCCTGATTGCGAAAGACAGCCATGGCTCAAGGCGCGTTGCGTGGCGCCATTCTGCTGGGCAGCCGTGCCCCCAGGGGTCAGCATGGGCTCCTGATCTCCAGTCTCCCCATGCCACGCCAATCCACCTGGGTGGACCGGCAGCAGCGTCGTCACGACTCCCGCTTCTTCCGCCTGCTAGACGGCTCCTTTCTGTTCCGCCTAGCCCTATCGGGTGCAGCGGCCATGGCGCTGCTGCTGGTGGTGAACAGCTACGCCACCTGCCGCAACAACCGCTGGGCCCCGGGGTGCCTTTGGCGGGATGCGGAGGCTCTGATCAGCGTCGGCAATGTGGAATCGCTCAGCATCGTGACGGCCGCTTTCCTCTACGTGCTGGAGGCTCAAAAACGGCGCCAACGCGACAACATCGAGGCCTACGAGCTGCTGATGAACTGCAATGCCACCGGCGTCAAATGGCTGGTGGGGCGTATTTCTGCTCTAGAAATCCTTAACAGCGCCGGGCTCCCAATCGACGGCCAGCAGCTAGCGGGCTTTGACCTGCGCAATCTGCAGGCTGCCAACGGCCATTGGCACAACGTCAACCTGGAAGGAAGCGTGCTGCGCCGAGCCAACCTGGCCGGCACCGATCTGAGCGGATCAAACTTGCGCGGGGCTGATCTGCGCGGTGCCAACTTGCGTGACGCGATTTTAGTTGGCGCCGATCTTGAGGGTGCCCTGCTTGAAGGTGCCCAACTTGAAGGTGCCCAACTTGATGGGGCAGAACTTGATGCAGCACAACTTGATAGGGCCAGCCTCGATAGCGGAGCCCCCAATCCCAGCTGATCGAGCAGGCTGCTTAAGTTCTGAGCAATTGCGGCGGACTGCTGAGCGGCTTTACCCGCCCCCTGGCCAGGCTGATCGACCAGTTCGAGCGCTTACCTGGCATTGGCCCGCGCACGGCCCAGCGGCTGGCTTTGCACCTTTTGCGCCAGCCTGAGGAGCAGGTACGCAACTTCGCCGACGCCCTGCTGGCGGCCCGCAGCCAGGTGGGCCAGTGCAAGTGCTGCTTCCACCTCTCGGCCGAGCCGATCTGTGAGATCTGCCGCAACCAGGAGCGCGGCAACGGCCAGCTTTGTGTTGTGGCCGATTCCCGCGACCTGCTGGCGATGGAGCGCACCAGGGAGTTCAAGGGGCACTACCACGTGCTCTGCGGCTTGATCTCACCAATGGATGGCATCGGCCCCGAGCTGCTGCAGATCCAGCCCCTGGTGAACCGGGTCGACAAGGAGTCCATCACTGAGGTGATCCTGGCCCTGACACCAAGCGTCGAAGGGGATACCACCAGCCTTTATTTGGCCCGGCTGCTCAAACCATTCACCACCGTGAGCCGCATTGCCTACGGCTTGCCCGTCGGCAGCGAGCTGGAATACGCCGACGAGGTAACCCTTGCCCGGGCCTTTGAGGGCAGACGCCAGGTGGAGTAAGCGCAAAGGTGGCCCTGCCATGACCAGCACGACCCGCTACAGTAGCATCGCACCTGCCGAACGGCTGCCCGAGTGGCTGCGGCGTCCGGTGGGCAACGCCTCAGCCCTGGAAAACGTGCAGGGATTGGTGAAGCAGCAGCGGCTGCACACCATCTGCGAGGAGGGCCGCTGCCCCAACCGAGCCGAGTGCTACGCCGCTGGCACCGCCACCTTTTTGCTGGGAGGCCCGATCTGCACCCGCAGCTGCGCCTTCTGCCAGGTGGAGAAGGGCCAGGCACCCCAACCCCTAGACGCAGGTGAGTCCGAGCGGGTAGCCGAGGCAGTTACCGCGCTCAAGCTCTCCTATGTGGTGCTCACGGCCGTGGCCCGGGACGATCTAGCGGACCACGGCGCCCATCTATTCACCACCGCCATGGCCGCGATCCGCCGCCGCAGCCCGGCGATCGGCATCGAAGTGCTAACGCCCGACTTCTGGGGCGGCCAGCGCGACGAACAGGAGGGGTTAGCGGCCCAACGCCAACGGCTGGCCGCAGTGCTGGCGGCGCAGCCCGCCTGCTTCAACCACAACCTCGAAACCGTGGAACATCTTCAAGGAGAGGTGCGCCGGGGCGCCACCTACCGCCGCTCCCTGGCCCTGTTGGCCGCTGCCCGCGAACTGGCGCCCGCCATCCCCACCAAAAGCGGGCTGATGCTGGGGCTGGGCGAAACCGAAGCCGAGGTGCTGCAGACGATGGGCGACCTGCGATCAGTCGATTGCCAGCGCCTGACCCTGGGCCAATACCTGCGCCCATCCCTTGCCCACATTCCGGTGGCTCGCTACTGGACTCCAGAAGAATTTGATCAGCTGGGAGCCAGGGCCAGGGAGCTGGGGTTTGAGCAGGTGCGCAGCGGGCCGCTGGTGCGTAGCAGCTATCACGCAGCCCCTCAACCGACCAGCAATCGATAGGCCGCATCAAGGCGATGGAAGGCCGTCACCTCTCCACCAAGATCGGGGTGGTGGTTTTTAGCCAGTCGCCGGTAGGCCCGCCGGATCTCGGCAGGGCTGGCACCGGGCGCCAAGCCCAACAGCGCTAGGGCTTGCTGGCGAGGATCAGCTGCGCTGGAGGTTGTGCCAGAGCTGCCTGGGCTGCGCCGCAGCAACTCCTCCACGACCCGCACTGGGTCCTCCTCCAGCCACTCTGGAGCGCGCGGACCATAGAGCGCAAAGGCAGCCCGCACAGCCCAGCGCCAGCGGCAGTGGGGTCCCCGCAAGGCCTCAACCAGCTCAGAGCCCAGGCCGGGGCAGCGGCGGTTTAGCTCCTGTTCCAGCTCGAGTCGCGGATCCCACCACTGGCTACGCAACTCCTCCACCAAACCCCGCAAACCAGCGGGCGGCCCCAGGCGCAGCTCCTGCCAGCGGGGATGGGATGCCATGGCGGCTCCCCAGCGCTCCAGCCGAGCCGGCGTGATCCCGTGGGAAGCGGCGGAGGTGACACGGCTGCGGGCCCGATTGGATGACCAGGCTTGCTGTTGCGACCAGGCTTGCTGGTGCGACCAGACTTGCTGGTCTAACTGCTGCCTCAGAGCCCGCACCTCCCGGCGCAGGCTCTCGTTTTCGGCCAGTAGCTCCTCCAGATTGGCCGTAACCGGAGGTGAGGTGGCAGAGGGGCGCCAGTGGCGGGGATCAAAACCCATCCAACCCCCCTACCTCAACCCAGGTCGCCATTGTTGCGGAGCATGGAGATGCCAGCACCGGCATACTTGCCCCAACGCCACTCCAAGCCAGTGGCAAGCCCCATCTGGAGCCTGTAAGCGTTTGAGCGGCGCGGCACGATCCTCCAAACGCCTGCTGGCACCCCTACTGCTGCTAGCAACCAATTGGCTGCTGCCGTATTCAGTTTTGGCAGAGCCGGCGCCAACAGCCAGCTGGCTCGACCTCGACTTCAACCTGCAGGCCCAGCCCCTGGCCAACCCCAGCGGTGGCGATCGTCAAGGCGCCAGCTGGATGCAGCAACTCACCTTGGGGGCAACATTCAGCAGCGGGCTGGCCAAGGAGCAGCAGCAGTGGCAAGAAGCCGACCACTGGCGCACCAACCTGCAGTTGATGCTGTTCAGCGGTGATGCCAACTACGCAAAGAGCCTCGGCGCCGCCTTCCCCCTGCAGAGCACGGCCCACCCCACCGGCCTCTGGCTCACCGAAGCCAGCGTGGAGCGCCAGCCAGGCCAGGGAGGCATCGGCATCAAGGCCGGGGTGTTCTCGCTCAATCCCGGTTTCGTCAGTGCACCGGTGCTTGATGCCTACGTGCACTCAGCCCTCAACGACACCCTCAACCTCAGTGTTGACGGGCTGCCAATCAACCCCTACACCGCTCCTGGCCTGCAGCTGAGTTGGCGACCGGAGCCTGCCGGCCGCTGGGGCGAATGGCACTACGGCGCCTTTCTGCTGGATCCCGAATACAGCCTGGCTTCCCTATTCGGCGTCAACCCCGACCAGCAGCGCCTGAACGGCCACCTCCAGGTAGTCCAGTGGAGCTATGAGCGCTTACCGGGAGCGGCGGCGATGCAAAAGCCAATCCGCGTCGGCGACCAGCAAATCAACCGCCAGCTGCCACCGCCCCTCCTACAGATCGCCAGCGGCTACGTCGACAACCGCAGCACTGGCAACCTGGATGGGGCCGCCATGGCCACCCTCACCATGGCGGCGCAGCTGCCACTGGGGCTCGACAACCGCTTCTGGCTGGGCGTAAACGCTGGCTTCGAGTGGGACACCAATCCCGTACCCCTATTTCTCGGTGGGGGCTGGCTCAGTCAGGGGCTAGTGCCAGGCCGCCCCCTCGACGTGCTGGCCCTAGGGATCGGCAGCAGCCGCTTTAGCCCCACCCTCTCGCCTGGCCAAAGCAGTGAAACCGTGCTCGAACTCAACTACAGCTGGCTGGTGAACGCCAACCTCAGTCTTCAGCCGCTGCTGCAGCTGATCCTCAACCCCGATGGCAGCAACGCCGAGCCGATCCTGGCGGCCGGCATCGGCTTGGAAGTTGATCAGTCCAGACCCAGCCGCCGTCCACTGCGGCGCAACACCTCAGTGCAATCGGCCCGCATCAAAAGACCACCCCCGCCCCAGATCAGCCGGGGGGCCAGATCGGCAACGCCGGCACCGAGCTCGCGCAGGGGGCTGAAGCCCAGCTGGCGGAAGTAGCGCACCAGGCGGCGGTGCTGGGCCTCGCTGTCGCGGATGGCCAGGATCGTGGCCTGGCGGCAGGGGGTTGCCTCCATGGCCCAGGCAAAGGTGGCCGCCCAGATCAAGGGTCCTACGGCGGCCGTGTCCTCGCCCTGCACCCGCATCGTGTCGAGCCGCAGGCCAGCGGCCGCAGGCAGGGCCCAGCCTTTGATCTCACCCAGCAGCACCAGCCTCTTCCCATCCCTGCGCGCCACTCCCAGCCGCAGGCTCCAGGCCAACCCAGCTGGCCGGCCCACCTGCAGGCGCAGCAACAGGCCGCGCGTGCGGGCTTCCTGCTCCAGCTGCTCCAGGCTGGGGTTGGGGCAGGTAGGTGCCCCGGGGGAAGAGCTGGACATCCACAACCGCCACGGCCTGGGCCAGTCTCAACCGTTGCCCAACGCCCCATCGCAGCGGGAGGCGGCTAATGTGGTCGCATATGTGGCTCCAAGCGTGTCAGAAGTAGTCGCAAGCCAGGTTTCGGTGCGGGATCTCAAGACCCATCTCTCCGAATGGCTGGCCCGTGCCCAATCTGGCGAGGTAGTGGAAGTCACCTCCCATCGCAAGCCCATCGCACGCATCACAGCTCTGAACCCAGCTGCTTCAGCCTCAACCAATCCGCTGCAGAAAGCGATTGATGCCGGCGTGATCAGCTGGAATGGCAAGAATCCTGTGATTCCACCACCCGTAAAGCTGAACGATGGCGGCCCACTGATAAGTGACATCGTGATCGAGGATCGTGGTTAGAGACTGTGATCCTTTTTTGTGATACCTCTGCCCTTCTCAAGCTCTTCATCGACGAGCAGGGCAGCGAGACCATGATCGAGGCAAGCTCTTCTTCAGAAGGAATCGCGGTCTGCAGGATCACCTGGGCTGAGTCGATGGCTGCCTTTGCCCAGCGCACTCGCTTCAAGGGTGCTAATCAGCTTGGATTAGACCAGGCTCGATCCATGTTTGAGCGGGCTTGGCCTGACTTTGTGATCGCTGATGTCACCCAGCCGCTAGTTGAAAAAGCCGGAATCTATGCAGAAGCATTTGCCCTGCGCGGCTACGACAGCGTGCAACTGGCTGCAGCCCACAACCTGCACCAGCAGCTGGACCTTCCCATGACCTTCGCCTGTTTCGACCGTCGCCTCAACCAAGCGGCCCAGCTGCTTGAGCTGGAGGTGCTCCAGTGACGCAAGCGCCCACACCCACCAGCGCTATGGCCTGCCGCTGCCATGGCTCAGCGCGCAGCACGGCCCCCAGGGGCAAGGCGCCGTAGAGATGGGGGAACAGCTCCCCACCAGTGGTGCCAGCGTTCGAGGCGGCCGGCTCAAAGCGCACCTCCAAACCGGCAGCCGCCAGGCGCTGGGGATTGATCGTAAGCAACAACACCTCAGCGGCGGGCAGATCGGCGTAGAAGCGGCTAGCGGTGGCCGGCACCTGGTGCGCTGAGCTGAGGTGGATGAAGCCCACCGATTCCAAAGCCAAGCCACGGGTGGAGCGGCGATACACGCCATCGGCCCGGGCCGCCTGCCACTCGGGCCGCAGCGCCAGGTGATAAAGCAAGCCAGGTGAGCGCCAAGGGGCTCGCGCCGCCCAGGGAACCTCCTGCACCGCCGCCAGCTCCGGAGAAGCCAAAAACCGACCCAGCCAGGCCTGGAGCGCCGCCAACTGCGGCTCGGCGTCAAAGCCCGCCGGATCCACCAGGCGAAACTGGCGCACGAAGGGCAGCAGGGCCCAGTCGGCCAGGGAAGGGCGATCGCCGAGCAGCCAGCCTCCAGCCCCTAGTTGCTCGTTCCAGCGGCGCAGGATCGTTAGGCCAGCAAGCCGGTTGGTGCTGGCTGGCTCCCCTTGGTAGCGATCAGGGTATTTGAAGCGATCGAGGTGCTGCTTAAAGGGGCCGTCGTTGGTGGCAATCAGTGCCTCTATATCGGCCAGCTGGGCTGGGCTCCAGCCCGCCAACCAGCCGAGAGGGTCGCGGCGCTCCAGGGCCCAGCGCATGATTGCCAGACTTTCATCCAGCACCTGAGCCCCCAGCACCAACACCGGCACCGTGCCCTTGGCGGAGGCCTCCAGCAGCTCGGGGGGCTTGGCCTTGAGGCTCACCTCGCGCAACTCCAGGTCCTGGCCAGGTTGCAGGCCAGCGGCAGCGAAGGCCAGCCGCGCCCGGATCGCGTAGGGGCAGCGGCGAAAGCTGTACAAAATTGGCTGGTAATCAGCCAACGGGGCGCCCACCAAGGTGCTGCTCACCCCGCTGGCGGGCTCGCTCCATCTGGCGCTGACGCTCGGCGAAACGCAGACGATCAGCGTCGCTGAAGCGCTCGAGGCAGTGGCGGCAGCTCACCCCGGCCACGTAGCTGGCCAGCTCACGATCGGCAGGCGAAAGCGGCAGGCCGCAGGCATGGCAAACGCTGTGCTCTCCGGGCTCGAGCTGGTGGTTGACGGCTACACGCTTATCAAACACGAAACACTCGCCGCGCCAGCTGCTTAGCGGCTCGGGGATCTCCTTGAGGTAGCGCAAGATTCCCCCCTCAAGGTGGTGCACCCCGGCAAAACCCTGCTGCTGCAGGTAAGCCGTGGCCTTCTCGCAGCGGATGCCACCGGTGCAGAACATCGCAATCGCCCGGGGCTGGCGCTGCTCCACCAGCGGCCTGAGCTCCCGCTCCACCCAATGGGGAAACTCGCGAAAAGTTGCCGTGCCCGGATCAATCGCACCCTCAAAGCTGCCGATCGCCACCTCGTAGGCGTTGCGGGTATCGATCACCAGGGTGTCGGGGTCGGCGATCAGGGCATCCCACTGCCCAGGGGGCACGTGGGTGCCTACCTCCGAGGCCAGATAGGGACTCACCTGGGGCTCACCCATGGTCACGATCTCGCGCTTGAGCCGCACTTTGAGCCGGTGGAAAGCCTGAATCTCCGAGCGGCTGAACTTGGCTTCCAACCGCTCCAGGCCTGCCACCTGCCGCAGCCGAGCCAGCAGCGCCTGAACGCCAGCATCTGCTCCGGCAATCGTGCCGTTTACCCCCTCAGCCGCCAGCAGGATCGTGCCGCTTACCCCCTCGGCTGCTGCCAGGTCGCCCAGCTCACGCTGCAGGTCTGGCAGGCCCTCAAGGGCGGCGAAGCGATAAAACGCCGCCACCAGCACACTCATCCGCCCACCTGCACGCCGGCGGCGGCCAGGAGCTCCCGGTCGGCCTCCACCGCTGGATTGGAGGTGGTGAGCAGGGTGTCGCCATAAAAAATTGAATCGGCCCCCGCCAGCAGGCAAAGAATCTGGGCTTCCCGACCCAGCTGCTCGCGGCCGGCACTGAGCCGCACCCGCGCAAGGGGCATCAGGATCCGGGCCGTGGCCACCATCCGCACCAGCTCCAGGGGGTCGACTGGCGGCAGATCTTCTAAGGGGGTGCCCTCCACCGCCACCAGGGCATTGATCGGCACGCTCTCCGGGTGGGGATCCAGGTTGGCCAGCACCTGCAGCAGCCCGGCCCGATCGGCGTCGGTTTCGCCCATGCCGATGATGCCGCCACAACAGAGGGTGATGCCGGAGCGCCGCACCCGAGCCAGGGTCTCGAGCCGCTCCTGGTAAGTGCGGGTGGTGATGATCCGGTCGTAGTGCTCGGGGCTGGTGTCGAGGTTGTGGTTGTAGGCGGTGAGGCCGGCTTCAGCTAGGCGCTCGGCCTGGGAGTCGCTCAGCATGCCGGCGGTTACACAGGCCTCCAGGCCCAGCTCGCGCACACCGCGCACCATCTGCAGCATCGCCTCAAAGGGAGCACCGTCGCGGATCTCTCGCCAGGCCCAGCCCATGCAGAAACGATGGGCCCCGGCTTGCTTGGCGGCCCGGGCCCGCTCCAGCACCGGCTCCACCTCCAGCTCCGGCCGGCCCGCCACATCACTGCTGTTGTGCAGCGACTGGGGGCAGTAGGCGCAGTCCTCTTCGCAGCCGCCGGTCTTGACGCTGAGCAGGGAGGCCAGCTGCACGTGGTAGCCGGGGTTGGCGGAGCGGTGCACCTGCTGTGCCTGCCAAAGCAACTCCATCAGCGGCTGCTCCAGCAGCGCCTGGATTTCGGAACGGGACCAGTCGTGACGCGTGATCAAGGCGAGTTCAGCAGGGTTCGACACCACCAAAGCGGCGCTGGCGGCCTTGGTAGTCGAGCAGGGCATCGAGCAGGGCCGCCTGATTGAAATCGGGCCAGAGCACATCGGTGATGTGGATTTCGGCGTAGGCGAGCTGCCAAAGCAGGAAATTGCTGATGCGCCTCTCGCCACTGGTGCGGATCAGCAGATCCGGATCGCACTCACCAGCGGTGTGCAGCTCGGCGGCGAGCTGCTGCTCATCGATTGCGGCAGGATCTAGTTCCCCAGCCACGCAGCGCCGCGCCAGCCGCTGGGCAGCCCGCACCAGCTCGGCTCGGCCGCCGTAGTTGGTGCAAACGTTGAAGTGAATGCCGGTATTAGCTGCCGTGCGCTCGGTGGCATCGGCAATCAGGCGCTGCAGCCCCTCCGGCAGGGGCTCAAGATCGCCAAGAAAGCGAATCCGCACATGCTCCTGCTCCAGGGATTGAAGCTCGCGGGCCAGCACCCGCTCAAACAGGGCCATCAGAAAGCTCACCTCCTCGCCAGGGCGGCTCCAGTTTTCGGTGGAAAAGGCGTAGGCGGTGAGGGCGCTGATGCCCCAGTCGCTGCAGAGCCGCAAGGTGCGCTTAAGGGCCTCAACCCCTTCACGGTGGCCCATCACCCGGGGAAGATTGCGCTGCTTTGCCCAGCGGCCATTGCCGTCCATGATCACGGCCACATGGCTGGGCAACCTCGCCGGATCAAGGCCAGGGGTCACTACCTCGGGGGCAGTCGCAGTGGTGGTCGCCAGGGCGCGACTCATCCGCGGGATTCCGGCGTGTCCTTCACCACGCTACGCCCAACAGGCAAGGCCAGGGCCTGGCTGAGCAGGTCGTGCAGACGGCTGCTGGTAATCGGCCGCTCGAGGCGGCCCTGACTCGCCAGCGACAGGGTGCCGGTTTCCTCCGACACAACGATCGCCAGGCACTGATCGAAGCGCTCGGTCAGACCCAGAGCCGCCAGATGGCGGGTGCCATAGCGGTTGATGCCCTGGCGGGATAGGGGCAGGATCACACCGGCGGCGACGATGCGGTTGGCCTTCACCAGCACGGCACCGTCGTGCAGCGGCGTGTCAGCGGCGAACAAGTTGAGCAGCAAATCCACCGACAGCTTGGCGTCGAGGCCAATGCCGGGATTCAAGAAGTCTTCGGGACGCAGGTCGCTGCCCAGATCCACCACGATCAAGCCGCCGCGGCGGGCCTGGGAAAGGCGGCCGGCAGCCTCACTTAGAACCGCCACCGATCCCGATCCCAGTTGGTCTTGGCTGCGGCTGCCAAACAGAACCCCGATGCGGCCGGTGCCCAGCAGCTCCATCAGCCTGCGCAGCTCCCCCTGCCAGAGAATCGCCAGGGCGAGGCTGCAGGCCAGCACCAGGGCATCAACAAGCTTGCTGGTGAGCGGCAGGTTGGCGTAGCGCTGCACCACCCAGGCCAGGGCCACCAGCAACAAATAGCCCCGCAGCAGCCAGAGGGTGCGGGCCTCGGTGACCCGGCCCAGCACAAGCACACCCAGGCCGAAGGCGAATAGCAGATCAAGTAGCAAGCGCAAATCGATCAGCCTTAGCAACTCACCCAGTTGCGGCCCGATCACGCGCACTCCAATCGATTAACTCACCTTACCGATCGCAACCGAGTTGGCAAAACGTCGTAGCGCAGTAGGTCTTCCGGCTGCTCGCGGCGCTGCACCAAATCAGCGAACCCGTCGTGGACCAACACCGCCGCTGGCCGAGGGATGCGGTTGTAGTTGGAGCTCATCGAGGCGTTGTAAGCGCCGGTGGCAAAAACCACCAACACATCGCCGCTGCCAGCTGGCGGCAGGGCCAAATCCTTGAGCAGCACGTCGCCAGATTCGCAGTGCTTACCAGCCACGGTGACGGTTTCGCTGGCCTCGGCCGTGGGGCGATCGGCCAACACCGCCGTGTATTGGGACTGGTAGGTGATCGGCCGGGGGTTGTCGCTCATGCCGCCGTCCACCGAGAGGTAGGTGCGGAGGCCGGGGATGTCCTTGCGGCTGCCCAGCTCGTAGAGGGTGACCCCGGCACTGGCCACCAGGGAACGCCCCGGCTCACAGAGCAGGCGGGGCAGCTCCAGCCCCCGCTCCTGACAGGCCGCCACCACCGCCTCAGCCACGGTGCGCACCCACTCACTGATGCTCGGCGGATCGTCGCTGGTGGTATGGCGAATACCCAGGCCACCGCCCACGTTGAGATCAACCACCGGGTGCCCCAGGGAGCGGGCCAAGGCCAGAGCGTCGGCCATCACGCCAGCCAGATCGCGGTGGGGCTGGAGCTCGAAAATCTGGGAGCCGATATGGGCGTGCAACCCGGTGAGCTGGGCCCAGGAACAGGTCACCAGGTGCTGCAGCACCGCCTCGAGCTGGTCGGGATCAAAGCCAAACTTGCTGTCGAGGTGGCCGGTGCGGATGTACTCATGGGTGTGGCACTCAATGCCCGGCGTAAAACGCAGCATCAGCTGCACAGGTCGCTGCAAGTCAGGGGCCAGGGCAGCCAGCAGCTCAAGATCGCGCCAGTTGTCAGCCACCACCGTGACGCCCTGCTCGGCTGCCAGGGCCAGCTCTTCGCGGCTCTTGTTGTTGCCGTGCAGCACGATGCGCTCCGCCGGCATGCCCCCCTGCAGGGCTGTGAGCAACTCGCCAGCAGAAACCGCATCAAGCCCCAGGCCTTCGGATGCCACCAGGGCAGTTATGGCCAAGGAGCTATTGGCCTTGGAGGCGTAGATGGCTAGGGACGGCCCTGGGTAGTGCTGGGCGAGGGCTTCCCGGTAGGCCCGGCAGGTGCCCCGCAGGGTGGCTTCATCGAGCACATATAAAGGTGTGCCGTAATCGCGGGCCAGGTCGCTCAGCAGGCAGCCACCCACCAATAGGCGCCCCTCACTATCGAGGGCAGTGGTGAGGGGGGTGAGATTGCGATTAGGACTATGGGGATCCCTATCGCTTTCAAAGGGATTCAGCAGCGCAGCGGGCTCATGGGAGGTCAGCATGGCTTTGGCCGCGCGGGTCTAGTGAGCATGAATGTAAGGACCTCCCTGGCGGCGCTGCACCAGGCGGCCCTGGCACCTGAGCACCTGGAGGCCTGCTTAGGCCTCGACCAGGCCAGCCTCGGCGGCCTCTGGAACCGCGCCCAGTGGCAGAGCGAGCTGGCGGAGCAGCGGCGCCCCGGGGTGGGACTTTGGCAAGGGCAGCAGCTGCTGGCCATGGCTAGCGGATGGCTGGTGGTGGATGAACTGCACATCACCGTGGTGGCGGTGGATCCGGAGCAGCGGCGCCGGGGCTTAGGCCAGCAGGTGCTGAAGGCCCTGCTGCTGGAGGCCGGGCAGCAGGGGGCCCTGCACGCCACCCTGGAAGTAGCCCCGGCAAACACTGCAGCAGTGGCCCTATACCGCCGCCTGGGCTTCCGTGATGCGGGAGTGCGTCGCGGTTACTACCGCAATGGCGAAGACGCCCTGATCCAATGGCTGCGGTTATCTGACCTGAATGATGCGTAGCAGTGGTGTGGATAACCGGCTTTTCTTATTGCTAATGACCGCCAATTCAGCAATTTGCATTGTTGCCTTCAAACGCCTTAGAGCCAGCTACCGCAGGGGATCTGCCTTTGATGCGGCGTAAACCACACCACACCTGTTAACCCTGGTAGCTTGGAAGCACTTGTACCAGGCCTAGGCCAATGTTCGAGCGGTTTACTGAGAAAGCCATCAAGGTGATCATGCTGGCCCAAGAGGAGGCCCGCCGCCTTGGCCACAACTTTGTGGGCACCGAACAGATCCTGCTTGGCCTGATCGGTGAAGGCACTGGCGTTGCCGCCAAGGTGCTCAAGTCGATGGGGGTGAACCTCAAAGATGCCCGCGTTGAGGTTGAAAAAATCATCGGCAGAGGTTCAGGCTTCGTTGCCGTGGAGATCCCCTTCACGCCTCGCGCCAAGCGAGTTCTGGAACTCTCATTAGAAGAAGCTCGCCAGCTTGGTCACAACTACATTGGCACCGAGCACCTGCTGCTTGGCTTGATCCGTGAGGGTGAGGGTGTAGCTGCTCGGGTCCTGGAAAACCTTGGCGTTGATCTGGCCAAGGTGCGCACCCAGGTGATCCGCATGCTGGGCGAAACAGCCGAGGTAGCCGCCGGTGGCGGCAGCGGCAAGGGCTCCACCAAAACACCAACCCTCGACGAGTTTGGCAGCAACCTCACCCAGCAGGCCGCCGACGGCAAGCTCGATCCGGTGGTGGGTCGACAGAACGAAATTGAGCGTGTAATCCAAATACTGGGTCGTCGTACTAAGAATAATCCGGTGCTAATTGGCGAGCCTGGCGTAGGCAAAACAGCCATCGCCGAAGGCTTGGCTCAGCGAATCAATTCTGGTGATATTCCAGACATCCTCGAAGACAAACGAGTTCTCACCTTGGACATCGGCCTGCTGGTGGCAGGCACCAAATATCGGGGTGAATTTGAGGAGCGCCTCAAAAAAATCATGGAGGAGATCCGCAGCGCCGGCAATGTAATCCTCGTGATCGATGAGGTGCATACCTTGATTGGCGCAGGTGCGGCAGAAGGTGCTATCGATGCCGCCAACATTCTCAAGCCTGCCCTAGCCCGGGGTGAACTTCAATGCATCGGCGCCACCACCCTTGATGAGTACCGCAAACACATCGAGCGCGACGCGGCCCTAGAGCGCCGCTTCCAGCCGGTGATGGTGGGCGAGCCTTCCGTTATTGACACGATCGAAATTCTGCGTGGTCTGAAGGATCGCTACGAAGCTCACCACCGCCTCATAATTGCCGATGAGGCCCTAATTGCGGCAGCCACCCTGGGCGACCGCTACATCTCTGATCGCTTCCTACCAGACAAGGCAATCGACCTGGTAGACGAAGCCGGCAGCCGGGTGCGGCTGATGAATTCCAAGTTGCCGCCTGCCGCTAAGGAAGCTGATAAGCAGCTGCGCGCTGTCCAGAAAGACAAAGAACAGGCCGTGCGGGAGCAAGACTTCACCAAGGCAGGTGAGTTGCGCGATAAGGAAGTAGAGCTGCGCGAGCAGATTCGTTCAATCCTGCAGACCCGCAAAGATGAGGAGCCAGCAGCTGAGGCCGTGACTGCTGAGGCCGGTAGCAGTGCACCCATAGCAGTGTTTGAGGGTGCCGCCGATGGCGACCGCACGCCCATGGTTACGGAGGAAGACATCGCCCACATCGTTGCCTCCTGGACCGGTGTGCCTGTTCAGAAGCTCACCGAAAGCGAGACAGCCAAGCTGCTGAACATGGAGGAGACCCTCCACCAGCGCTTAATTGGCCAAGACGAAGCCGTTAAGGCCGTGTCCCGTGCCATCCGCCGGGCCCGGGTTGGGCTGAAAAATCCCAACCGCCCGATTGCCAGCTTTATCTTCTCCGGCCCAACCGGCGTTGGTAAAACCGAGCTCACCAAGTCCCTGGCGGCTTACTTTTTCGGCAGCGAAGAAGCCATGATCCGGCTTGACATGTCGGAATTCATGGAGCGCCACACGGTCAGCAAGCTGATCGGCTCGCCTCCAGGCTATGTGGGCTTCAATGAAGGTGGCCAGCTCACCGAGGCTGTACGCCGCCGTCCCTACACCGTGGTGCTATTCGACGAGATCGAAAAAGCACACCCCGATGTGTTCAACCTGCTGCTGCAACTGCTCGAAGACGGTCGCCTGACCGATTCCAAGGGCCGCACGGTGGACTTTAAGAACACCCTGATAATTATGACCTCGAACATTGGTTCGAAGGTGATTGAAAAGGGCGGCGGCGGCCTCGGATTCGAGTTTGGCGGTGGTGATGCAGATGAGACCAACTACAACCGCATTCGCTCGCTAGTTAATGAGGAGCTGAAGCAATACTTCCGCCCTGAATTTCTCAACCGCCTCGACGAAATCATTGTCTTCCGTCAGCTCAACCGCGACGAGGTCAAGGATATTGCCGAGATCATGCTCAAGGAGGTGTTCAGCCGGATGTTGGAGAAGGGCATTGCCCTATCAGTTACTGAAGCCTTTAAGGAACGGCTGGTCGAGGAGGGCTACAACCCCTCCTACGGCGCCCGTCCCCTACGCCGAGCTGTGATGCGGCTGCTTGAAGATTCGCTGGCCGAGGAATTCCTCACCGGACGGATTGGCGATGGCGACTCCGCCTTGGTGGATGTCAATGAGGACAAGCAGGTAGTGATCCGCAAGCAGGCAGCCCTGCCGGCCGAGCCGGAATTGGCTGCGGCTGGAGTTTGAGGGGATTCGGGCCTAGCCCGTACCATCACTTGGGGATGAAAGCAGCAGCGGGATGAGCAACTCCCTGAGCCAACACGCCATCGCACCTGCAGAGGTGTACAGGGGCCCTGGAGCTTGGCTCCAGGGCATCCCGCGGCTAGCTGCCCTGGGCCAGCGCCCCCTGGTGCTAGGTCGCAGCGTCGTAACAGCCCGGCTGAGGCAGCAGCTGGTTGCCGACTTACATCAGGCTGGGCTTGAGCCCCACTGCGCCGAGTTGCAGTTCGACTGCTGCGAAGAAGACCTGCAACCAGTCGCTGCGATTTGTCAAAAGCAAGGCTGCGATGCAGTTGTGGCCATTGGTGGCGGCAAGGTGCTCGATGCCGGCAAGCTGCTGGCCCACCGGCTAAGCCTGCCTTGCATCACCGTGCCCACCAGTGCGGCCACCTGCGCGGGCTGGACTGCCCTGGCAAACATCTATTCAGCTGAAGGTGCCTTTCTGGGCGATGTGGCCTTGGCCCGCTGCCCAGATCTGCTCATCTTTGACCACGACCTGGTCCGCCAAGCCCCAGCACGCACCTTGGCAAGCGGCATCGCCGACGCCATGGCCAAGTGGTATGAGTCGTCGGTGAGCAGTGGCGCCAGCGGCGATGGCCTGGTGCAGCAAGCGGTTCAGATGGCCCGGGTGCTGCGCGACCAACTCATGCTGGAAGCCGAATTTGCCCTCCAGGATCCCCACGGCCCCGCCTGGGAGCGGGTGGCTGAAGCCTGCGGCCTCAGCGCTGGCTTGATCGGCGGTATTGGGGGAGCCCGCTGCCGCACCGTGGCCGCCCATGCCGTTCACAACGGCCTCACCCAACTGGAGGCCAGCCATGGCCGCCTACATGGCGAAAAAGTGGGCTTCGGGATCCTGGTGCAGCTGCGGCTGGAGGAGGTGCTCGGCGGCAACCAGCTGGCCGGCCAATCCCGGCGCCAGCTGCTGCCCCTGTTCCGCAAGCTCGGCCTGCCGGTGAGCCTGGAGGAGCTTGGCCTGGCTGAGGCAGGCCTGCACCAGCTGCAGCAGGCCTGCGCCTTTGCCTGCCGCGATGATTCCGATCTGCACCACCTGCCCTTTGCCGTAGGGCCCAACGACCTACTGGCCGCCCTGGTGAGCACCTGCAGCAGCGAGCGCCAGCCCGCGTGAACAGCGAGCCCACAGCCCAGCAAGCCCTGGTGGCGGCAGCGGCCAGCAGCCTGCTGGATCCCCAGGGCAGGGCCCTGGCAGCGCAGGTGCAGTGGTGGCCCCTGCCTGAACTCGGCGGTGAGGGGCCCTGGCCTGTGGCCGTGCTGGGCGAGGGGCCACCGGTGTTGCTGCTGCATGGCTTTGATAGTTCCTTCCTGGAATTCCGGCGTCTGTCCCCCCTGCTGGCCAGCGGCGTGCAGCTATTCATTCCCGACCTGTACGGCTTTGGCTTCTGCCCAAGGCCCAGCGGCGGCGATTACAGCCCCAGCGGCGTGCTGCGCCACCTGGAGGTTTTGGCGCGGGAAATTGGCAGCCGCAATCCCGCCCCCCTCGGCCTGATCGGTGCCTCGATGGGTGGCTCGGTGGCGGTGGAGCTGGCCCGACGCCTGCCCGAGCAGGTGAATCGGCTATTGCTGCTTGCTCCAGCCGGCCTAACTGGCCGTCCCATGCCCCTGCCGCCCCTGCTCGATGGCCTGGGCGTGCGCTTTCTGGCCCTACCAGGGGTGCGCCGGGGCCTTTGCCGCACCGCCTTCGCCGATCCGGACGCCGCCGTGGGAGCTGCCGAACTGGAGATCGCCTCGCTGCACCTGCAAAGCCCTGGCTGGGCTGATGCCCTGCGGCGCTTTGCCCGCTCCGGTGGCTTCGCCGGCGCCGGCGCCCCCCTGCCCCACCAACCAATCACGGTGCTGTGGGGCGCCAATGACCGCATCCTGCGGGCACCCCAGAAGCGGGCGGCCCTGGCCCTGTTAGGAGAGCGGGTGCTTGAGCTGGATGCCTGCGGCCACCTACCGCACCTCGATCAGACCGCCACCGTCGCCGCCACCTGGCTCGACGCCCCTTCCCAGCAATGAGCAGCAGCGACGACAAACCAGGCGGGCCGGTGATGCAGCTGCTGGCCAGCGGCCTGCAGCTCTGGGTGCGCCAGCAGTGCCAGGCCATTGGCAGTCTCGATATCCAGCTGCAAGGCACTGGCTTGCAGTTACTGCGCGGTCGTCTGGCCGGCGTGCAACTGCTGGCCCGCCGGGTGATCTACAAGGACCTCCACTTCGAGCTGGTGGAGCTAAGCAGCGGTCCCATCCAGGTGCACAGCGGCAACCTGCTCAAGGGCCAACCGCTACAGCTGGAGCGGGCCTTCGAGATCCAGGGCCAGGTGAGTTTCACCGCCGACGGCCTCACCCGCTCCCTCAGCGCCCCCCAGTGGCGCGCCCTAGGCGATGGCCTGGGCGAGGCCCTGCTTGGCATCGTGCCCCTGGTGGAGCTGCGCATGTGCCGCGACAACCTGGTGTTTGCCGCCCGAGCCCTTGGCGCTCCCGACTTGGTCGAGCTCGCCACCACCGTGCTGGCAGCTAGGGGCAGCATCGAAATTCGCTCCGTTGACGGCGAGGTCAGCAGCAGGCTGCCGATGGATCCCGGCATCCACATCAGCGATGCCCGCATAGAGGCAGGCATGGTGCAGCTGATTGGCACGGCCCAGGTGAGCCCTTAGGCCTGCACTAGCCCTGCAAGAGGGGCAACACCAGGGTTACCAGCGAGTAAACCACCGCCGGCACAAACAAATAGCTGTCGATTCGATCCAGGATCCCGCCATGCCCCGGGATGGCATCCCCGGAATCCTTTAGGCCTGCATCGCGCTTCATCATCGATTCGGTGAGGTCACCCACCAGGGCAAACAGGGCCACCACCGCCCCGAGCACCGCACCGATCAGCCAGCCCCAGCTCCAGCCGATCAAGGTGCCGCCGAAAGCACCCACCGCCACCGCACAGGCCACCCCGCCCAGGGCACCCTCCACCGTTTTGCCAGGGGAGATTGGCGAAAGCGGATGGCGCCCCAGCCGGCGGCCGATCACGTAAGAGCCGATGTCGGTGGCCACGATCAGGAAGCAGGCCAGCAGGGTGAGGGCGAGCCCGGCGCTGGCGGGCCAGGGCTGGCCGGCCAGGTTGGGCGCCAGAGCGTCGCCGGCCAGGTCGCGCAGACGTATCCAGTAGCTGGGCAGAAAACCCAGGTAAAACAGCCCGAAAATTGAAGCCGCGATGTCGGCGATGGTGCCGGTGACCGGCTGCAACAGCAGCCAGCCGCAGATCACCGCCCCAGAGGCCGGCAGCACAGCTGCGGCCACATCACCGGCGAACCAACCGCCACCCAATAAGCCACTGCCACTGGCCAGCTGGGTGGTGACCAGCAGCAGCTGCACCGCCACCAGGGTGGTTTTGGTGGCGGGCCGAATCCCCTTGAACTGGGCCATCCGGAAGAACTCCAGCAGCCCCAAGTGCACGATCACCCCCACGGCCACCGTGAACCACCAGCCCCCAAGCATCACCACCACGAAGCCAAAGCCCCCAGCCAGCCAGCCGCTCAACAGCCGGGGTAGGGAGGTGGCGGTGCGGGGTTTAGCTGGCTGGGTAGGAGGTATCAACACGCGGCGATCAGGAGGTCTCCGAGCTAGCTGAGCGCTCGGCAGCAATCAAAAACAGTGGTTCAGCCGCAGCCAATTTGGCCTGGCTGCCGCGCCGTTGCATGCGGTGCACGGTGGCCTGCACCACCTGCACATCGCAGGCCGCCAGCTGGCCAAGAGTATCGGTGGCATCCACCAAGCCCTCCAGGCTGGCGGTGCTGATCACCAAGCGCCCGCGGGGCACCAGCGCTTCCCATACCGCCAGCAGCACATCACCCAAGGGCCGTCCCACCTCCAGCAGCACCCGATCAGGGCGCGCGGGCAGCTGGTCCAGATCATCCGGCGCAGCGCCAGCGTGGATGTGCAGGTTGGTGATGCCAAAGCGGCGTCGGTTTTGCTCCAACAACTCGATGGCATCGGGGTCGCGCTCGAGGGTATGCACTGCCCCCCTGGGCATCAGCCGGGCGATTTCCAGGGCCAGGGCACCAGTGCCGCCGCCCACATCCCACACCAGGGAATCGGCGCGGGGGCGCAGATGGGCCAGCAGCATCACCCTCAGCTCCATGGGGGTGGGGCTGAAGCCCGGAGCGTCTTCAAAGGCACTATCCGGCAGCCCAGGGGTGACGAAATCCCACTGGTAGGTCGGCTGCTGGGAAGCTTGGCCTAGATCGGCCGCGGCACTGGAATCCATCGGCCCCCTATCCGGCCACAACCCTCACCGTATCAGCGATCTGGCCTGGCCAAAGCTGCTGCTGCTGCCGCAGCCAGGTAGCCCTAGCCAGATCGATCCGCTCGCCGGGCACCAGCAGGGGTATACCCGGAGGATAGGGACAAAGGGGTTCGGCGGCGATCCGGCCAGCTGCCGCCGCCAAAGCCACCACTTCCGCCGGAGCGCGCCAGGCCTCGGCCAGGGGCAGCTCCGGCTCCGCTACCAGCGGCAGCGGTGGCGCGCTGAAGGGTGGCAGGGGTGGTCCCCCCAGGGCACGCCGCAGGCGCAGCAGCTGCTGGGGCAGGCGCCACACCAGCCCAGGGGGCGGCGCCATACCCAAGCAAAAAGTGAGCGCCCCCGGTTCCGGCAACTCGGCGATCACACCCCGCTGCAGCAACCAGGCATCGGCCTCCAGCCCATTGATTCCCATGGCGGCGGTGTGCAGCACCAACCGCAGCGGGTCGTCATTGGCAACAAGGGGGAAGCCCAGCGCACGGCAGCGGAGTTGCAGGCGTTCGCCGCAGCGCCATGCCGCTTGCCAGCGGCGCCGGCCCGCCGAGCTGGTGAGGTCGTCGAGGGCAGCTGCTGCGGAGGCCAACAGCAGGGCGCTGGGGCTGGAGGTCTGCAGCCATAGCAGGGCCCGGGCCACGGCATCGCGATCAGCCCTGCCGCCCTGCAGCAGCAGGGCGGCGCTCTGGGCCAGGCCGCCGCCAGCTTTCTGGGCTGAGAGCACCACCAGATCAGCCCCAGCAGCCAAGGCTTCACCGCGGCCATGGGCTTGATCGACAAGCACGGGCAGCCCACGGCCGTGGGCCAATGCCACCAAGGCCGGCAGCTCGGCACGCTGGCCCTGGTAGCTCGGCGACACCAGCACTAGGGCCGCCAGGGGACCGTCCTGCTCTGCTGCTGCAAGCACCACCTCGAGATGGGCTGGACTCGGTGGCAGCCACAGGCCGCTGGCCGGATCGAAGGGCAGGTCAAACAGCACGGGCCTCAGCTGGCCCAGCACGCAGCCGTGCAGCAGGGAGCGGTGCAGGTTGCGGGGCAGCAGCACCCGGCTACCAGGGGGAGCCAGGGCTAGCAGGGCCGCCTGCAGCATGCCACTGGCGCCATTAACACCAAACCAAACCGCCTCCGCTCCAAGCTGGGAGGCACAACGCCGCTGAGCCTCAGCGACCGCACCGGTATCGATCAGGGGGCCACCCTGCTCCGGCAGCTCCGGCAGGTCCCAGCTGCCCGGCCGCTGACGCAGCAGGCGCCTCAGAGCAGGAGACAGACCCCGACCGCGGCCGTGGGCCGGCAGATGCAGGGACAAGCCCACGGGTCAGAAGGCAAGGGATTTACGGAGTCTGACCAATAACTAGCTGTCGTTCCCTGAGCATCGCCATAACCAACAGCAAGTCGCATTAAGCCCCAGGCGGGATTGTGAACCAGGCCACGGCAATTGCGATAGTGCTAAAAATAACTACCACTAGCGGCCAACTGCTATCTAGATGCTCAAGACGACTCTTCGTAAATTCCCTGCGCTCAATATCCTCTATTTCCTCCATGTCGGCGTAACGGCGACCAATCCAGATCACCAGCACAAAGGCAACCAGGGTGACCACATAAGCCACCACATAAACCTGATCAAGAAAAGTAAGGAATGGGAGAACGGGAAGGTCGCTGCGATATGTCTGCTGCAGGAAAACCAGTGTAAGTAGCACTGTCACTGGAATACTGGCACGGGCATCCTGCTCATCCGGCCGCACCTTGAACACAAGCAGCACCATCGACATAAGCACAACCAAAGGTAGCAACAGTCGCCACACCGCAGCCCAAGCGGAAGTTCCGAAGGAAATATCGAATAGCACCAAGCTGTAATCACTCTCACCGCCACCTTGCCCGAAACTTGTGGCGTACTGGTGACGATATTCAGCGATCGACCAACCCTGATTCAACCAGCCAAGTATACGAGCATTAAACCCCATCCCACTGTCACGAATGTCGGGTTCAAGCCGCAGCTTGTCGTAGCTAAGACTGCCGTCCACATCATTAGCCTCGATGAATAGAGGCAGGCTGATGCTCATAAAAGGGTAGTGACGAAAGCTCGCCTGATCGAGCAGATAGCGACCGCGGTAGCTGAATAATTGGTAATAGCCGCCATCAGCTCGTCGTTCTGGACCTTCACCAATCGGCTGAAGCTCCGGCGGTGCATCGCTGATCAAGGTATTGAGAAGGGTGAAGCGCTGATCAATCGAGATGCCGGCCGCATCGAGATAGCGCTGCAAAGGCTCGTCCCAGATCAGCCAGATGTAGCCACTGGAGGCAAAACTAGGAACGCTTAGATCGAGCTCAGAAGCGGTATTTGCATACACCCCAAGCTGGGCGCGGTAGGGCGCAGCGGCAAACGCCTCCTGATCAACACTTGCCTCACCTGGATTGAGCAGCTGACCGCGCAGGCTGGTCCAGCCACTCGGGGGCAGCTGGCTCGGATCGATGTTGAGCGAACGCGCTGAGGTGGAAAGCCGCAGGGCATCTCGGCTCTGAACCGGTGTGATGTCGATGCGCGTGATCGCGATCAAGGCCAGAATCACTGCCAGAAGGAGTGACACCGTGGCGAGCAAATTCCAGCGCCGCTGCTTCCTCACTAGTTTCCGGAGGCGGCTGAATCCGACATTACGCGCAAAACGGAGACTTGCCCTGCTGCTCCTCCCTCTGCTCACACCCTTGCTGCTGCGCTCAGCCGCGGCAGTTAAACAGCCTGCCAAAGCCCCACCAGAGCTGGTGATCGGCCAGTCGGCACCTTTTAGTGGAGCCTCTGCCCAAACGGCTAAGAGCTATCAAGAAGGCTTACTCGCCTGGTTCAGCGAGGTGAACCGGCGCGGGGGGATCCATGGCAGGCGATTGCGGCTGATCAGCCTTGACGACCGCTACGAACCGAAACTCACCCTGCGTAATACCCGCCAACTCATTGAGCACCAGCAGGCAATCGCCCTGATCGGCTTTTTTGGCACGGCCAACTCAAAAGCGATCCTGCCCCTAGTGGAGAAGGTAGGGATTTCCTACGTGGCTCCCAGAACTGGGGCAAAAGCCCTATTAAGACCTTACCGCCCCATGGTTTTCAACATGCGGGCTAGTTATCAGGCGGAGATCGATAGGGTGATCGACCACCTGGTGCGGGACGGCCGCCACCAGGTGGCGGTGGTGCACATCAAGGATGCCTATGGAGACGATGGGCTGCGCTCCACCAAAAAGGCCCTGGCCCGTCATGACCTGAAACCGGCGGCAGTTGCTGGGGTCATGCGCGACTCCACCAACACCAACGCAGCGGCAAGGCAAGTCGTGGCGGCCAATGCCAATGCAGTGTTGGTGATCGCCACCTTCACAACCTCCGCCTCTCTAAGCCGCGACTTGTACCGACTCGGCAGCAGGGCCCAGCTGATGAACCTTTCGCCGGTCGGAATCGAGGGCTTGCAGGATGCTCTGCCAGCTGGTCAGGCCAATGGTATAGGCATTTCCCAGGTGGTTCCCTTCCCCTGGAACCGAAGGGTCCCGGTGGTGGCCCAGTACCAGCAGCTAATGCAGCGGCAGCAAACGGAGGCGCACTACGGATACACGAGCCTGGAGGGTTTCCTGGCTGCCCGCTGGCTCACCGCTGCCTTGGATAAGGCGGGCCCCAACCCAAGCCGCGCCAAAGTGGTAGGGGCCTTCAGGAGTCTCACAAATCTCGACCTTGGCGGCTTCAAGCTGAGGCTCAGACCTGGCAACAATCAGGGCAGCGATTTGGTGGAATTAACTTTTCTGGGATCGCAACGTTGGGGGCCATAGGACCACAACGCAACAACTCAGCGTTTCTAGAGTCGGGCAGACGTATGGCTGCTGTGCCTTGACCAACGCCGAATCTGCCAGGGAGCTGAGTTACGACCCGGGCCGGGACCTGCGCTGGTTGCTGTTGCGCCCCTGGGTGCTGATCGCCCGGCTGATCGTGGTGATCTGGCAGCTGTCCAGCCTGGCCCTGGTGTTGGTGGTGCAGGGCAACAGCAGCAATGCCCAGGTGCAGCAACGGCTGGGCCAGCGCATTCTCACCACGCTCACGGACCTGGGCCCCTGCTTCATCAAGGTGGGCCAAGCCCTTTCCACCCGGCCCGATCTGGTGCGGCGCGACTGGCTCGAACAGCTAACCCAGCTGCAGGACAACCTGCCCGCCTATCCCCATGCGATTGCGCTAGCAACCATTGAACAGGAATTGGGCGCCCCGGCCGACCAGCTGTTTGAGGTATTCCCCGACTACCCCGTAGCAGCAGCCAGCCTGGGCCAGGTCTACAAAGCGCAGCTCGCTGATGGCCACTGGGTGGCAGTCAAGGTGCAACGCCCCAATCTGCCCACAATTTTGCGGCGGGATCTAGTGATCATCCGCCTGTTAGCTGTGCTGAGTGCGCCGCTGTTGCCGCTCAACCTGGGCTTTGGCCTCGGCGACATCATCGATGAATTCGGCTCAACATTGTTTGAGGAGATTGATTACCGGCTCGAGGCCAATAACGCTGAACGATTTGCCGATCTATTCGCCCGCCAGCCCGAGGTGACAGTGCCGCGGGTGGAGCGACTGCTATCCAGCCAGCGGGTGCTCACTACCCAGTGGATCAATGGCACCAAGTTGCAGGAACGCCAGGCGCTGGAAGCTCGCAACCTGGATCCCTCGGCCCTGATCCGCACTGGCGTGATCGCCGGACTGCAGCAACTGCTCGAATTTGGCTATTTCCACGCTGATCCCCACCCCGGCAACCTGTTTGCGCTCTCCGGCAAAACCGGCCCCCTAGGCCATGTGGCCTATGTGGATTTCGGCATGATGGATTCGATCAGCGACAGCGATCGCCTCACCCTCACCGGTGCCGTTGTTCACCTGATCAATCGGGATTTCAGCGCCCTGGCCGATGATTTCGTCAGCCTGGGTTTCCTCAACCCCAAGGCCGACCTCGAGCCAATCATTCCTGCCCTTGAGGAGGTGCTTGGTGGCGCCTTAGGCGACAACGTGGGCTCCTTCAACTTCAAAGCCATCACCGATCGCTTTTCGGAGCTGATGTATGCCTATCCCTTTCGGGTGCCGGCTCGCTTCGCCCTGATCATTCGGGCGGTGGTAAGCCAGGAGGGCTTGGCTCTGCGGCTTGATCCCAGCTTCAAGATCATCCGAGTTGCCTATCCATACGTGGCCCGGCGCCTGCTGGCAGGAGACACCAGTGAGATGCGCGAAAAACTGCTTGAGGTGCTCTTTGATCGACACGGCCGCCTGCAGCTTGAACGACTGGAGAATCTATTGGCGGTTGTGGAAAACGATTCCACCAGCCCCGATTTGCTTCCAGTTGCTGGAGCTGGCCTGAAACTGCTGTTGGGTCCAGAAGGCGGCAGCCTGCGTCAACGGCTGCTGCTTACCTTGGTCCAGGGTGATCGCTTGCACACAGATGATTTGCGAGCCTTGATGGGACTGATGGGACGTACTTTTTCACCCCGCAAGTTGGTGAGTGGCATGCTGGCAAGGCTCACACTGCAACCCGCTTAAACATTAGAATTAATTTATAGATAGCTCAAACAACTTGGGGGATCGTCATCCAGCAGAAGGTCATTGCAGCACCACCCACCAGCACTACCACTAGGGGCCAGATATCGTCGAGGCGATTCAGATGCATTAATAGTGCATGCTTCTCTGCTGGATCTTCAATCGATTCCATCACGGCATAGCGACGCCCAATCCATAGCACCAACACAAACGCTGCCAGCGTGACTACGTAAGCAACGACATATACTTGATCAAGGAAGGTAAGAAAGGGCAAATCAGGCAACTTGTCACGATAGGTTTGCTGTAGAAAAACCAGCGTAAGAAGCACAGTGACCGGGATACTGGCACGAGCATCCTGCTCATCAGGCCGCACCTTAAATACCAACAACACCATGGCCATCAGCACGGAGAGTGGCAACAACAATCTCCAGAAAGATGACCACGAAGAGGTGCCATAGGAAATTTCAAAGAGGATCTGGCTGTAGTCGTTTTCTTCGCCACCAAGGCCAAAATTTGTAGCGTAGTGGTGTCGGTATTCCGCAATTGACCAGCCGGTATTTAGCCAGCCAATAATGCGTGCGTAGAGACCCATGCCGCTGTTGCGAATCTCTGGAATTAAACGGAGATTTTGATAACCGAGCTCTCCATCCACGTCATTAGCCTCAATGACAAGTGGCAGGCTAATATTCATAAAAGGATAGTGGCGAAAACTAGCCTTATCTACATAATAACGACCAACATACGTGAATAATTGATAGTAGCCGCCATCGGCAAGTCGCACCGGCATTTCGCCCACCGGCCTAAGGCTTGAATCCTTATCAGAAAGCAAGGTATTTAGAACAATAAACAAGCTGGAAATATCTCCGCCATGAGTTTCCACATAACGCTGCATAGGCTCCTCCCAGCGCAGCCATACATAGCCACCACTTGAATAGCTTGGCACCGTTAGATCTAGCTCATAATTGCTAGTCGAATACACTCCCACTTCCACCTTGTATGGGGCTCGCTCCAGCTCAGCCCGATCGACCCGTTCCTCGCCAGCGCTGAGCTGGTCTCCCCGCATGGAGCTCCATACACCAAGGGCAGGCTTTTCGCCGAGGGGCAGGGTGGTGAGAGCGCGGGATGCGGAGGAGAGACGCAAAGAATCGCGGCTTAGCACCGGGCTCACATCAATGCGCCCGATCCCCAAAATTGCCAGGATGGCCGCCAGAACAACGGCAACCATCGCCAGCACGTTCCAAGGCCTTTGCCTGCGCTTACCCATGCCCAACTGCTGCAGTTTGCTGAAGTTAAAGCCGAAAGCCGCTTGTGAGCGAGTAGGCACCGCAGTGGCGCTGGCCCTGACGCTGGCCCTGCCTGGCCTGGCATCAACAGAACTGGTGCTGGGGCAGTCGGCGGCCCTCAGCGGCCCCTCCGGCATGCTCGGCAGCGAATACCGGCAAGGGGCTCTGGCCTATTTCTCAGAGGTGAATCGCCAAGGTGGCGTCCATGGCAAGCGCCTGAAGCTGCTGAGCCTCGACGACCGCTACGACCCACCTCTCACCCTGCGCAACACCAAGCAGCTGGTTGAGCGCGACAAGGTGTTTGCTTTGTTTGGTTATGTGGGCACCCCCACCGTCAAGGCGGTGTTGCCCTTGGTTGAGAAACAGAAAATCCCTTTGATCGCTCCACTCACCGGCGCCCAACTGCTACGCCAGCCCCATCGCCCCATGGTGTTCAACCTGCGTACCAGTTACCACATGGAAATTGACCGGATGGTCGACTACTTAGTGCGCAGCGGCCGCCATCGCGTTGCGGTTGTCTATCAAAACGATGCCTTTGGACAAGACGGACTCAAGGGATCTCTCAACGCCTTGAGACGCCATGGCCTCAAACCAGTGGCTACTGCCAGCGTTGAGCGCAACTCAAACCAAACCGGCAGGGCAGCCAGCATGGTGCAAAACGCCAATGCCAATGCAGTTTTGGTGGTAGCTGCCTACCCGAGCTCGGCCTCCTTAAGCCGCGAGATGCGGCGGCGCGGCAGCACAGCCCAGCTGATGAACGTGTCGTTTGTAGGTACCAGCGCCCTGCGTGCCTCCCTGCAAAGCCATGAGGCCAGTGGCATTGGCGTCGCCCAGGTGGTGCCTTTCCCTTGGAACGAAAGGGTGCCAGTGGTGAGGGAATACCAGGAATTGATGCGGCGCCAGCAGGCCAAACCGCACTTCGGCTTTAACAGCCTGGAGGGCTTCCTTGCCGCAAAAATGACAGTGGAAGGCCTGCGTCGAGCCGGGCCGGCACCCAGCCGCCAACGCTTTGTGACCGCGCTTGAGACCATGCGCGATGTAGACCTTGGTGGCTACCGGGTGCAACTGGGTCCCCAGGACCACAACGGCAGCAGCTTCGTCGAACTCACCTTCCTGGGTTCCCAGCGCTGGGAACCCTGAGGGCCTAGGGTCTCGGCCACCCAGACCAGTCTCAGCAGATGGCCAGCCTGCCCCTCGACGCCATGGACAGCAGCGCCCTGCCGGACGGCTGGATGTACGGCGATTTAGATGCGAGTGACATCCTGCTGGAATATGCCCAGATCATCCAGCCCCCCTACCTAGTGGCTGGTGTGGGCCTGGCCATCGGCGTGCTCTGCGGGCTCACCTTCGCCAAATTGGTAGAAAACAAGCTGGAGGGCTGGAAACAGGATCGCCTGCCCCTGCTACCGCTTGGCAGTTTTGCGGTCACCCTGCCTTACTTCGGCGTGGTGATCGGCATCACCCTGTTTATTGGCGGCAGCCTGCAGGTATTCGGTTTCTCGGCGGGGGTTGCCCTGCTGGTTTCTTTTGTGTTGTCGATTGCCACAGCTGGCGCCCTTTGGGTGCAGCTGGAACGGCTAATGGCCCAGGTAGAAGCTGGCACCTTCAGCGCAGTCGACTTCGATAACTTCGATCAATTTTTCTAGTTCAATTTTTTAGTTCGAATTTCCTAGGTTTATTGCTAACAATTATTGTTGGACCAGCTTAAGCTACCAAATAACCCTCAAGCATGCGTGACTGGGCCCGTACACCTTCGAGGGCTTTGCGCTCCAGGTTGCGAGTTTTATCGCGGCTCATTCCCAACTGCTTAGCAATGGCGCTCAGGCTCATCGGCTCCGAGCTCTCTTGTGGCTCCCCAGCCTCAATCCCATAACGCATCTTCAGCACCCGCCCCTGCAGCTCCGGCAGTTGCTCCAGCAGCGCTCGCAAGTCGCCCTTCAGGCACTCACCATCCACCCGATCCTCCGGCAACTCCGCATCTCCTGCCAGCAGGTCCAGTAGCTCGGTGTCGTCGCCATCGCCCACCTTCGTCTCCAGGCTCACCGGTTGGCGCGCACGGCACAGCAGATCTTTCACCTCTTCTTCCGGCAGTTCCACCGCTTCTGCCAGCTCCGTCACCGTCGGCGTGCGCCCCAGCAGCTGGCTCAGTTCACGCTGGCCCTTCTTCAGCTTGTTCAGCGTTTCGGTGATGTGGATTGGCAGACGGATCGTCCGGCTCTTCTCCGCTATCGCCCGCGTGATCCCCTGGCGAATCCACCAATACGCATAGGTTGAAAATTTATAGCCACGCGTTGGGTCGAACTTCTCCACACCTCGCACCAAACCGATCGTGCCCTCCTGGATCAGGTCCAGCAGCTCCATATTCCGCCGCGTGTACTTCTTAGCCACGCTCACCACCAGCCGCAAATTCGCAGCCACCATCCGCTCCTTGGCCCGACGGCCCGCCTGCAAGCGCTTCTTAAGCAGGGGCGCACTAAGCCCAGCAGCCTGGGCCAATTCCGCCTGGCTTGGCTTGTTGCCCAGCTGCACCTCCAACTCCTGCTCCAACTCCTCCAAACCCACCAGCTCCTGCACCTGGCGGCCCAGCGTGATCTCCTGCTCATGGGATAGCAGCGGCACTCGGCCGATGTCCCGCAGGTAGCTGCGCACTAGGTCGCCGCCTGATTGGGCCGAGGCAGCCCCGGCACTGGTGCTGGAGCCAAGAGCGGACAGGGCGGGCATGGCGAGCCGGGTTACGAAACTCTTTGGTTTCGCAAACCTACCACCGTTTTGGGTTGGCCTCCGCAAGCGGTCCCACCAGGCCCTCATACACCCTTACGGTAGGAATACAAAACTTTCTGATGGCTAGGCCGCCGAGCTCAATGCCAGAAAACTCGACGCCGTTAAATCTCCTTTGCGTATCAGGCGGAACAGAATTCGAGCTAAGAAAGCAAGCGTCGACATTGGCGAAGCTTATTGAAGCCAATGAGGAACTAGGACTAGGGAATATCTGCGAAACAATCAACACCAACAGCAAACACTTAAAACATAGACTTGTATGCATAGGAGAAGACTATCCAAGCATCCTAAACCAATTAAAAGCTTACGAATTAGGCGGTCCAAATGCAGCAACAGGCATCGGCGCAGTCAGCAACAAATCATCATCGAGACAAGAAAAATTAGCTTTTATGCTTGCCGGACAAGGCTCCCAGTATGTCGGCATGGCTCATTCTCTTTACACCACTCACTCCGTATTTAGAGAGGCTTTCCAGCGCTGCTCAATACTGCTTGATCCGCATCTAGATCGTCCTCTTGCCTCTGTGTTGTATCCCGAAACAGGACAGGCAGATCAAGCTGCTGAATTAATCAAACAAACAGCCTTCACCCAACCAGCCCTTTTTGTGTTGGGCTACGCATTAAGCGAAATGTGGTCCAGCTGGGGAATACGGCCTGACTTCTTAATCGGCCATAGCGCTGGCGAGATTATGGCTGCCTATCTGGCCGGAGTTTTCAGCCTAGAGGACGCCCTGAAAATCGTGACAGTCCGGAGCAAACTAATGCAGTCTCAACCCAGCAATGGCGGCATGCTCATGCTTGTTGCTAAGCCGGAAGAGGTCAGAGAGCTAATTTCTAATGCTAATGATGGTTGCAACAACTTGGTGATAGCTGCATACAATGGTCCTAGCAACACTGTGGTATCAGGCCCAGAGGAGGCACTCAATCAACTCCTAGCCCACACAACTTCCAGCAGCATCAAAACCAAAAGACTAGAGGTTTCACATGCATTCCATTCAGCTGCTATGAAGACGCTAGTGCCAGAACTCAGAAAAACTCTGTGCCAAATTAATTTCCAGCAACCCATTCGTCCATTTGTTAGCAATGTAACTGGCAGACAGGCAGGCCCAGAGATAGCCAGTAGCGACTACTGGTGTGATCACGTAACCAGCCCGGTGCGCTTCGCACAAGGAATGAACACGTTGGCAACCAATGGCGTCCGCAACTTTATAGAGCTGGGAGCAAGTTCAACCCTTTTGAGCCTAGGCCGTCAATGCTTAAAAAATTCAGGCCTAGCTAATATAAATAACTGCAATTGGTGGCCAAGCCTGCGCAATGGCAAAAACAACTGGGAAACTATTCTAAGCAGCTTAGGTGAAATATATAGCCACGGCTACCAAATTGACTGGAAAAGCTTCTACAAACCCATGGGCGGCCATCAAATACCCTTAGAAGGATTCACTTCCAATACATAAAGGCATTGCTTTCACTTCTTTCTATAAAGAATTAACCAATCAAGTCTATTGATTCGCAAACCATGGCCTCTGAACGGCTGCAAAAACTGATGGCCAACGCCGGGCTCTGCTCCCGGCGCCAGGCAGAGCAACTGCTGGCTCAAGGCCTGGTGCAGGTAAATGGTGCCGTAGTCCAGCTGGGCGATCGGGCCGACCCCGAGCGCGATCGCATCACCGTGCGGGGAGAGCCCCTGGCGGCCCGGCCCCAGCCCCTGCTGCTGCTGCTCAACAAACCGGTGGGAGTGGTTTGCAGCTGCCACGACCCCGAGGGGCGAACCACCGTGCTGGACCTGCTGCCAGACGAACTGCGCCACGGCAGCGGACTCCACCCGGTGGGCCGGCTCGATGCCAACAGCCGCGGCGCCCTGCTGCTCAGCAACCAGGGGGAGGTAACCCTGCGGCTCACCCATCCCCGCTACGGCCACCGCAAGACTTACCGGGTGTGGGTGAAGGGCCAACCGGATGACCAGGTGCTGGAGCGCTGGGCCGCCGGAGTGCCCCTTGATGGCCAGGCCAGCCAACCGGTGGGGCTGGCGCTGATTCAAAGGCGCCCCCAGGCAACCGAAATCGAACTGCGGATGGGAGAGGGACGCAACCGTCAGATCCGGCGCACTGCCGAGGCCCTTGGCCACCCCGTGCTCGATCTGCAGCGGCTGGCAATCGGCCCCCTGCAGCTGGGCGCATTGCCCGAAGGTCGCTGGCGGCGCCTCGATCGCCAAGAATGGCAACTGTTTAATCCCACACCCCCACCCTGAGCCCCTCTACCCCACTGCCACCAAAGCGCCCGCGAGGCCGCCCCGGCCGCTGGTGGCGCCGTGGTAATTCAGCGGCCCCGAGTGGGCCTGCCGAGGCTCCGGCTGATCCGTTGCTGGCAGCAGGCCAGCGGCTGCGGCTGCGGCGTGAGGAACGGGGCCTAAGCCTGCGGGACCTCGCCCTGCAAACACGTATCAGCGCGGCAGTACTGGAAGCCCTAGAGCGAGGCTGGCGCGACCGCCTACCGGAAGCCACCTACCTGCGCACCATGGTGCCGCTGATCGAGCGGCACCTAGAGCTGCCACCAGGCAGCCTGGAAACGGTGCTGCCAAGCAGCGAGCAGCTCCGTTTTCAGGGCCAAAGGCGAGAGCCCCTGCTACGTCGTTTCACGCCGGGCTCAATCGATGTATTCACCACCTGGCAGGGCACGCTGCTCTACGGCCTACTAACCCTGGGCCTGATTTACGCAGTGAACCTGCAGCAGCAGCAACTGGCAGCCCGAGGGCTGCTAGCGCTACGGCCGATTTCGCCGCTACCTGCCAGGGACCAGGCCAAACCGCCGCGGCCTGATCAAGCCCTGCTGCAGCTTTATCCCGAGCTGCGCCCCCTGGAGCTGGCCGCCAGGGGCCAGGGGGTTGGGCAACTGCGGCGGGCAAAGCCAAGCCAAATTCCAGCGGCCGGAGTGCTGGAGCTGCAATTAAGCCAGCCCAGCCAGCTGACGCTGGAGAGCGCCAGCGGAGTTCGCACCAACCTGCGTAACAGCGGCGGCAGCCTCAGCCTGCCCCTCAGTGGCGGCTTCCGCCTCAGCCTCAACCCTCCACCCAGCGCCGGCGATCAAGTGAGCTGGAACGGCTCGCCCCTGCAGCCAGTCAAGGGCCAGCCCGGTCAGTTCAGCTCACCAGCAGAGGCCGCCCGGCCGTAGCGCGCCGCCATGGCGCCATAGCCCTGCAGGGCCCCGTCCAGACTGGCCACCGGCTGCTGTAGGCGCCAAGTCCAGTTGCCCGAACTGGTGCCTGGAGTATTGAAGCGGGCCCGGTCATCGAGCTCCAGCAGATCCTGCAAGGGGGCCACGGCTAGGTCGGCAGAGCTCGCCAAGGCCAGCTCCAGCAACTGCCAGGCCGGCGCCGTGATCGGTGCACCCACCGCCTCGGCCACCCGCTGACGGGCGTCGTCACCGAGGCTCTGCCACCAGCCAACGCTGGTGGCGTTGTCGTGGGTGCCGGTGTACACCACCCAGCGGCGACCGCGGATGTTGGCTGGTAAGTAGGGGTTGTTGGAATCGCCATCAAAGGCGAATTGCAAGATCTTCATACCCGGCAAACCGAAGCCATCACGCAGGGCCTCCACCTCCGGAGTGATCACGCCTAAGTCTTCAGCGATCAGCGGCAGGTGCCTGCCACGGCGCAACCAGAGCAAGGCCAGAAGCGGCCAGCCTGGAAACCAGCGCCAGCGGCCATTCTCGGCGGTGGGGGCATCACCCGGCACGCTCCAGAAGGCCTGCAGGGCTCGGAAGTGATCGAGCCGCAGCTGGTCGAACAATTCAAATTGGCGCTGCAGGCGGGCCAGCCACCAGCTAAAACCGCTGAGCAGGTGCCTGGGCCAGCGGTAAGCAGGAGTGCCCCAGAGCTGGCCGGTGGCCGAGAAGTAATCGGGCGGCACTCCGCTCTGGGCCGTGAGCGAGCCATCGGGGCGCAGGGAAAACAAGGAGCGGTGGGCCCAGACGTCGGCGCTGTCGTGGGCCACATAAAACGGCAGGTCGCCCAGCAGCTGCACGCCGGCCTGGCTGGCCTGGCGGCGCAGCTGCTGCCACTGGCGCTGCAGCTGCCATTGCAGCAACTGCTCCTGCAGCAGCCAGTCGGCATGATCGGCGGCAATTCGCGCCAGGGCGCGCCGCTGACGCTGGGCCAGAGGCGCCGGCCACTGCCACCAGGGCTGGCCGCCCTGGAGCCGGCGAATCACCATGAATAGGGCGTGGTCTGGCAGCCAACGCCGTTGGCTGCGCCGCCAGCGTGCAAAAGCCCGTTGCTGCTCCGCGGGCTGGGCACCCCAGCGGCGGACCAAAGCCTCTCCCAAAGCCGTACTACGGACCGCAACCACAGACAAATCCATCGGCCCAGCCGTCAGCGCAGCTCCAGGTAGGGCCTCCAGGTCCTCTGGCTGCAAAAAGCCCTCCTGCCGCAACCGCTCGCCATCCAGCAGCCAGGGGTTGAGGGCCGAGCCGCTAGGGGAGCTGTAGGGCGAACCGGTGCCGTCGGGGGGAGCAAGGGGCAGCAGTTGCCAAACGCCAATGCGATGGCGACCGAGGAGGTCAAGCCAATCGTGAGCAGCCTGGCCAAAGCTGCCGCAACCACCCTTACCGGGCAGGGAGGTGGGGTGCAGCAGCACCCCGGCATGGCGGTGGGCCTGATTCACGAGGCCGGCAGCCGATATCGGCTAATGATGGCCTTGGCAAACGCCGGAATGTGGGCTTCGAGCTTTTCTGGGTGGTTACGCCGCAACCAGAGGGCGTTGCGGGTGAAGTGGGAGTCGATCGAAAAGCGGCCATATTCCAGGCCCTTCGGCCCGAGCCGCTGCACCACCAAACCGATCAGGTTGGCCAACCACATGGGCAGCTTCAGGGCCTTGTCGTAGGCCTCGATTCCCTGCTGCACCGCCGCAAAACGCTCACCACTGGAGGTAACTGGTGCCACGTCGAGCTCCTCCTCCACCAGATCCAGCAACAACTGGCCCCTGGGGTTGCGCACCGTGAGCCATTGGCGGCCGAAGGTCGCGCCCATGTAGCCCACCACCAGATCGGCGCCGGCGTTGGTGTAGTCGAAACAACTCAAACAACTGGGAGCAAATACATCCTTGAGCTTGGGTGTATCCAAACCAAAGAAAGGCACCGTTTCCTCGCGGCCGTCGCTGTGGCGGAAGTGGATGCGGAAGTCCTGCATGAACTCGTAGTGCACCACCGTCTCTGGCGAGCTGACGGTGCTGTCGAGGAAGGTCTGCAGGCCCGCTCGACTGACGTTGTCAACGCAGGGCAAGCCCAGCACGTAGAGCTCGTCGAGGGGCAGGGTGGGTTGCACCGCCCGCAGGGCCTGGATCTGGCAGCCCACACCGATCGCCAGCAGCTTGCGGATGCCGCTGCCGGGCAGCTGCTCCAGCACCTCCAGATTTGGGGACAGGGTGGGCTTATTCACCCGGGCACTGAGCACCTCCTCCGGGGTGCGGGCGAGGCGGGGCACGGGCGTGAAGCGATCCTCCTCGCTTTGGCCAACGCAAAGCACCGCGTCGACAAGGCCAGTTTCCAGGGCCCGCACACCGATGCGGCTGACGATCCCCGTCCACTGGGCCCCTTCGATCGGTTGCTGGAGCCGGGCGGTGAGCATGCGCTGCTGCACCCCGAAATAAAGCTCCTCCTCGTTGTCGAGGTCGCGGCTACGGCCATGGGCCGCAGCCTCCATAGCCTCAAAGCGCTGCTCCAGAAAGGCGCAGCTGTTTTTCACGTAAGCAACCCAGCGGCTGTCACACAGACCGCACTGGCTGCATAAATCTTTGGCGGGATAGACGCTGCCCTTGGCCAGGGGCCGGGCGCGCTCATGGGGAGCAGTTGCAGCCATCAGCGGATTTCCCCATCGCATCTGCGCCGCCACAACCTATCGGGTGCAAGGCGTAGAGGCTTGGGCCAAAGTGGTTTGCCGACAAGCCCCCATGGCCCGACGTTCCGCCCCAAGCCAGCCCCGCCGGGGACCCACCCTGTTGCGGCTGGGTGCGTTAGCCGTGGGCATGGCCATGGGCGCTGGTCTGATCGGTGTGCTCTGGCCCATAGGCGACCGTGCCACAGAACCGCTGCAGCAGCTGACGCCTGCCGACTTAGCCAAGCCCCCCAGCCGCAGCATCACCCTGCTGGTGATCGGCCTGGACAGCGAGCGTCCCGGCGATCCGCTCAACAAGGCCGCTCCCCGGGGGGCAGCCAACGCCGATGCCCTGCTGCTGGTGCGGGTTAATCCCCAGGGGCCCCTGCAGGTGCTCAGCCTGCCGCCCAACCTGGCCGTGCAACTGCCGGGCCAGAAACGCCCCCAGAGTCTCGGCAGCCTGTATCGCATCGGCGGCGTAGCCCTCACCGCTGATGCGGTGAGCAACCTGGTGGGCCTCGACTCGGGCCAGCCAGCGCGCTTTTTGGTGCTGGGCCGCTCCAACCTGCGCAGCCTGGTGGATGGCCTGGGCAGCATCGCCGCCAATCCCACCCTGGCTCTTCGCTACAACGACAAGAGCCAGCGCTTCAGCATCAACCTTCAGGGCGGACTGCAACGGCTCAAGGGCAACCAGGTGGAGCAACTGGTGCGCTACCGCGATCCAGACCGGCCTGAGGAGAGTCGCCAGGACAACCAGCAGCTGGTGGTTCGCAGCCTGCTGCGGGAGCTGGCCCTGCCGGAGCAGCTGGGCCAACTTGCCAATTTGCTCAAATCACTCAACAACCAGGGGGTTGTCACCAACTTGAGCCAGCCAGAAACCCTGAGCCTGCTGGCGGCTGGCCTAGATCAGGCCGAGAGCGTGCAATTCACCAGCCTGCCCCTTGCCCCGGCACCCGAACCCAACAGCAGCCGAGGGGGAAAACTGAGCCTGCGCGAGATCAGCAGCAGCGCCCCTGAGCCCCTCTGGCCGGTAGCGGCTAGCTCAACGGCTGAGCAATAGCTCCAAGCGCAGGGCCAAAGCAGGGGCCAGGTCAAAAGGCTCCTCCAGGGTTCCCAACCAGGGCAGGCCATCGCCGCGGCGCAGGTCTGGCTGCCAGGGGCCACCGGCCTGCACCAACCCGGCCAAGGGCACTTGCCACTGGGTCAGCAGGGCAGCCATCGCCGCCGGCAGGCCCGTCTGCAGCTGCTCGGCCGCCAGCAGCAGCAGCACCGGCTGGCGCCAGGCCCCTAGGGCCTCGGCCCAGTGGCCGAATCCCTGCAACACCAGGCCGGGATCAAGCGGCAAGGGCACCAGGCCTGGTCCCTGCTCAGCCAAGGAGGCCAGCGATTGGGGCGGCTGCTCAATTGCGAGCGGTTTGCCCCAGGGCAGGCCCAGGGCCAAGGCCAGCGATGGCCCCGCTTCTGCTTGCAGCGCCGCCACCGCAGCCGCTGCACCAGCTCCCACCAGCACCAACGGGCGTTGCCGACCAGGCAGGGAAAGAGTCATGGATTTTTGTACTAGGTGGGCGGGCTCGCTTCTACCATCAGGTTTCAGCCGACGCGTTAGCGCCCGCCGTGACCAGTTTTCTGACCGCTGATCGCGTGGCACCCCAGGGCAGCGCGAGCCAGCCGAATCACGACACCCGGCGTCTGCGGCTGTTCAGTGGCACCTCCAACCAAGCCCTGGCTCAGGAAATTGGCACCTATCTGGGCGTGCCAGATGGGCCGCGGGTGATCAAACGCTTCGCAGACGGCGAGCTTTACATCCAGATTCAGGAGTCGATCCGCGGCTGCGATGTCTTCCTGATCCAGCCCACCTGCGCCCCGGTGAACGATCACCTGATGGAGCTGCTGATCATGGTGGATGCCTGCAAGCGGGCCTCGGCCCGGCAGATCACCGCGGTGATCCCTTACTACGGATACGCCCGCGCCGACCGCAAGACCGCCGGACGGGAATCGATCACCGCCAAACTCGTTGCCAACCTGCTGGCTAAATCAGGGGTGGATCGGGTGCTGGCAATGGACCTGCACTCCGCCCAGATCCAGGGCTATTTCGACATCCCCTGCGACCACATCTATGGCTCGCCGGTGCTGGTCGACTATCTGCGCACCCGCGACCTTGGTGAAGTGGTGGTGGTGTCCCCGGACGTGGGAGGTGTGGCGCGGGCCCGGGCCTTCGCCAAGCAGATGAATGACGCACCCCTAGCGATCATCGACAAGCGTCGCTCCGGTCACAACGTGGCCGAAAGCCTCACCGTGATTGGCGATGTGGTGGGCAAGACCGCAATCCTGATCGACGACATGATCGACACCGGCGGCACGATCTGTGCCGGTGCCCGGCTGCTGCGGCAGCGGGGGGCAACCCGGGTGCTGGCCTGCGCCAGCCACGCGGTGTTTTCCCCGCCGGCAATCGAGCGGATGTCGGAGCCTGGGTTGTTCGAGGAGGTGCTTGTCACCAACAGCATTCCCCGCCGCGATGACGACCGCTTCCCCCAGCTTCAGGTGCTCTCGGTGGCCAAGATGCTCGGCGAAGCGATCTGGCGCATCCACGAGGAGAGCTCAGTGAGCTCGATGTTCCGCTGAAACCAGTTCCGCTGAGGGCATATCCGCTGAAGTTGCGTCGTTTTGCCCGCTTAAAAGCCTTTTTGCCTGCTGCGGCGAGCATTTTGCTCACCCTGCCTTGGGCTGCCACCGCTCCGCTGCTGGCCCAAGCGCAACCAGCTCCACCCCGGCGCATCGGCGTGTGGCTCACCAATAGCCCCAGCCCGCTCTATTACGACCCCGCCCGCATCGATCGGGCGGTGCAGGAGCTGGCAGAAGCGGGCTTCAACACCCTCTATCCCAACGTGTGGAGCAGGGGAACCACCTTCCACCGCTCCCTCCATGCGCCGATGGAGCCGGCCCTAGCGAAAGCCAATCCCAACCTCGATCCGATCTGCCGCTTCACCAAGGCCGCCCATCGCCGCGGCCTGCAGGTGATCCCCTGGTTTGAGTACGGCCTGATGGAGCCGGCCGACGCAGCCGTGGTGCGCCAAAACCCCGACTGGGTGCTGCAGCGCCGTGATGGCAGCAGTGAGATGGTCATGCACGGCAAGCCAATGGTGTGGCTCAACCCGGCCCACCCGGGGGTGCGGCAGCGCTTTCTTGGCCTGATCGGCGAGATAGTGCAGCGCTGCAGCGTCGATGGCATCCAGCTCGACGACCACTTCGCCTGGCCCGTGGAGCTCGGCTACGACCCCACCAGTCGCGAATTATTCCGGGCGGCCACGGGCCGGGAGCCGCCAGACGACCACACGGATCGGGCCTGGATGCGCTGGCGGCGTCAGCAGCTCACCGCCCTGCTGCGGGAGCTGCGGGGCCAGCTCAAGCCCTCTGGCACGGTGATCAGCCTCTCGCCAGGCCCCTTCCGCTTTGCTTACAACCACTGGCTGCAGGACTGGGAGCTTTGGTCCTTGGGCGAGCTGATCGACGACCTTGTAGTGCAGAACTACGCCCACTCGGTGAAGGGCTTCGAAAAGGACCTCAACCAACCGGCTCTGGTGAAGGCGCGCAGCTGGGGCATGCCTGTGGAGATCGGCATCCTGGCGGGCTTTGGTGGCCGCACCCCCACCATGGCGACCCTGGGCCAGAAAGCCCAGCTGTCGCTGCAGCGGGGCCATGGCGTGATCTATTTCTACTGGGAGGGCCTTTGGGGTTTGCACGCCGGGCCTGAGGGGGCTGCCTACCGCCAAGCTGCCTTCCGCCAGCTACACCAGAGCTACCGGCGCTGATTAATCAGCGCCGAGGCACTGGCTCACCACCTCGCCGGTATTGGGCGAAAGCGGTGCTGCAGCGAGCTGCTCGAGGGCTGCGCGCATCGCGGCTGAACGGGCTGGTCCGTAGCTCTGCCAGCGGCTAAACACCTTGGCCAGTCGAGAGGCCGTGATCGGGTTGCGCTGGTCGAGATCGGCGATGCGAGCTGCCATGAAGCGATAGCCGGAGCCATCGGCCGCATGGAACACCGCCGTATTACCAGCGAGCCCCCCGAGCACGGCCCGCACCGAATTGGGCGCGGCGGGATCAAAGCGGGGGTGTTCCAGCAGGCGAGCCACCCGCTCCAGGCCATCGGCAAAGGGCGCAGAAGCTTCAAGGGCAAACCAGGCATCAAGGATCACCGGCTTGTGCTGCCAGCGTTGGTAAAAAGCCTCCACCGCCTGCTGGCGCTCAGCGATCGGATGGCACTGCAGGGCCCTGAGGCCAGCGCGAGCCAGGGTCATCGAGGGGCCTTGCACCGCCGCCGCTGCAGCCTCCGCAACCTGCGCATCACCGGCGGCCACCCGCCAGCTCCACACGGTGCCCGTAAGGAGGCGATCGCCATTACCAGCGGGCCAGGCCAGGCTCCACTGGGGCGTGCAGCGCTCCAGAGCAGCGGTCAGGGGCACGGCCAAGGCCGCACCAAAACGCTGCTGCAGGGCAAGCAGCGCCGCAAATAGGGCCGGTGGATCGGGCTCAGCGCCAATGGCAACGGCGGCATCTTCGAGCTCGGGCAAACCTGGCAAGGCCAGCAACACGCTGCGGCTGGCCTCAGATAGGGAGGGATCGGCCAGGATCCGGCCGAAGGCATCGATCAGCTCCTCTTCCAGCAGGCCATCGGCGCTGCCTGCGGCGCGGGCCAGCACGGCTTGGCGCAGCAGCACCTGGCCCGCATCCCAGCGGGCAAAAGGATCGCTATCGGCAGCCAGCAGGTGCACAAGCTCGGCGGTGGGCCGGCCCATTTCCAGGATCACCGGCGCTGAAAAATGGCGCAGCAAGGAAAGGGCCGGTGGATGGTGCTGCTGGGGCAACCCCACCAAACGCAAGGCTTGCTGGGGCTGGTCGATCACCAGCAGGCGGGTGCCATCGCCGGCTAGTCGGGCTGGGGCTGGTTCCCCCTCAAGCCGCACGGGCAGGGATTCGCCGCCCTGACCCAGCAGCCCCAGGGCGAGGGGAATCACCAGCGGCTGCTTTTCGCTCTGGCCGGGTGTGGCTGGGGTGTGTTGTTGCACCTGCAGCTCCAGCACACCCGCTTCGCCATCCCAGTGGCGCTGGATGTGCAGCCGCGGCGTGCCGGCCTGGTGATACCAACGGCGAAATTGGGCGAAATCAAAGGGCGGCGGCACGGGCGCGGCATCCTGCATCGCCTGCACGAAGTCTTCGCAGGTAGCGGCGGTGCCGTCGTGGCGGCTCACGTAGAGCGCCATCCCCCGCATGAACGCCTCCTCACCCAGCAGGGTATGCAACATACGAATAAGTTCCGATCCCTTTTCATAGATCGTGGTGGTGTAGAAGTTGTCGATCGCCTGATAAGCATCAGGCTGCACGGGATGGGCAGTGGGGCCGGCATCTTCACGAAACTGGCTATTACGCAACATCGAAACATTTTCGATGCGATTCAATGCTGCACCGTGCATATCTTCCGTGAAGCTCTGGTCGCGAAACACGGTTAGCCCTTCTTTGAGCGACAGCTGAAACCAGTCGCGACAGGTGATGCGATTGCCTGTCCAGTTATGGAAATACTCGTGGGCAATCACGCTCTCGATCCGCTCAAGCTCGCCATCGGTAGCGGTTTCGGCGTCGGCTAGCACCAGCTTGGAATTAAAGATATTGAGGCTTTTATTCTCCATCGCGCCCATATTGAAGTGGCGCACCGCCACGATGTTGAACTCATCGAGGTCGTATTCGAGGCCGTAGCGCTGCTCATCCCAGGCCATCGAGCGTTTCAGCGACGCCATGGCGTGGGCGGTGTAAGGCGCATCGCCTGGTTCCACGTGGATGTGCAGGGCCACGGCACGGCCCCTGGCGGTGGTGAAGCTGTCTTTCACCTCTTCAAGCTGGCCCGCCACCAGGGCAAACAAATAGGAGGGTTTGGGGAAAGGGTCGTCCCAAACAGCGAAGTGGCGGCCGTCGTCGAGGTCGCCGGTTTCGATGCAGTTGCCGTTGGAGAGCAGCACCGGACAGCTAGCCCGATCGGCCTCGATCCGCACCTGAAAGCGACTGAGCAGATCGGGGCGGTCGGGGTGAAAGGTGATACGCCGAAATCCCTCGGCTTCGCACTGGGTCGTGAACAGCCCGCCACTGGCGTAGAGGCCTTCAAGGGTGCTGTTGGTTTCCGGGTGGATGCGCACCCGGCTCTGCAGCTGAAACCCCCCAGCGGGAGGCTGGGTGATCACCAGCTGGTCGTCGCTGAGCTCAAAGGCCTCAGCCGGCAGGAGCTCGCCATCGAGACGCAATTCCAGCAGCTCCAAGTCGACGCCCTGGAGCACCAACGGTCCCGGCTGGGCCAGCGGATTGGGCAAGAAGGCCAGCCGGGCCAGCACCTCGGTGTGGCCGGAGTGGAGCTGCACCGTTAGATCGGTGCGCTCAAGCAGATACGGCGCCGGACGGTAATCGGCGAGGCGCACGAGCGGCATGGGAATTACTTGGGGGTAGCGGGCTTGGGAGTAACGGCCTTAGGAGTAGCGGCCTTAGGGGTGGCGGGCTTCACTGCTGGCTTGGCATCTGGCGACTGCTTGATGGCGTCTTGCACCTTGGCCATCACATCTGCAGGCACCTCCTTGGGGCAGATCTCAGCGGCACCGAGGACAGCCGAGTTGATCGATCCCTTGCGCAGGTCGTCGATGCTGAGCGGCTTAGCTCCCACCTGGCTGATTACACCATCGTGCTGGCCCTGAATCAGCTGGGCGACGGTTTCGCCAGCAATGCCCACCGCTTTATCGAAGGGAACCCCTGCCCCCCTGGCAATGCATACGTTTACGGCTGCAATCCGGGTGTACAGGTTCATTTCCGCCTCAGTGGCTGGAGCGGCCAGGGCCGCTGCGGGCACCAGCAGCAGGGGAAGCACCAGCAGGGGAGCCAGAAAACTACGGGGCATCAGGAACACCGGAAAAGAAAATTTAATGACTGCATGCTGCTGCATCAGGACGGGGCGTCAGGCGGGATGGGCGCCCCCGCTTCTTCAACCCGGATCTCGTGGTGGGTTTCGGCCACATCCAGGGCGCCGTTCTTCCAGGAGTAGATCGAACGGGAGCGGTAGCGGTCCTGGTCGACCAGGCGAATGTGCTCAAGAATGTGCCACTCCTGGTAGCTGGATTCAAAAATCAGCTCATGCTCATCCACCTGGCGGATCTGGCTTTTGGTGGGAGTGCCGCTCAGGTAGCCACAGCTGCGGCTGAGCTGGTGGCCGCATAAATTGGCCTCCATGGTGCCAGTGGGCACGTAGCGGGGCTTTTTGTCGAAGAATTCGAATTCCTGCTCGGGCCACCAGGTGAAGCGATAGGCAGCATCACCCTCCACCGGCTCGCTGAATATTTCCACCCGCAGCATCATGTCGACCCGCAGCGACTCGCCATCCTCAAAGAAGTAGAGCCTGCGCGAGCGCCACAGGCCAAGAGTGCGGGCAAACCAGCGCCGCAAATTGCTGTCGAGCTGAATCCTGGGGCGCGGCGCCACTGGACTGGAGTTTGGAGACATGCTCATGACATCCCGGCCCTAGGGCGCACGGCATTGATTGCTTTAGTCATAGCGAAATTGAGCTGGTGTGGCCAAATCCCCATAGGGTTAGCTTCGTGAGCGCCGAACACCCCACCACGGCCGCCCAGGTCGCCAACGACGGAGCGACCGAACGCCCCGAACTGAAGCTGCTGCTGGTCGCCACCAGCTACCACCTGGCCAGCCAGGACCTGCGCAACCTGATCCAGTTCCTCAAAAGCGAGGAGTGCGCCTTCAAGGTGAGCCTGGAGATCGCCGATCCGGCCCACCAACCCCAGCTGCTGGAGCTGCACCGGCTGGTGGCCACCCCAGCCCTGGTGAAGCTCGACCCCCTGCCCAAGCAGGTGATCGCCGGCAATGCGATCACCCAGAAGCTGCGCAGCTGGCTGCCGCGCTGGCAGCAGATGGAGGTGGTTACGAGCCTGGGCATGAGCCTGCGGCCCGCTGAAATTGATGGCAGCCGCACCAAGCGCGAGCTGCAGCTCGAAGACCAGCTGCTGGTGCTGCGCCAGGAAAACGAAACCCTGATCGAGCGCCTTGGGGTGCAGGAACGCCTGCTGCGCATGGTGGCCCACGAGCTGCGCACGCCGCTGACGGCTGCCAAGCTCGCCCTCCAGAGCCACACCCTCGGCCAGATCGACGAGAGCCGCTTCCGGGACGTACTCACCCGCCGCCTCGACGACATCCAGGAACTCTCCAAGGACCTGCTGGAGGTGGGCACAACACGCTGGGAGGCCCTGTTCAACCCGCAGCGCCTGGCGCTGGGCAAGGTGGCCGCCGAGGCGATCCTGGAGCTGGAAAAACTCTGGATCGGCCGCGACCTGGAGCTGATCACCGACATCCCGGCCGACCTGCCAGATGTGTTCGCCGACCAGCGCCGCATGCGCCAGGTATTGCTGAACCTGCTGGAAAACGCCCTGAAGTTCACCCCGGACCGGGGCCAGGTGCACCTGACCCTGCTGCACCGCACCGACCAGTGGGTGCAGGTGAGCGTTTGCGACACCGGGCCGGGTATCCCCAAAGCGGAGCAGCAACGGATTTTTCTGGATCGGGTGCGCCTGCCCCAAACCTCCGGCACCACCTCTGGCTACGGCGTGGGCCTATCGGTGTGCCGCCGCATCGCCGAGGTGCACGGGGGGCGCATCTGGGTGGTGTCGGAGCCCGGCGAGGGTGCTTGCTTCCACGTCAGCGTGCCGGTCTGGAGCGGCCAGGTCCAACCCGCACTGACGCCAAGGGGCCCTGATCGTCGCGTCGCCCCCACTGATAACAGGCCCTGAAGCGCTGCTCGCCTTGACGAAGGGTCCCCCTGCCCCGTAGCTTCCAATACATCAACGCCTTACAGCGTTGTGGCCTCGCCCCCATCGTCTAGAGGCCTAGGACACCTCCCTTTCACGGAGGCGACAGGGGTTCGAATCCCCTTGGGGGTATACATAAATCCAACTCCTTTAATGCCCAATGGGCAAAAAAGAAGGGTTTGTTATTTCAACTCCTACTAAACAGGACTTCAACTCCTGCTGAATCGGGAATTCAACTCCTGTTAATTCAGGATTGGGCAGCGCGGCGTTCGGCCTCTCGCTGCACTCCCCGCAGGTTGTTGGCCAGGTCTTCGCGCAGACGCTGCTCAATTAAGCCAATCGGCATGCCGGGCCGGCCCTGCACCGTGAGCTCGTAGAGCAGATGGGTGGTTTCACCAGTGCGGCCGATCTGCCAACAGCCTTCAAAGCGGCGGAAATCTCCGCGGCACATGCAAAAGCGCAGCTCGCCTGCCTCGAGATCCTCCTCAAGCTCCAGCTCCACCTTGGCGCTGAAACGCAGCCCGCAGAACTGCTGGGTGCCCACCTGCTCCAAACCCACCCGATTGCCGCGGCGCCACAGCTGGCGGGAGGAAGCCAGGTTGGGAATAAAGCTGTTGAGATTGGCGTAATCGGTAAGCACGGACCAGATCCAGCGGGGATCAAGCGGTAGGCGCAACTGCACTGCCAGGCGCCTAGTGCCCTGGGGAAGCCGCTCCATCTCCTGCTGGATGGTGTCGAGGCTGCAAACGGAGGTTTGGGCGGAATTGATCACATCCGCAGGCCCCTTCGACAGCAAAACTGGCTCAGCCAGCTGGCCGGGCAGACCTGATTGGGCAAGAAGCTGCGCCAAGGACGCACGGCGTAAGTGTGCTGGGGCACAAACCTAGCGGTGTCTGCCGGGAATTCGCTGCGGTCGTGTTCCCTATGATCAGCGCGCTTTTGAGGGGACTGAGTCTGTATGCGTGTTTCCACCGGTCGCGCCACCCAGTCCGACAACCGGATGTTCACCGTCGTGGTGGAAGCCTTCGGGGTGGGACGCCAGCGTCAGGCTGAGCGCCGCTTCACCGTTCCATTCGGCCAACTCCAGGGCCTGATGCAATCAATCGCTCAGAAAGGCGGTCGCATCAGCGCCGTTCTCACAGACGCTGGCGCCAGCCCAGCACCCGCCCCCAAAGCAAACGCCGCTCCTTCGAAACCCGCTGCCGTGTCCCACGCCGACGTTCCCGTCAACCTTTACAAGCCGAAGGATCCGTTCGTCGGCACGGTGACCGACAACTACAGCCTGCTGGCGGAAGGGGCGATCGGCCGGGTGAATCACATCACCTTCGACCTCTCCGGTGGTGACCCCCAGCTGCACTACGTCGAAGGCCAGAGCATCGGCATCATCCCCGACGGCACCGATGCCAACGGCAAGCCCAACAAGCTGCGCCTCTACTCAATCGCCAGCACCCGCCACGGCGACAACCTGGAGGGCAACACGGTGTCTCTGTGCGTGCGCCAGCTGCAATACGAGAAGGACGGCGAGACGATCAACGGCGTCTGCTCCACCTTCCTCTGCGACATCGAACCCGGCGCCAAGGTGAAGATCACAGGCCCAGTGGGCAAGGAGATGCTGCTTCCTGAAGACGAGGAAGCCAACGTGATCATGCTGGCCACCGGCACCGGCATCGCGCCGATGCGCACCTACCTGCGCCGCATGTTTGAGCCCTCCGAGCGGGAGAAAAACGGCTGGCATTTCCGCGGTAAGGCCTGGCTGTTGATGGGCGTGCCCACCACCCCCAACCTCCTTTACGACGACGACTTCAACCGCTACGCCAGCGAGTTTCCCGAAAACTTCCGCTACACCAAGGCGATCAGCCGCGAGCAGCAAAACGCCAACGGCGGCCGCATGTACATCCAAGACCGCGTCAGCGAGAACGCCGAAGAGATCTTCTCCTGGATCGAAAATCCCAAGACCCACGTCTACATGTGCGGTCTGCGGGGCATGGAGCCCGGCATCGACGAGGCGATGACCGCCGCCGCCACCGCCAAGGGTTTGAACTGGGCCGAGTTGCGTCCCCAGCTCAAAAAAGCCGACCGCTGGCACGTCGAAACCTATTGAATTCGAGCCAAATTTGCTTCTTCTGCCCGCCCCCAAGGCGGGCTTTTTTTTGGCGAATCCCACACAGAAACCATCACAAAGTGGGCCAAGCGGTGGGCGACGGCTCCAGGCCCGTTAAACCATGGGCACCAGACAGGCATTCATGGGCGCTGTGCTCACCAATCCACTGCGGGTAGGACTCCGCCAAGAGCGGGTTATCCCGCCCCAATGCCTGGTGATTTTTGGGGCCAGTGGCGACCTCACCCACCGCAAGCTGGTACCGGCGCTGTTTGAGCTGTTTCGCCAGCGCCGCCTCCCCAGTGAATTTGCGGTGCTGGGCTGCGCCCGCCGCCCCTGGAGCGATGAGGAATTCCGCGGCAAAATGGCCGAGGCCATGGCCCAAGAGGTGGCTGAGCACCGGGTGGCCTGGGAGCAATTTGCCGCCGGGCTCTTCTATGAGCCGGTGGATCTGGAGGATCCCCCTTCGGTGGTGCGGCTGGGCCAGCGGCTAGACGGCATCGACCGGCTGCGGGCCACCCGGGGCAACCGCACCTTCTACCTGTCGGTGTCGCCGAATTTTTACGGCAGTGGCTGCCGCTCCCTGGCCGCCGCCGGGCTGCTGAGCGACCCGGCTCGTAGCCGGGTGGTGATCGAGAAGCCCTTCGGCCGCGACTACGGCAGCGCCCAGGAACTCAACCGGGTGGTTCAGACCAGCGCCCAGGAAAGTCAGATCTTCCGGATCGACCACTACCTGGGAAAGGAGACGGTTCAGAACATCCTGGTGCTGCGCTTCGCCAACACGATCTTCGAGCCGATCTGGAACCGCAACTACATCTCCAGCGTGCAGATCACGGCGGCCGAAACCGTGGGAGTGGAGGAGCGGGCCGGCTACTACGAAAGCTCGGGCGCCCTGCGCGACATGGTGCAGAACCACCTCACCCAGATGCTGGCCCTCACGACGATGGAGGCACCGGGACGCTTCGATCCCGAGTCGATGCGCAACGAGAAGGCCAAGGTGCTGCAGGCAGCCCGCCTAGCCAATGAAGACGAGCCCTGGAAGTGCTGTGTGCGGGGCCAATACGGGCCGGGGGGATCCAGCACCCGACCAATCGCCGGCTACCGCCATGAGCCGGGGGTGAACCCGGAAAGCACCACGGAGACCTACGTGGCGATGAAGCTGTTCATCAACAACTGGCGCTGGCAGGGCGTGCCCTTCTACCTGCGCACCGGCAAGCGCCTACCCAAGCGGCTCTCCGAGGTGGTGCTCACCTTCCGGGAGGCCCCGGTGCACCTGTTCGATGCCGCTGGCGGAGCCCCCACCCCCAACCAGCTGATCCTGCGCATCCAGCCCGATGAAGGCGCTGAATTTAAATTTGAGGTGAAGGCCCCCGGCTCCGGCATGCGCAGCCGGCCGGTGGACATGGCCTTCTCCTACGACGACAGCTTCGGCGAACCCAGCGACGAGGGCTACGTGCGCCTGCTAGCTGACGCCATGCTGGGCGACCCCACCCTCTACACCCGCAGTGACGAGGTGGAGGCCGCCTGGCGTCTCTACACACCGCTGCTGGAACTGATCGAGGACGCCCCCTCCCAGCTGCCCGTATACCCCTACGAGGCCCGCACCTGGGGTCCTGCCGCCGCCGACAACCTGCTGGCCGAAGACGGCCTGGCCTGGCGTCGCCCCTGATTTCTGTTGCCCTGAACCCACCGCGAGTCTGACCCCATGTCGACCCAGCTCACCCTCCAGGCCCCCCTCGCCCTCCCCCCCGACCAGGTGCCCGGCTACCTGGAGCGCCTCTGGAATCAGGAATTGGGCAGCTCCCCCGGCGCCGCCACCTTCACCCTGGTGGTGTGGGAGGGCTCCTGGCTGGAGCAGCAGCTGGTGCGTTGCGGCCGGCTCGATGGACCAATCACCGGCCTGCTCAATGAAACGGTGCTGGAGGCGGCCCGCGCCGCGGCGGTGAGCTGTGGCTTGCCCCTGAGCACGGCACCGATGGATCCCCAGCTGGCCTGGGCGCTCGGCCAGCTGGGAGGCAATCACCACGCCGAAGACCAGCGCGGTCAGTTTGTGGAAGGGGCGATCAGCGCCCACATGCCCCGGCGGCTGATCACCCTGGCCCCCACCCTCGACGGCGGCCAGCCCTTAGAAACCCTGGTGGCCGCCTACTGCCCCCTGCCGGAGGAGGGCGCTGGCAGCTCCGCCTGCGGCGACGTGGTGGTGCTCAGGGGCGGCACCGGTGCCCTGCGCCAGAACCTCGATCTGGTCCAACCCCTGATCGCCCCAGACCTGCCCTGCTGGGTGTGGTGGAACAGCAGCCTCGACGAGGCCCCTGAGGTGATGGCGGCTCTAGCCACCGGCACCCGGCGCCTGGTGGTGGATTCGTCGCTGGGGGATCCACGCCGCTGCCTCGACCTACTGGTGGATCGGATCGATGCGGGCCAACCGATCAACGACCTCAACTGGCTGCGGCTGCGCAGCTGGCGCGAATCGCTGGCGATGGTGTTTGATCCGCCCTCGCGGCGTGATGCCCTCAACCACGTGGTGCAGCTCGACCTCGACGTGGAGGGATCCAACCCGGTGAAGGGTTTGCTGTTGGCGGCCTGGCTAGCCGACCGACTGGGCTGGCACCTGATCTCGACCTATGCGGTGGATGGCGATGGGGTGGGCGATGGCATCGGCGCTGAATTCGAGCGCACCGACGGCCAGACCGTGCGCTTCCGCCAGATGCCAGTGCCAGTGGGCGTACCCAAAACCCACCCCGGCGCCATGGTGGGGCTGCGGCTGATCTGCCAAAGCAGCCAGGGATCACCGCTATGCGTGATCCTCTGCTCCGAATCGGGCGGCTGCATGCGGCTCGAATCGGGCGGCATGGCCAGCATGGAACTGGCTGAGGAGGTGGTGCCCCTGCCCAATGAGAGCGAGGAGATGGAGATGGCCCGCCTGCTCTCCGGCGGCCATGACTCCACCAACCCCCTGCTGGCCGCCGCCGCCCCCCTCGCGGCCAAACTGCTGCCCTAGATGGCCTGTCTGATCGCCGCGCCCAGCAGCGGTAGCGGCAAGACCCTGCTGTCGCTGTGCCTGGCGGCCTGGGCCCGGTCGCAGAGCCTGGGTTTGCAGCCCTTCAAGGTGGGGCCCGACTACCTCGATCCCCAGCTGCTCAGCCGGGTGAGCGGCCACACCTGCCGCAACCTCGATCCGCTGCTGTGCGGGCCCGAGTGGCTGGAGCGCTGCTTCACCTGGCACGGCAGCCGGGCCGACCTGGCGCTGGTGGAAGGGGTGATGGGCCTGTTCGATGGCCGCGGCCCCAGCAGTGAGGGCAGCTCGGCAGCGGTGGCGGCCCAGCTCGGCCTGCCGGTGGTGTTTGTGGTGGAAGCGTCGCGGCAGGCGGGCTCCCTGGCGGCCCTGGTGCGGGGCTTCCGCGACCATGGCCCACCAGTGGTGCAGCTGGCCGGGGTGGTGCTCAACCGGGTGGGCAGCGAGCGCCACCACGCCCTGCTGGCAGAAGCGCTGGCCAGCATCGAGGTGCCGCTGCTGGGGGTTCTGCCGCACCACCCCAGCCTGGAGCTGCCCTCCCGTCACTTGGGTCTGCTGCCGCCTGGGGAGCTGCAAGACCTTGAGCAGCGCCAGGAGCAGTGGGCCGAGCTGGCCGCCCGCCACCTAGACCTGGAGCAGCTGCTGCCCCTCCTGGCCCCACCAGCAGCCGAGCCAGGGGCCGAAAATCCGATCAGCTGGTGCCTGCGCCAGAGCCCCCAGCGCCTGCGGCAGAGCTCCAACCCGCAACCGAGCTCCCAGCCCCTGCCGGTGGCGATCGCCAGCGATGCGGCCTTCCATTTCCGCTATCCGGAGGCCGGCGAGCTGCTCGAGGCGGTGGGGCTGGAGCCGCTGGCCTGGAGCCCCTTGGCCGATGAGCCCCTACCCGAGGGCTGCCGGGCGGTGCTGCTGCCGGGGGGCTACCCGGAGCTGCACACGGCCCAGCTGGCGGCGAGTCGGCGCAGCATGGGCGACCTGGCCCGGGCAGCGGCGGCTGGGCTGCCGCTGGTGGCCGAATGCGGCGGCCTGCTGCTGCTGGGCGAGCAGCTGGCCGATGGCGAGGGGCAGCTGCAGCCGATGGCGGGCGTGCTGCCTTTCAAGGCCCGCAAAGGCGCCCTGAGCCTGGGCTATCGCACGGCTACCGCCACCGCCAACGGCTTGCTGGTGCAGCCGGGCGAGAGCTTTTGCGGCCATGAATTTCACCGCTGGCAACTGGAGCTCCTATCCAACTGCGACAACTCTGTGGCGGCCGGCGACGGGCTGTGGCAGCTTGACGGCTGGGGGACCGCAACCCGGAGCGAAGGATGGACAGCGCCGAACGTGCACGCCAGCTGGCTGCACCTCCACTGGGCTGGATGCCCGGTGATTCCCTCACGCCTGGCAGCCGCAGCCGCGCGCGCCGCGCCGCTGCCGACGAGCGCCGCTTCGTGCAGCCCCACGAACCCCGGCCCCAGATCCAGCAAGAACGCTGGCGTTTGATCGTGCGCGGCCAGGTGCATGGGGTGGGCTACCGGGCCGCCTGCAAACTGCGAGCCCAGGATCTTGGCTTGAGCGGCTGGGTGCGCAACTGCTCCGATGGTTCGGTGGAGATAGAAGCTGAGGGCTGCCCGCAGGAGCTCACCGAGCTGCGGCTGTGGTGCGAGAAGGGCCCGGCTGATGCGGTTGTGAACAGCGTGGCTAGCAGTCAGATAGCAGCCGCCGGCACCGACTGGTTTGAAGTGCGTCGCTGAAATGGCTCAGCTGCTGGGCAAGCTGCCCGAAACATTCAGCACGCCTCCCCAGCTCGAACTGTGGCTTCTGCGCCATGGGATGACCAGCTGGGCCCGCGACGGGCGCCACACCGGCCGCACCGACCTGCCCCTGCTGCCGGAGGGCGAGGCGCAGGCCCGGGCCTTAGCGCCAGGGCTGGCAAGCCAGCGCTTTGCGGCGGTGCTGGTGAGTCCGCTGCAACGGGCCCGGCGCACCGCCGAGCTGGCGGGCCTGGGGGAGGGCGCCCAGATCTGCCCCGACCTGCAGGAGTGGGACTACGGCCGCTACGAGGGCATCAGCACCGCCGAGATCCGCGCCCAGGTGCCCGACTGGACCGTATGGAGCCACGGCTGCCCAGACGGTGAAAGCTGCCTGGAAGTGGAGCAGCGCTGCCGGCGGGTGATCGCCCTAGCCGAATCCCTGGTGGCCTCCCAGGCCGAGCTGGGCGCCGTTGCCCTGGTAGCCCACGGCCATATTTTGCGCAGCTTGGCGGGCAGCTGGCTGGGGCTGGGTGCTGCAGGCGGGGCCCTGTTCAACCTGAATACGGCCACGCTGTCGGTGCTCGGCCACGAGCGGGAACGGCGCACGATCGTGCGCTGGAATGCCCCGATAACGACCCCACCATGAGTACCAACCTGCTCGGCGAGCTAGCAGCTTTTGGATTGGCGATCGGCTTTTCGCCGCTGCACATCGGCCTGCTGCTGCTGCTGCTGCTCGGCCCCAAACCCCTGCAGCGCGGCGGGCTGTTTGTGGCGGGCTGGCTGGTCACCGCCGCCCTGGCCGTAACCCTGCTGCTCACGGTGGGCCACGGCCTGCTGCTGAGCATGGACAAGGGCAGCGTCCACCTCACCGGCCTCGACCTGCTGGCCGCCGGCGCCCTGCTGGGGCTGGGGGCGAAGGAGCTGCTGAATAAAAATGAAGAGGGTGCGGGGCCGCCGGGCTGGACGCGCCGCCTCGATCAGTTCTGTGCCCTGCCCCTGCCGCTGCTGCTGGCCATCAGTGCCGGCTTGCAGGTGGCCAGCCCCGACGATCTATTTCTGTTTGCCAAGTCCGCCAGCAGCCTGCTGTCAGCGGGGCTAGGCCGCGGCCAGGAGCTGCTGGCCACTGGGGCATTCAGCTTGGTGAGCGCCAGCCTGCTGCTGCTGCCGCTGCTGGCCCTGCTGCTGGCCGGCCCAGAGCGCGTGCTGCCCCTGCTGGAGCGGGGCAAGCAGTGGCTGTTCGCCAAGGGCGACCTGCTGGTGGGCCTGGTGAGCGTGGCCCTGGCGATCTATCTGGGCTGGCAGGGCATCGAGGGCCTGCGGCTGAGATGAGAGACTGGCTTCTCTCATCTTCTCTGCACTGGCCTACTAGCGAGCCGCTAGGCCAAAAGCAAATCTTAACCATACTACGTGTAACGGTGAGCAGGGCGTCGAGCTCAAGTAGAGCGCTACCCCCTGGACCCACCTACCCAGCCAAGTTCCACTCACCCTCAAGCTCGACGCCTTCGCCGACGAGCCTTCAACTCTCCACCCCAAGCTGCACCAGCACGGTTGCGCACACCAAATCGGAGCCTCCTGGAGCTGGAAGCTTCCACAAATCTGCGTCAGCTCTAGGCCCCCCCCTACTCCAGCAAGCCGGCTGCTGGCCTATGCGCAATAGCCACCTGAGCCCCTAGTACTGCACGCCCTAAACGCCAGCCTCCAGCCACCAACTCACATTTTCCTAATCAGCCTGTCACGGTTCGAGCTCGGTCCGAGGACCCCACGAAAACCAGTTCACCTCTGAACCGGTAATAAGTATGTCTTTTCTCATTTGTCATGCCTTCACTTTCCAGCCGCCTTCGTACTGCTCTTGGAGCTGTCGCGATCTCCGCAGCAGCGGTCGGGTTGCCAGCATATGCAGGCTCATGCGGCCCCAAGGGTGCCTGTGGCGCCAAGCAAGAACTGATGATGGGAGGATGCGGCTCAGGCACTCAAAAAGGTTGCTGTGCAGCCAAGCCGAGTGGCGGATGTGCCGGAAAAGCCAAAAGCTGTTGCGCAGCCAATTAATCCAGACGTCTCAAGCAAGACAGTCCATCACTGAGGCCTGCATCGTGGCAGGCCCCGCCCTTCCGCCCCATCCGCGACCAACAGCAAGCAAAACCCAACAACCCTCGATCAAGCGTCATAGCCCTGGAGCGCAGCCAGTCATCGAGCAAAAGAGAGGCAAGGCCCTCCAATGAAGTAAGGGAAGCCACACAAAGGACTCAAGAGCCAACAGAAAGCTCTTCTCACCAAAGAAGTTTTCTATTAACTTTTAAACCAGATATCCTCAGCCAAAAGAGAAATGAGCGGGAAGGGGTGAATTCCGCAGTACAGTTAATATGTAAAGACTTTTTCAACCTATTAATTTGGGCAAGCCCGTTCTAGTTCGCGCCAATCCCGACGCAGCCACCCTAAACACAGAAGCGCGGTCAACAGACGGATCAACAACTCTTGCCTTTAAACTCGCAGGGGCTGCTACAGATGCTGTAGAAAGCAAGTCAGTGTTGATTAATGGAAGGTTCGGGCCAACCATTGCAGCTCGCTTTTATGGCCTTATGGGCAGCGCTCTCTACGAATCTTATCAGATCTTTGAGGATTCATTTAATTCAAGCCTTAAGAAGAGCTCTCTTACTTCGCTGATCAACTCAGCTGAGAGAACGGCCGAGGCCTTCCTGAAGGGAAGGAGCAAGGAGTACAAGCGAGATTTCATTAACAATGTGGTCCTTGACTCGACAGTTAAGGCTATGCGCAATGAGGCCCCTGGCGCCAAAGCCATTTTTGAGGATGTAGCTAGCAAAAATTTCAGAGATCTTGGAGCCAAAGCTAACGATTTAGCGTCTAAGATTAGTCAAAAAGTTGCCTCTGCAATTGCAAAATCCTACAAAAATGATGGCGCGTCTGATACTTCAAACTTTTTGCCAACAAACTCAGGCCCCAACGATATCGAAAGCCTAGACAGCTGGACGCCCGAGTTTAATGTTGGAGATGTTCCTACTAGTGGCTTGCAGCAGTTTCTCACTCCGCAATGGGGGGAAGTAAGTCAGATTCTTGGCAAAAACGAGCTAGAAAACCTCAAAGCCGACCTTAAGGATCCCGAACCTTTTCTGTTAATCAAGGATGCCGATGTCAACCTCGACAAAGGCAAGATCACTGTTGGGGACAAAACCAAAAAGATCTCGAAAGACTTGGTAGGGAAGTGGATCAATCCTGAATTCATCAATCAAGCCGAACGGGTAGTCGAAGCCAGTGCAAATCTCAATCCCAAGCAAAAACTCATTGCTGAATTCTGGGAGGATGGTGCTGGCACAGGGTTTCCACCAGGTTCATGGATGGAGTTTGGAAAATATGCTTCAGAAAAGTTCGACAATAATCTTGCTGACGACGCAAAACTATTTTTTGGCATTGGTCAATCTCTCCTCAGTGCTTCCGTTGCCGCATGGGGCTTAAAGACTGAAACTGACTACACGCGTCCCCTGACAGCCATTAGGGAGCTCAGCAGGCTTGGACTTCTTGGGGAAAAAGATGATATCACTGGCCAATACGTATTTGATGCCTATTCTCGTGATGCCCAAAAGACCAAAGAGATTAATGGAAAAGACTGGGTCACATACCAAACGCCTGGAAGCGGCTACTCCCCACCTTTTTCAGAGTTCGTATCTGGGCATAGTACTTTCTCTTCGGCAGCCGGAAAATTTATTGAGGAAATAACTGGAAGTGAAAAATTTGGAGCGTCAGTCAAGACAACTTCCCTAATTGAAAAAAATAAGAATATTCCTGTTAGGCTCAAGTGGGATACATGGGAAGATGCCTGGAAAGAATCTGGCATTTCAAGGATTTATGGGGGAATCCACTTTGATGATGGCAATGAACAGGGACTCCAACTAGGCCAAGCAATAGGCAGCGCTGTCTTCAAAGAAGTCTCCAGCCTGTGGAGTTGATAAGAGTCCCACCATACAATTTATATTATTAGGCCAAGATCGCATTAGCACTACCCCTGAGTGCTTAATGCGATCTACTATCATACAGATTTAGCATTGCCAGATCCACTAAAAGTGGCAATTCATCGATCTAGCCCCAAGCAATTTGACGTACTACTCCATCTCCAGCGGTGACGCTCCAAAATCCTCCAAGATTTGTATTTGGCCGCGATTTATCGCAACTTGCTACAATAGGAAACATAGATATACCTAGAATGTTAAGCCCAAGAACCTAGAGTCCGGCAACATTCAATTTTCAGCCGCTCCGGGCATTAGATGTACTTATATTTATAGATCCAGCCATGGGTAACTAAGCAAAATTCCAAACTCATCAAAGACGATGCAACATCCGCACTATTGACCAAATGGGCTATTAGCTATTTAGCCTTGAGCGTACACAGGCAATTGCTACACACCTATCATAAGTGAATCCGCACTTAAGCCGAAGAGGCCGAGGATATCCATAAGCGAAATAATTCAGTCGCGACTTGATCAATTTAAGCTTATGAGGCCAAAATCCTATCAAAAAGCATTCGCAATTGAATGCAGTCAAAAAAGTGAGATCCATCAAAGCCGGGAGGGACTACACCCTTTAGAGCATATACTCGTGATCAGCAACAGCCGCGATGGGAGCATAGTCGATATGAATCAGGCACACAAAGCCCTCCCGCATCTGCCGCAACGTCACCTGCATGCCACAGCAAGCCAAAGCAAAATTCCCAGATCCGAAACGACCGGATCACGCAAGTGAGCTCTTTGGACAACCATCACGATTACACCGCATGAAGATACAACAAGGGAGCGGCTAGACTTACTAAGATATATTCAGCCTATAACATTGTCTCTCAATAATACAATAAATCCAAGGCCTATTACAAGTAATTATAGGGGCTTTACCTTACCTGCCTGTTTAGCAGTCCATTGATGACGTAAGCGAGGACAGCGATGACCTCAGTGATCGACCAAATCCCATCAGATCGAAGGGTTTTGCTCGCCAGGCTGCCCAGCTTGGCGCGGCCGGGGTTATTACTCCATGATCCTCCCGATAGCGGTTGGAAACTTCCCGCATAGGCCCGTCACGATCCCAGTGCCTGCTATATCGATTCACCACCAATCGGAAACGATCTGCAACAGGGCCTTGGCACAAGTCAGCAAACTCGTGTCGCACCGATAGGTACGCTAAGCAAATACGTTGTGACAGATATCGTCATACGGCCTGCCATTGCTGATGCCATGTCTGCGCATGGCGCGGATCGTGGTATCTCCGGGCTACTGCTCGGCCATCAACTCAGGTGACTGAATCGCTCGAAAGTCCACGTGAGATGACTATCCAGTTTCACCTGCCGGTTGCTTGCCGGCTAGGGCGCACAACCGCGATCAGAAAGTCAGCGCTGCGCTGGGCGAGGCAGGGGGAAAATGGTGATTTATATGCAACATGTCGGCCTCTGCTAGCGCTCACTTAAAATATAAATTCTAAGCCAAGTTTCGCAGGGCCTAGATTTAACTACCCGAGTAGGTGGATTAAGCACACCCCACACCCAGGCTCTAGAGTAGAGGTCCGCGAGAGCGAGCAAACACCCTCTACCTGAGTCGTTCTCATTGATCGAGACTGCAAACACAGCAAGGTGTCGAGCGCCTTGCCAATATGCGATTGGCCAGCCATTCAGTCCCATGGGACGGTTACAAAACACACCAAATTCAGTTGGGCAACTGGCAAACTAAAAATTGAGTCCGCTCGCGGCCTGCCGGAATCTGTGTCCAATAGCTGATTAAGCCTATGGAAGCCGAGGCTGATGAATCTCTAAGTAACCAACAAAAGCGTTAAATACTGCGGAAAGCCGATACTTAGATTCGTCCGAATTGCGAGAAGTTAATTGGGAGAAAAAACTAAGCCGTACAAACTTACCATCCCTAATGATCAGTGATTGGGAAAGACTTCTAGGAGATCGATTTCGCAGTCCCTCACCAAGATCACAGCAGGCCATAGCCAGCACATTGCTTTCGTCCAATGCTGCCACTGCACACCGACCCTCCAGAATGAATCCAAACCCATAGCCCTGTTCACCCAGCAAAGCTGATCAAGGTGTGACCCAAGCAGCAACCGATCGCAGGATGGGTAGAAGCCACAGACTTAAAACCAATCCCACAAGCAGCTGGTAGAACCTACAGATCCCAGTTCGCTGCATGGTCGTCAACGATTACAAACTCTCGCCACCGCCGCCCGACGATCTGGCCGGCCTCTACGACGCCTACAGCCCTGCTGTCTACCGCTTGGCTCTGCGTCTCTGCCGCGACAGCGCCGCGGCGGAAGATCTTTTGCAGGACGTTTTCCTGCGCTACTGGCGCCAAGAGCGCTACGACGCCAGCCGCGGGCCGGTGCTCGCCTACCTGCTGCTGCTCACCCGCTCGATGGCGATCAACCGCCTCAGCCAGCAACGCAATCGCTGGCAGCTGCTGCACCGTTGGTCTACCCATCTTCTAGGCGGGCACACCCGCAGCGCCCACGACTGGGCCGAGCTGGGGGATCTGGCCGAGCGCATGCGCAGCGCCCTGACCCGCATTCATCCCAACCAGCGCCAGGTACTGGAACTGGCCTACTACGAGGGCATGAGTCAGTCGACGATCGCCGAACACCTGCAGATACCCCTGGGCACGGTGAAGACACGCTCCCGCCAGGGCCTGCTTGCCCTGCGTGGCCATCTTATGGATTTCTCCTCCAGTTCCCTCAACGCCCTCGCCCCCTCCCCCACCGCCGCCGATCACCATGGCCGCCCTTGATCCCAACCGACCTGATCGCCACGACTCCCATCCCCAGCTCAATGAACTGATGGCCGGCTACGTGCTCGGCGACCTTGATGAAGGCGAGCGGCAGGAGCTGCGGAAGACCCTCGCCAGTGACCCTCACCTGCAGAGCCAGCTAGATGAACTGCGGCTGACCCTGGAGCTGCTGCCCATGGCCCTGCCCAATGACGCAACCCCGCCCGCCCGGCTGCGCCGCCGCCTGTTGCAATCCGAGCAGAACCGTCATCAGCCGCGGACCGAGGAGCAGGCCCGGCGCTGGCCGTTGCGACCCGCCCAACTCGGCATGGCCGCCATGGCCTGCGGCCTCGTGGCTCTGGGCACCCAGGTGGTGCAGCTGCGCGAGGAGATGACCAACCTGCGGCAGGCGACACCGGCGACGGCCAGCCGCACACTCGCGCTGCGGGGCACCTCGGGCCATGCCGGGATCTCCGGAAAAGTGGTGGTTAGCCCGGGCCAGGATCACAACCTGCTGCTGGTTCGTGGGCTGCCGCCGGCGCCGCCCACCCATGTGTACCGCCTGTGGGCGAATGTGAACGGCAGAACGAAGGGATGTGTGCGCTTCGTTCCCAATGCCGACGGCAGCGTGGCGATGCCGATCCCCACCCAGCCCTCCAGCCAGGCCCAGGCCCTCAGTATCACCCTCGAGCCCCTCCAACCCGATGGCAGCACCCCCGATGGCCCCGAGCTACTCACCAGTGTCTGAGCTCGCCATCGCGGTCAGCCCTCCTGAACTGGCCTTCCCCGCCCTGCGCCGGGGCCGGCCCGGCACCCTGCAGGTGAACCTTGGCTACCGCTGCAACCAGAGCTGCAGCCACTGCCACGTGAATGCCGGGCCCAGCCGCACCGAGACGATGGACGCCACCACCATCGCCCTGGTGCCGGAGGTGCTGCGGGCGCGGGGACTCACCGCGCTGGATCTCACCGGAGGAGCTCCGGAACTACATCCCGGCTTCCGCAATCTGGTTAGCGAGGCACGGCAGCTCGGGGTAACGGTGATCGACCGCTGCAATCTCACCATTCTCAGTGAGCCGGGCCAAGAGGATCTGGCCGGGTTCCTGGCGGATCAGGGGGTCACAGTGGTGGCCTCCCTGCCCTGCTACAGCGCTGCCAATGTCGACCAGCAGCGCGGCGACGGCGTGTTCGACCGCAGCATCGCCGGCCTACGCCAGCTCAATGCCCTCGGGTACGGCATCGAGGGTTCAGCCCTTGAACTGGATCTGGTCTACAACCCCCAGGGCCCGAACCTGCCGCCGCCCCAGGCGGCACTGGAGGCCGACTACAGGCGCGAACTGCACGCTCACTTTGGCATCCATTTCAACCGGCTTTACACGATCACCAACATGCCGATCCAGCGCTTCGCGGCCGGGCTGCGCCAGCAGGGCCGGCTGGAGAGCTACATGGATCTGCTGCGCGCCAGCCACAACCCCTCCAACCTGGAGCAGGTGATGTGCCGCTCCACCATCAGCGTGGACTGGCAGGGCTACCTCTACGACTGCGACTTCAACCAGATGCTCGGTCTGCCGATGATTGGTCTGTCAGAGGGCGAAGGCAGTCCCCGGCGCCATCTGAGGGAGCTGCTGGAACACGACCCCTCGGATGAGCCGATCGCGGTCGCCGATCACTGCTTCGGCTGCACCGCCGGTACCGGCTCCAGCTGCGGTGGAGCGCTGAGCTGAGTGCACAAACTGCCTTCGCGGCCCTGACCTGTCTCTCCTTACAGGCCCCACTGGAATTCCTCCCAACAGTCCACCTGACATCTTTCCTGCCATGACCGACATCCGCCAACGTGTGCTGGTGGTGTGCACCGGCAATTCCGCGCGTAGCATCATGGCTGAGGCCCTCTTCCAGGCCTTGGGCCAGGGAACCATTGACGTCGCCAGCGCAGGCAGCGCCCCCACCGGCCGGGTGCACCCACTGGCCCTCGAGCAGATCAGCCTGCTCCCCGTGGACACCAGTCAGTTCAGAAGCAAGAGCCTGCCGGCCGTACTGGAGGCGGCTAAAGCCCCCTTCGACTTGGTGGTGACGGTGTGCGATCACGCGGCCAGCACCTGCGGACCGCTGCCAGGTGGCCCGGAAACACTGCACTGGAGTCTGCCCGATCCGGCTGCCCACGGGGAGGGGGAGCAGGCCCGGCAGGCCTTCTCCGCCTGCTTCGACGAACTGGCGCAGCGAATCAGCGCCCTGCTGGCCGCAGAGCTGGCCTGAACCGTCAGATCCCCCCTCCGTTCAGGGGCTCTGACGGTTCAGGGACCAGTTGTAGGGAAGGTATTCAAGGCGGAAGTCACCCCCCAGCAACAAGGGCCGATCCTCAGCGGGGCGATGGCGCGCGATGAAGTGGAGCACGGCGCTCTCTTTCTTGTGGCCAGGTACGGGGGTGGCGCTGGGGTCAGCACGCGGCCAATCTTCGGCGAACCACTGAAAGATCGAGGAAATGGCCACCGTGCCGGCTTCCCGATCTATCCGCAGACCCTCGCTGCTGGCCAGCCAGCGGTTGGTCTGATCCTCCAGCTGCCGGTCCAGCTCCGGACCCGTGTAGGCCTCGCTCCGCAGCGGCGGGCAGCTGATGGCTGCACACACCAGGGCTGCGTGGATGCGGGGTTCGTTGTACTCGCGCCGCAGAATCCGGTGCTCGATCTCATCGAGGGTGAGGCGCTGGCCAATCACCGAGTGACGGCGCAGTTTCCACACTCCAGGAATCGCCTTGATGCTCGGCCGGATCGGATCGTGATCAATGATCGAGCGCAGGGTCAGGGCGTTGTAGGCGTTGATCAGCAGGGCGATCTGTTCTGCCTCAGACCAGGAGGCGAAGCGAGCGGGAGAAAGGTCGGCCAGCGCCTGGAGGTAGCGATCGAGCTGGGCGGGTTGCCGCTGCAAGGCCGCATAGTTGACCATGCCGCGGCCATTCACAACCCACGCCAGTACAGCGTTGAACTCAGCTGGATCCAAGGGAAGCTGGGGCGTGGAGGACGCCACCGTGGTGCTGCTGGTGGAGCGGGCCAGCAAGTCCTCGGGCCCTCGGTCGCAGCCCGCGATGCCGAGCAGCAACACGCCGCAGAGCAGGATCAACGGGCCTCGGTGACGGGCGGGGAGCATGGAGGGAAAGCCGGAACCGGACACGGGGGTTACCGCTGAACTGCCGGATCGGTTCGCGCGCGGCGCTGCAGCGGGCCACTGAGCAGCAGACCGAAAAGCAAGGGCAGCCACAGAAGCAAGCGCTCCGCTGTGGTGAGCTGCCAGTCGGGCAGCCTCGAGGGGAGAACGAAGTACACGAAGGCAGAGAGGCTCACCAACCTGGCCCCCCAGTTCTGGCTAGGCACGGCGAAGGGCATGAGCCAGATGAAATACCAGCCATGCACCACCGGTGAGAGCAGGAGCACCGCCACCAGGTAGCGCCAGGCAAACACCCCCAACCGCGCGGTGGTGGCCAGCAGCAGCACCACCACCACCACAAGCAACAGGCCGTGTAGAGCGTTGATCTGCCGGGTCCAGGGCAAGAACTGGGCGATCCAGTGGGGCATCCACTCGGCACTGCGGCCGTAACGCATGAATGTGGAGCCGGTGGGCAGCAACGGGCAGGCCGGCCCACGGCAGAAAGCCAGGGCCCCTAGCAGCAGGGGGGCCAGCCCCAGCAGCACGGCGGCGACCACGGGGCCGGGGCGCCGAAGCTGCCGCCAACGGCTCCAGACTCGATGGAGCAGCAGCGGCAGGGTGATCCACTTCAGGGCCACGCTCAGGCCCAGCAGCAGGTCGATCCAGGCCTGGAAGCGGGGGCCCTGGGGCGGGGGTTCGCGCTCGGCCAGCAGCCAGCCGGCCACCAGCGGCAGCAGGAACCAGCTGTCGTAGTGGCCGCCTCCACTGACGCTGTAGATCACCAGCGGATTCCAGCCATAGAGCGCCGCGCGGGTCGCACCGAAGCGGGCAGCGAGCAGGCCGCAGATGGCCAGGTCGGCGGCCAGGAAGGACGCCTTGAACAGCACCACCTGCTGGGCCAGGGCAGCATGCAGCCGGAACAACAGCTGGGCCAGGGGCGGGTAGATCGCCGTGGTGTCTGGGTGGTTGATCTGCCCCCACCAGGGCGTGCGCAGGGCCTCCAGGGCAGGGGCATCGGGAGGAATGTGATACGGGCTGAATCCCTGCAGCTGGATGCCTCCCTCCCAGAGGTAGCGCCAAATGTCATCGCCGGGCTCCATCGGCAGCAGCGCCAGCCGCGCCAGCACCGCCACGGCCCAGAAGAGTGCCCGGGGAACGGCAGGCATGGTCCATGAGAGGGCAAACCCGAGCCCCATCACCGCCGCCGCCCCCCAGAACGGCAACAGCTGGGCTGGGTGGAACAGGTCGCCGTGGGGAGCCATCCACAACGCCCCGCCGATCAGCAGCAGGGCGCTGGCCGACAGCCGCAGGCGGCCAGAAGAGGGAGCTGTCACTGCCATCGCCTCAGCCAGCTGCGCCCAACTGTCGTGAGAATCACGCTGCCGGCCCGCACACTGGCGCCCCACCGACCGGAGATCTTGGAGTGGCCGGCCAGGCGGGGCCGATGGGAGACGGGCATCTCGCGCACGCGCAGACCCAGCTCGATGGCCCGCACCTGCATCTCCAGGGTCCAGCCGTACCCGCGGTCGCGCATCCCCATGGCCTCGAACGCCGAGCGCCGCACCAGCCGCAGAGGGCCCAGATCGCGGTAGCGGAATCCCCAGCCCAGGGCGATCAGCGTTGTGGCCAGCCAGTTTCCCCAGCGCTGCAGAGGCGTCAGCGCCGACCGGCCGGCGGCGGTGGCGGTGCGGTCGCCCAGCAGCAAGTCGTGATCGCTGAGCTGATCCAGGAAGCGGGGCAGCTCCTCGAGCGGATCACCGCCATCGCCATCGCAGAACAAAATCCAGCGCACGGCCGGATCGAGGTTGCGGCAGCCCCGCCAGCAGGCCCGCCCGTAGCCGGGGCTCGGTTCGCTGAGCACCTCAGCCCCCATGTGCCGGGCAATGGTGGCGCTGCGATCGCGGCTGCCGTTGTCCACCACACGGATGCGGCGCAGTCCCTGGGCCTGCAGCTGCCCAACCACATGGCTGAGCGTTTGCTCCTCATCACGCACCGGAATCACCACCTGGATGCTGTTGAGCAGGGCCGGGCCGACCGCTTGTGGCGGATGATCCAGAAACATGGTCGATTCCGAGTTGCCCACGGATTGTCTTCGGCAGGCGATCCAGATCGGCAGGTTCGTCGAGATCGGCCAGGGGGCACTGCTCGTTCCACGACCATCCAAGCGTGCGCAGCCGCTCGCGGGTGAGGGCGCAGACCGCGGCGGTGCTCCAGGGAACTGCATCAAACAGGTTGGGGTGAAAGCGGCGCAGGCCCAGCAGCACATAGCCCCCATCCAGGCTGGGGATCAGCGCGGCATCGGTGCCGGACAGCTGGACCGCAGCCGTCTGCAGGTGGTGGACCTCTAGTTCAGGACAATCCATCCCCAGTAGCAGCAGATTTGCTCCCGACGCCAGCACCCGCTGGGCCACCGCTGCCATGCGCCCGCCCAGATCACCGTCGGTCTGTTCGCTCTATACCAGCTCCGGCGGCCAGCTCCGCCGCCGCCAGGCCGGATCATCGGGGGCGGGAGTCGCACACAGCTCCACCACGCCGAGGCCACTGGCACAGGCAGTACCAATAGTGCGGAGCAAGAGCCGTTCCGCCAGGCGGGCGGCCCCGTCCTGCCCCAGGGCCGGCGCCAGCCTGGTTTTCACCGCGCCGGGCCTTGGGGCCTTGGCCAGGATCACGACTCGCACAGGAAGCTGCAGGAAACCGACCCTCCCAAAACCCGGTGATGGCAGTACCGGCCAGCGGACCTGGTGGTTTTTATCTCCCCCTCCGCGGGCAATCCACGGCAAGGCTTCACCGGTAACGAGGAGATAGAGCCTGATGCATGACCTCCCCCGCAGAGCCACCGACCGGTCGGCACGCCCGCTGGCGCCAAATGCTGCTGATCGCCGCCATCGCCATGGTGGTCGCCCTGTTCTTCGCTCTGGGCCTGCACCACCAACTCACCCTGGAGGGCCAGCAGCGCGCCCATGGCGCCCTGCTGGAGCGGCGGGCGCAGGCGCCCGTGCTGGTGGCCGGCGCCTACATGCTCATCTACGTTCTGGTGACGGCCCTGTCGCTGCCGGGGGCCGCAGTGCTCACCCTGGGCGGCGGGGCGATCTTCGGCCTGGGGCTCGGCACCCTGCTGGTGTCGTTCGCCTCCAGCCTGGGGGCCCTGCTGGCCTTCCTGGTGGCCCGCACCCTGCTGCGCGATCTGGTGCGGCGCCGCTTCGGCCGCCAGCTGGCGCCGATTGAGGCGGGCGTGGCACGCGATGGGGTCTTCTTCCTGCTCAGCCTGCGGCTGGCGCCGGTGTTTCCTTTCTTTCTGGTGAATCTGCTGATGGCGCTGACGCCGATGCGGGCCGCCAGCTACTACCTCACCAGCCAGATCGGCATGCTGCCCGGCACGCTGGTGTACGTGAACGCCGGCACCCAGCTGGCCCAGCTGCGGGGCCTGGGCGGCATCCTCAGCCCGCCGCTGCTGGGCTCGCTGCTGCTGCTGGCCCTGTTCCCCTGGCTGGCGAAGGCGGCGACCCGCCGCTGGCAGATCTGGCGGCTCTACCGCCCCTGGCAGCCCCCCCGCCACTTCGACCGCAACCTGATCGTGATCGGCGCCGGTGCGGCAGGGCTGGTGACCTCCTACATCGCCGCCACGGTCAAGGCGCGCGTGACTCTGGTGGAGCGCGCCGAGATGGGCGGCGACTGCCTCAACACCGGCTGCGTGCCCAGCAAGGCGCTGATCAGCTCGGCGCGGCTGGCGGCGCGCATGCGGCGCGCCGACCGCTACGGCCTAGAGCCGGTGGAGCCGCGCCTGAGCGTGCGGCAGGTGTTCGCCCGGGTGGCAGCCAAGGTGGAGGCGATTGCGCCCCACGACAGCGTCGAGCGCTACGAGGGCCTAGGGGTGGAGGTGCTGCGCGGCCAGGCCCGCCTGCTCGATCCCTGGACCGTGGCGATCCAGGGGGCCGATGGGGAAGATCAGATGCTCACTGCGCGCGCGATCGTGCTGGCCACCGGCGCCGAGCCGGTGCTGCCTCACTGGCCGGGGAGCGAGGCTGTGCCGCTGCTCACCAGCGAAACGGTGTGGAGCTGGCTGGGCAACTGCGCGCTGGAGCAGCCGCGGATGGCGATTCTGGGGGGTGGGCCAATCGCCTGCGAACTGGCCCAGGCCCTGGCCCAGCTGGGCCTGCCTATCACCCTGATCCAGCGCAGCGAGCGCCTGCTCAGCAAGGAAGACGCGGACGTGGCCGTCGAGGTGCAGCGGGCCCTGGAAACCGACGGCGTGACCCTACTGATGGGCGCCCAGGTGCTCGGCTTCGAGCGCCAGCCCGGCCCACAGGGTGCGGTAACAGTGCGGGTGCGGCAGGGGGACGAGGGGCGGGCGATCGCCTGCGATGCCGTGCTCTGCGCCCTAGGCCGCCGCGCCCGGCTCACGGGCTACGGCCTGGAGGAGCTGGGCATTCCTACCGGCGCCACGGTCACCACCAACGACTTCCTGCAGACCAACTACCCCAACATCTACGCCGCCGGCGATGTGGCCGGACCGTTCCAGTTCACCCACACCGCCGCCCACCAAGCCTGGTATGCGGCGGTAAACGCCCTGTTCGGCAACCTGCGCGCCTTCAAGGCCGACTACCGGGTAATCCCCCGCACCACCTTCACCGAACCGGAGGTGGCCACGGTGGGACTCACCGAAGCCGACGCCGAACAGCAGGGCATCACCGTGGACGTGACCCGTTTCCCCCTGCACGAACTCGACCGCGCGATCGTGGAGAGCGCCGAGCAGGGCTTCGTGAAGGTGCTCACCCAGCCCGGCAGTGACCGCATCCTGGGCGCCACGATCGTGGGCGAGCACGCCGGCGAACTGCTGGCCGAGTTTGTACTGGCGATGAAGTGGGGCCTGGGGCTGGGCCGGATCTTTGCCACCATTCACGCCTACCCCACCATGGCGGAGGCCAACAAGTTCGCCGCCGCCAGCTGGAAGAAGCAGCGGGTGCCCCAACACCTGATGCCCTGGCTGCGCCGCTATCACGCCTGGCGGCGACGCGGCTGAGCCCCCCGAAGCCTCCTGTCCAACCCCCTGCAACCTTCCATGGCCAGCCCCACCGACGTCAGCCGCAGTGTCCAGGAGTACTACGGCGCCACGCTCAGCAGCAGCGCCGACCTGCGCACCGACGCCTGCTGCGACGCCAGCAACGTGCCAGAAGCCCTGCGTCCGCTGCTGGCCCGCATCCATCCCGAGGTGCTGTCGCGCTACTACGGCTGCGGACTGGTGGTGCCGCCGCTGCTGGAGGGCCTGCGGGTACTGGATCTGGGCTGCGGCAGTGGCCGTGATGTGTACCTGCTGGCCCAGCTGGTGGGACCCGACGGCGCGGTGGTGGGGGTGGACATGACGCCCGAGCAGCTGGCGGTGGCCCGGCGGCACCAGCAGCACCACGCCGACCAGTTCGGCTTCGCCAATGTGACGTTCCTGGAGGGCCGCATCGAGCAGCTCGATCAGCTGCCCCTGGAGCCCGGCAGCTTCGATCTGGTGATCTCCAACTGCGTGGTGAACCTCTCGGCCGACAAGCTGGCCGTGCTGAACGGGGTGCGGCGCCTGCTCAAGAGCGGCGGTGAGTTCTTCTTCGCAGACGTGTACGCCGACCGGCGCGTGCCCGAGGCGCTGCGCCACGATGAGGTGCTCTACGGCGAATGCCTCAGCGGCGCCCTCTACAGGAACGACTTTCTGCGCCTGGCCCGCCAGTCCGGTTTCGCCGATCCCCGCCTGGTGAGCGACCGGCCCCTGGAGATCACCGATGCCGAGCTGGCCGCCCGCACCGGCGCCATCCGCTTCTTCTCCGCCACCTACCGGCTGTTCCACCTCCCCGAGCTGGAGGATGCCTGCGAAGACCACGGCCAGGCGGTGATCTATCGCGGCACAATCGCCGAGCACCCCCACGCCCTGCCATTCGACAAGCACCACTGGATCGAGGCCGGCAAGGTGTTTCCCGTCTGCGGCAACACCTTCCGCATGCTCGAAGGCAGCCGGCTGGCACCCCACTTCAACTTCATCGGCGATTTCAGCCGCCACTACGGCCTGTTCGAGGGCTGCGGAACAGCCCTGCCGTTTGGAGTACCGGAGGCCACAACCTTTGCCGCAGCCGCTGCCTCCTCCGCGGCAGGCACAGCTGCAACGAGTGGCTCCTGCTGCTGAAGCGCTGCCGCGTCAGCCCCGGACACCATCGAGGTAGGCAGCGGTGATCTCCGAGCAGGGCAATCCCGTCGATGGCGGTCGTGGTGGCCTGCAGATCCGCTTCCTCCGACTTGAGCGCCCTCTACCCCAGACCGATCTGGGCGGTGCCGCTGCGCGCGTCCGCGATCTCGGCGGCCAGGGGGGCCACCGTGCTGGATCCGCTGAGGCTGAGCATTTATTCGCTGGCTGCGCTGCAGCCGGCAACGGCTCCCATCAAGACCATGCCGGCACACCTATGGGGATTGGCAGAGAGCGCTATCGCCCCGAGACCTGTCACTCCATGGAATGCAGTGGACCTGCCTGTGGCTGCACAGTCATGGGAAAGGAAGGAAGGCTCAGGGATCGTCCTCGGACTGCGCTGGAGCAGAGCGGGGCAACAACCGTCGCGCCAGGAGCAGCGCGCAGGCCAGCGTGGCCAGCAGTCCGATCAAGTGCAGGCTCCCGGCACCGGCTTGGGGATCGGCAACAGCGGACCCAAGCCCCACTTACAGCACCGTGCCAGGGACGATACCGATCAGACCGAGGCCGAAGGTGAGCGGAGGGATGTCGCTAAGGCCGTAAGCCACGTTCAGGAGGTTGAAAGGGAGAACAGGCGAGAGACGGGCCAGCAACAGCACCCGCAGGCCTTCCTGGCTCACCACCCTCTGCAGGGCCTTCATGTGCCGGGAGCGCTCCAACCAACGGCTGGCCTGGGGGCGCAGCCAACACCGCGCCAGCGTGAACACCCCCATAGCTCCCAGGGATGCCCCCAGCACTACCAAGAACGACCCCAACGTCAGGCCATAGACGCTGCCGGCCAGGACCGTGGCAGGCAGCGCTGGAAGCAGCAGCATTTCAGCCACGGCATAGGCCAGCACGAACAGCACCATCCCGGCCGGATGGTGCAACAGCGCCGGATCGAAGCTGCTCCACATGTGATTTCCACTGCTGTTGAACGGAATCGAGATCGGCACCCCAGTCGACGGTCAGCTGGCTGGGGATCTCAAGATCCCGATCCTCAAGCGCCTGCTCCAGTGAGCCTTCCCGATCCTCGAGGGTTCGGTCTCGCTCCAACAGCAGAGACTGAATTGTTGGAGCATAGAAGCGGAGTAACTGCTCCAGCCATCCACTGGTGTGCCGATCTGCCTCGCTCGCAGCAAGGCTAAAACGCTCCAAAAGATGGCAGCTCAGCTGTGCGGGGAGCCAAGCGTCGTTGGCGACCCAGCGATTCACCGTGAAGAGGCTCAGGGGCAGACCCCGGGGATCGAGACCGATGGCCAGAAGATGGGTGAGATCTGCTCCAGGTTCGGCGGGCATAAAGAGGTGCAGGTGACCATGCTCCTCACCTGGCCGATGGCAGTGGTAATAAGCCTGGCCGCCGCTGAGCGGATCACGCCAGTCGTCCTCGGGGTAATGGCGATCGGCCAGCACGACCCCCTCACCAGTGCAAGCACGCACCAAGGAACCATGCCGCTCATTGACCATGAGCCAGTGGCGCAGGCTGCGGCAACCGGCCTGATAGCGCTGGCGCAGGTGCATCAGCGCTCCGCGCCGCAGCCACCCGATTTGGCAGCACCGCAACCTCCTGCCTTTTGCTCCTGCTTACTCCCACAACCGCCGCGCGGGCCGCAGATGCCCGCACAGCTCGGAAGGGTAAGAGCAGCAGCCGTAAGAGCGGCCACACCGAGACCCGCCCGCAGGCGGGATGAGAGGGATGCCATGGGCAGAAAACGTGCTGAACCTGGGAATACCCACGGGATCAGCACTTGGATTTCGCGCCATGCTGACTAGAAGTTCCCTTGCAAAAAATTAAGCCAGATCACTTGGTAAGCCATCCCATCACGCTTTCCCTATTCATTCTTCGGTTGCTTCACGACTTGACTAAGAGCCTGCGCGAGGAGGCTCGTCACTGCGGGGGCTCGTCGTCGTCGCTGAAGCGCTGGTGATGGATTCCCCAGTTGTGCTGGGCTAGAAAGACGCACTGGTGATCATCGAGTCCGACCTGATCACGAAGGCCGACTCGGTTAAAAGATCGCGGTCCCCCAAATCCAAAAAACTAGTGGGGCTGGAGCGGGGCAAGCAGTGGCTGTTCGCCAAGGGCGACCTGCTGGTGGGCCTGGTGAGCGTGGCCCTGGCGGTGTATCTGGGCTGGCAGGGCATCGAAGGCCTGCGGCTGGCCTGAGCTGAGCAGATCGCAGATCTGGAGCAAAGTGGGCCAGATGTGCATTACTCAGGCCCAAAGCCATTCAACGTGGTCAAGATGAAAAAGCCAACAAAATATAAACACCATGACCACGCAACTCACCAACAAAGGCTGGTCTAATGGCACAGATGGACGTTGGACTCCACGCCGGGATCGGGTGCGGGATAGCGAAGAAGGGATTCGCCTCTCCGGCCGCTTCAATGCTAAAACCCTAGCCGGCGATGACATCATCAATGGCAGCAGCGAAGAAATCAGCGGGGTAAGGATCAGCGGCAGCTTGAAAACCCAGGCTGGCAACGATCTGGTACGCGGTGAATCAGATCAGGAATCAGGGCTATACAACGAAGACACGATTAACACCGGCCTGGAAGATGACACGATCACTGGTATCTCCGCAAACTCCAGAGGCCTGGAAAATCAAGGCAATATCTACAGCGAAGGCGGCGAAGACCTGATGCTCGGCAAAAGCCGCAGACAGGAAGGCATCACCAACAGCGGCTACCTCGACATGGGCAGCGGCAACGACACCCTAAGAGGCGTCGGCGTTCTAGCCGGCCTGCGCAACGACAATTACATCTATATGGGCAAGGGTTCGGACTTTGTCAATGTTCGCCGCGGGGGATTTGATGGCAAGGGATATCTGGATATGGGCCCTGGCTTTGATCGATTGATTGGCTTTGGCCCCCAAACCGTAGATGGCGGAGGCGACCGCGACAGCCTGTTCCTTAAGGAGGGTACTTATGTGATTTCAGACAATACTGACGAATACAACTACACCAATGGCCAGAGCATCACCGATCAGCGTGGAGTGTCCATGACGGCTATCAGCTTTGAAAGTATCGGCAGTTCCAGTTCTTTCGAAGAGGTCAAGTTTCAAACAGGCACGCTTGTGATCGGCGGCGATGGCAGCGTCGCCTACCTCTGATCAAGCAACCAATCGCTCCAGAGCTGCTGGTCGGCTAGGGCGCTGGGCCCGGCACCCGGAGCGCCGGCCTGGAGCGTGACCGCCTGGCTGGCCCGGCTCACGGCCACGTACACCAGCTGGCGGCGCAGCACGGTGTCGCTGGGCCAGAACACATCGCCATCGACAAACACCTCGGCAAAAGTGCTGCCCTGGCTGCGATGGACGGTGAGAACGGCGGCCGGACCTAGAGAGGCAAAGGCATCTCGCACCAGGAAAAAACGGCGCCACAGGCCCTTGCCGTCCTGCTTGCCGGCGTCCTTGGCCTGCTGGCGTAGGCGGGCCAACACAGCCTCGAGGGCGATCCGGGCCGCCGAGCCCAGGGGCGGCAGTAGCCGCAGGCTCAGCTGGCTATCGCCGGCCTCCACCCGGGCGGTGAGGGTATCGATCACCGGCGCATCAGTAACGCCGAAGTCGGCCAGATCGCAGCGCTCGGGGATGACATCGCGCACCACCAGCTCCCGGTTGGAGCCCAGCAGCATGTCGGGCTCCTCGGCGGCATCTTCGCCCTCGCGGCAGGCAGGGGCCATCACGGCAGCGCGGGTGATCAGCACCTCCCCTGGCAGCACCGGCAGCTGGTCGGCCATCTCGCCGTGCAGGGCGCGGCGGGCGATCGGCACCAGCTGCTCGAGGGAGCGGTTGGTGTAGCAGAGGATGCGGGCTAGATCGGGGTTGTCAGTTTCGGCGCTGCGGCGCAGGGCGGCCTGGGCGGCTTGCAGCCAGGCGCCGCGCTCCAGCAGGGCCACCTGACCGCTGGCGTTGCGGATCGGCGGCAGCGGCGGCGGCCGGCGGCAGGGCAGGTCGCCCTGGCGCAACCCCGAGGCCAGGCGCAGCACCGGCCCCTGGTGGCGCACCACCTGGCGCAGCTCGGCCCGGCTGGCCCGGCCCAGGCTGAACACCGGGCTCACGGGTTCACCAACCGGCGGCAACTGGGCCGGATCGCCCACAAACACCAGCCGGGTGCGAAAAGGGTGGGCGCAGCGCAAGCTGATCTCCAGCAGGGTGGAGTCCACCATCGAGGCCTCATCGATCAGCACCAGGCCCAGGTGCTCGAGGGCGACGGCGGTTTGCTCGGTTTCCTCGCAGCGCTCGATATCGCGCTGGCGCTTGAGTTTCAGCCGCAGCAAGCGGTGAATGGTGGAAGGAAACCAGGTGGGCGAAAGGCCAGCCCCAGCCAGGTAGGAGCGCAGCACACCCACGGCCTTATGGGTGGGGGCCACCACGGTCCAGCAGAGGCCAGTGGCCTCCACCTGGGCCAGAAAGCGCATCGAGAGGAAGGTTTTGCCGGTGCCGGCGTAGCCACTAAGCACAAAGGGCGTGCCATCTGCGGGCGCCGCCAGCCAATCGGCAAAAGCCTCTACTGCGACCTGCTGGTCGGCGGTGAGGGCCGCAGCGGGGTCAACCAACCGCGGTGAACCAGCCCAGGCCCTGGGCCAGATGCAGCGGCGAGCCAGCCAGCACCAGACCGGGCAAGGCCACCAGCGGCCCGATCAGGGCACCGATCAGCACCTCCAGGCGGGTGTGGCCGAGATTTTCCTTGAGGGGCTTGGCGTCCGGTCCCATCTCATTAACGCGGGCGGCGGTGAGGCCGGCGGCGCGGCGCACGCCAGAGGCGTCGTAGAGCACCACAAAACAGAGCACGGCCGCCAGGGCAAACAGGGGCCCCTCAAAGCCCTGCACCCAACCCAGGGCTGCGGTGGTGCCGGTGAGCAGGGCCGAGTGGCTCGAGGGCATGCCACCGGTTTCCACCAGCACCCGCGGATTCCAGCGGCGATGCACCACCAGCTCAATCACCAGCTTGGAGAGCTGGGCAGCGCCACAGGCCGCCAGGCCCCACCAGAGCACGCCGTTATCGAAGACGCCAATCAGCACGGGGTTACTCATCGGTCGCGGCTCGTGATGTAGTCGGCCAGGGACAGCAGGGGCGCGGCACTGGCTTGCCAGGGAGCCAGGGCGGCCTTGGCCTCGGCCACCAGGGCATCAGCCCGCTGGCGCGACTCCTCTAGGCCCAGCAGCTTGGGGTAGGTGGTTTTGTCGGCGGTGAGATCCTTGCCGGCGGTTTTGCCAAGCACCTCACTACTGGAGGTGACATCAAGAATGTCGTCGATGATCTGAAAGGCCAAACCAATGCCGCGGGCGTAGGTGCGCAGGGCGGCCAGCAAGTCTTCGGAAGCGCCGGCGATCAGGGCGCCGGTGAGCACGCAGGCCCGCAGCAGAGCGCCGGTTTTGTGCAGGTGAATGTATTCGAGGGTGTCGAGATCGACGGATTTGGCCTCGCACTCCAGATCCACCACCTGACCTCCCACCAAGCCGGGGGCGCCAGAAGCCAGGGATAGCTCGCCAACCACCGCCAGCAAGCGCTCGGCCGGCACACCTGGGCTGCGCAGCGCCACCATCTCAAAAGCGCGGGTGAGCAGGGCATCACCGGCCAGGATGGCGTTGGCTTCGCCATACACCTTGTGATTGGTGGGGCGGCCGCGGCGCAGATCGTCGTTGTCCATCGCCGGCAGGTCGTCGTGGATCAGCGACATGGTGTGCACCATCTCAAGGGCCACAGCCGTGGGCATGGCCAGTTCGCTGTTGCCGCCAGCCAGCTCACAGGCCGCCAGGCAGAGGATCGGCCGCAGCCGCTTGCCACCGGCCAGCAGCGAATAACGCATCGCCTCGCGCAGGGATTCGGGCCGCTCCGGCCCCAGGGAGCCATCAAGGGCCGCCTCTACCCGCACGCGGGTCGCCTCCAGATAGGCAGCGAAGTCAAAGGGGCTGGAGTCCGCCGCCGTCATGCCAATCAGGTTGTTCGCAGGGATTCTCTCAGGCAACCTCCTGGCAGTCAGGCGCGTAAAAACATTTCCATTGCAAAAGCCCGGTTCTCAGCCCTCCAGCCGCCCATGGCCCCCCACCATCGTTGCCAAGCTGACAGGCCCGGGATTGGAGGTTTTCAAACGCAAGGGGTCGGCCTACGCCCTGCTGCACGAGGATGGTTAATTCCAGTGGGATAAATATTAAAAAGGCAGCAAGTCCTACCTACTTTTCGGTGTGTACGACAACGTGGTCATGCACTTACCGAGCACCGCTGAACGCTCTTTCAACAGTTCATAGCTACGCATCTCAGCGAGCTTAAGCGCTTCCAGCGCCTCGGAAATTTGGCTGAAATGCTTGCCATGGACCTCTTCGTCCAAGAGCAACTCCACGGACTCCTGAGCCCGGAGAACCTGTGACAAAACTATAGAGATCTCCATTCATAGACTCCAAAATCAAAGACCTTATAGAAGCATTGGTTAACTGACTGGGAGTGCTGACGGTAAAAATACCCAAACCTGGGTATCAACAGCCAAACCTGGATACAGCTAGCCCGCCTTATTAGAGCGGCGCTGGTCGGGCCCCGCCCGCTCAGGGGACCAAATCGCCCAGGCCGTGCTCGACGCCGGCACGGCGGCACCAGGCCACCACGGTGTTCACCAGCAGCATGGTGACAGTCATCGGGCCCACGCCACCGGGCACGGGGCTGATGGCGCTGGCGAGGGGCTCCACCTCCTCAAAACGCACATCGCCGCATAGGCCGCTCTCGGTGCGGTGGATGCCCACATCAATCACCACGGCACCAGGTTTCACATGCTCAGCACCGATCATGCGGGGCCGGCCGGCGGCCACCACCAGCACGTCGGCCTGGCGGGTGAGGGCAGCAATATCAGTGGTGCGGGAGTGGGCCACGCTCACGGTGGCATCGGCGGCCTGGAGCATCAGCGCCATCGGCTGGCCCACCAAGATGCTGCGGCCCACCACGACGGCCCGCTGGCCGGAAAGGGCCACGCCGTGGCGGGCCAGCAGGGCCATCACACCAGCGGGGGTGCAGCTACGCGGCCCCGGCTCACCCTTGAGGAGCCGGCCCAGATTCAAAGTGTGCAGGCCGTCGGCATCCTTCTCCGGGTCGATCCCCAGCAGCAGCGGGCCTTCATCGAGGCCGGCAGGCAGGGGCAGCTGCAGCAGGATGCCGTCGCAGGCGATATCGGCGTTGAGCTGCTGCACCGCGGCCAGCACTTCGGCAGCGCTGGCCGTGGCGCTGAGGTGGGCGCCGAGGCTGGTGATGCCCACCCGGGCGCAGGCCTTTTCCTTATTAGCTACATAGACGCCACTGGCCGGGTCGTCGCCCACCCGCAACACCGCCAAACCAGGCGGGCGCCCCACGGCTGCCAGTCGCTCAGCGATCGTCGCCTGCAACCGGAGTTCGATCTCACCGGCCAGCTGGCGGCCGTCCATAAGGGTGGCCATGGTGCAGAAAGCAAGCACGCCTCCCCAGCTTGCAATCCCGCCCGGCCTAGGGCCCGCTAGCGTTTTGGAATGGTGTTAAGGCGGCTGCGAACCCTGTGGCGGCAGCTATTGCGGCTGGAGCGCCCGCGGCATTCGCCGGGGGTTTGGCGCAATCGCGATACAGCGTCAGTGCTGCTGGTGTGCGCCCTGGTGGCACTGGTATCGAGTTGGCCCTGGTTGGTGGAGCCAAACCTGCGACCCGGCATGGAGGCTCCCTTCACTGCTAGGGCACCGCAGGCGGCAAAGGTGGTGGATAGCAATGCCCTGGAGGAGCGGCGCCAGGAGGTGGTGCCTCGCAGCACGGTGCAGGTGGTGGATGAGCAGGTCAACAGGCAGCTGCGTCAGAAATTGGAGCAGGATCTGCAGGCGGTGGAGCAGCAGGCCAAATCAGACCAGCAGCGCATCGAACCGGTGGCAATTACCACCGAAGAGCGCAATTGGCTGCGGGGGGCCGGGGGCACCCAGCTCACGGCCTGGGGCCGGGAGGTGCGCCAAGCCCAGCTGCGCATGCTCAGCCAGGGGCTGGCAGCTGGGGTCGCAGAAGGCCAGCTGCTTCAGGCGGCCACCCTGCAGCTCGAGCCCTTGGCACCGCTACCGCGGGGGCTGGGGGCACGGCTTTTGGCTAGCTCCCTGCAGGGCCACTCCAACCTGCGCAGTGATCCAGGCCTGAGCCAGCGGCGCATCGAGGCGTTGATCACCCAGCAGGGGATCCCCACGATCACGGTGCAGCAGGGAGATCTGATCACCCGTCAGGGCGACACGATCAGCCCCCAGGCCTTTGACGTACTTGATTACTTCGGCCTGGTGAACCGGCGGCCGCGGCCCCTGGCCTGGCTTGGTCACTTCCTAGAAGCGCTGGCCATGGCTGGCGTGCTGGTGCTGGTGCTGCGCCGCTGGCGGGCCTGCCTGGAGCCGCGGCAAGCGCTGCTGGCCCTGGGGGCACTGCTGGTAGTGCAGGGTTTTGCGCTTTGGCTGGGGCCCCTGGCGAGTCCGCTGGTGCTGCTGGTGCCCCCGGCGCTGCTGCTGGCCCAAGGGCTGGGCACCCCCTGCGGCTTGGCCTGGCTGGCGGCAGCCAGCTTCCTGTGGCCGATGCCGATCACGGCCCTGATGGGAGTGAGGCTGCTGGTGGCGGCAGCGGTGGGCAGCGTGGCTGCCCTGGCGGCCGGACGACAGCGCAGCCGGGCCGAACTACTGCAACTGGCGGTGCTGCTGCCCGGCGCCGGTCTGCTGCTGCAGTGGCTACCACTTCAATGGGGGCTGCAGGGGCCGGGAGCGGTGGCCCAGGTGGACCTCGTGAGCGAAGCCCTGCTGCTGGGCGGCCTGCTGATGGCGGGCCTGCTGCTGGCGCCGCTGGTGGAAACCTTCTTTGGCCTGGTGACGCGGGCGCGGTTGATGGAGCTGGCCGACCTGCAAAGGCCCCTGCTGCGGCGGCTCTCGGTGGAAGCACCCGGCACCTTCGAGCACACCTTGATGATCGCGGGCCTAGCTGAGGAGGGGGCGCGGGCCATCCAGGCCGACATCGATCTGGTGCGCACCGGGGCGCTATATCACGACGTAGGCAAGCTGCACGGCCCCCAATGGTTTATCGAGAACCAGGGCGAGGGCGCCAACCCGCACGACAGCCTTGACGACCCCTTCGCCAGCGCCGCCATCCTGCAGGCCCATGTGGATGAGGGGTTGAAGCTGGCCCGCCGCTACCGGCTGCCACGGCCCCTGGCCGACTTCATTCCAGAGCACCAGGGCACCTTGAAAATGGGCTACTTCCTGCACCATGCCCGCGAACGGGATCCGGGCGTTGCCGAGGAGCGCTTCCGCTATCGGGGGCCAACGCCCCGCAGCCGGGAGACGGCGATCTTGATGCTGGCCGATGGCTGCGAAGCCGCCCTGCGCTCCCTGCCGCCCGGCACTTGCGAAAGCGAGGCTCGCCAGATGGTGCGCCGCATCATCGAAGCTCGCCAAGACGACAACCAGCTAGCCGAAAGCGGCATCAGTCGGGCCGAACTGGAACTACTGATCCGGGCCTTCGTGCGGGTGTGGCGGCGGATGCGCCACCGGCGCATCGCCTACCCGATCCCAGCCAGAAAGGGCTACAGCGCCTAGCGCGGCTCCTCAAATTGCTGCCAGGCCTCGAGCAGGGTGTAGGCCGCCAGCTTGCGCCGCCAGACATCTAGCGCGCCGCCCTGATCGGGATGCCACTGGGGCAGGTTGCGGCGCCAGGCTGAGCGCACCAGGGCCCAGTCGCTGCCTGGCTCGACTCCAAGCTCAGCGCAGGCCCGCCGGTAGGCATCCGGGGGCGGCGGTGCTAACTCGGCGACAGCCGGCTCAGCAGCAACGGTGCGCCCAGGAGTACTCCGCACCAGCACGGGCTTAGCCCGCTGCTGCCTCTTCAGCAGCAGCCACAGGCAGCGCAGCAGCCCATTGGCAATCAGCAGGACACCCACCCCGGCAAATATCGCCGGCGACCAGAGCATGCGCAGGCTGTCGGCAGCTAGCTGGGAGTTGCCCTGCCCCCCCTGCTGGCTGGCACCAGCCAGGATGAAGGCGGCCAGCAGGGCACCGAGGCCCAGACTGATCAGGCCGTGCAGCAGCGAGTCCAGGGCTGGGCGGATCCGGGCGCTCATCGGCGCGGAGCGCGCAGGGACTGCAGCTTGCGCTCCAACACGATCCCCGCGGGCACCAGGGTGACCAGGTTGGCCACGATCAAGGGGCCATCGCCTGTGTAAAACCCGTAGATGGCCCACAGGGCAATGCCGGCGGTAAACAGGCCGTACATGCGCAGGGAGATGGCGCTGGTGTCGCCACTGCGCAGGGTCTTGAGGGCCTGGGGGAAGAAGCTCAAGGTGGTGAGCAACGCCGCCAGGTAGCCAAGGGCGCGCACAGCAGGACTAACCAAAGGAACTGCCATGGGGGTTGGGCGAGCGTGCCGTCAGCATGGGAGCTGGCACTCGATCCTGCCCCCACTCCCATGACATTGCTCAGCTTCCGCGAGCTCCAGGCCCAACTGCAGCCGCAGTGGGGCCAGAGCACCGCAGCCCAGGGGCCGGATGTGGACGTGCTGATGGTGCCGTCGCTGTCGATGGACCAGAACCAGATCGACCTGGTGACCGGCGCCCACCACTACGAGGAGCGCCAACTGTTTTCGCTGATCCGGCTGCGGGATCCGGGGGTGCGCATGGTGTATGCCACCAGCAAACCGCTGGGGGAGCTGGTGGTGGATGCGGTGCTGGAGCTGCTGCCGGGGGTGCCCACCTCCCATGCGCGGCGGCGGCTGCACCTAGTCGACACCGACGACGCCTCCAGCCGACCCCTCACCGCCAAGCTGCTGGAGCGGCCGGCCCTGCTGGGGCGCATCGCCGAGCTGCTGCGGCCGGGGCGCAGCTTCATCAACTGCTTTGTTGTGAGCGACCTGGAACGCCAGCTCTCGGAGCGGCTGCAGGTGCCGCTGCTGGGCACCGATCCGGCCCTGGGCTATTGGGGCAGCAAGGCCGGCAGCCGCGAGCTGTTCGCCCGCTGCGGCGTGCCCCACCCCCCCGGCTCGGCCCTCACCCACAACCTCGACGACCTCACCGAGGCGGCGGCTGAGCTTTGGGAAGCCCACCCCGAGCTGCGCCAGTGCGTGGTGAAGCTCAATGAGGGCTTCAGCGGCGAGGGCAATGCCCCTTTGCCGCTCGAACCCCTGCAGCTGGCGGGACTCAGTGGCGCTGAGCGGCGGCGGCGGCTGCGGCAGGCCCTGGAGGCTCTGCCGATGCCAGCCGCCAGCTGGAAGGAGCAGCTGGCGGTGCAGGGGGCGCTGGTGGAGGCTTGGCTGGAGGGAGGGGAGGAGCTCAGCTCACCAAGCGTGCAGGGCACGATTTATCCCGGCAGGGGAGGGCAGGCCGGCGCGGTGGAGGTGCTCTCGAGCCATGAGCAGGTGCTAGGCGGCCCCAGCGGCCAGACCTACCTGGGCTGCAGCTTCCCGGCGGCCGAGTCCTACCGGGCCAAGCTGATGCGCCACGGCCAGGCGGTGGGCGAGGCGCTAGCGGCAGAGGGCGCGCTGGAGCGCTATGCGGTGGATTTCATCGCCCGGCGCTTTGGCGATCGCTGGGATCTGCAGGCGATCGAGGTGAACCTGCGCCAGGGCGGCACCACCCACCCCTACATGGCGCTAAGCGCCATCACCAGCGGCAGCCTCGATCCAGCCAGCGGGCTGTATCACGCCCCCAGCGGCCCGGCCCTGCACTACAAGGCCACCGACAACCTCACGGCGCCGCACCTGCGCGGGCTGCTGCCGGTGGATCTGATCGACATCGTGGCTGAGGCGGGCCTGCACTTCGACCCGTCCCAGCTGCGCGGCAGCGTGTTTCACCTGCTGGGCTGCCTGTCGCAATACGGCAAGCTCGGCATGACCTGCATCGGCCGCAGCGCCGCGGAAGCAGAAGCGGTGTACGGGGCCACGGAAGCGGAGCTGCTGAGAGCCGCCCGGCGGCTGGGGCACTAGGGCAATGGCTGATGAATTGGTGCAGCTGGAGACCAGCCGCAGGTCTGAGTGGCTTGACACGGGTAGCGAGATCCGGTTGGTTGGAGGGAGTTTTCAAGCACCCATGCAGCGGACGGAGGCCCTCTCCATCCTTCGCTTGAAGGTCCTGCCGGGTAGCCGGCAGGAGCTCTATCAGGCGATCCAGAGCAGCAACCCCGAGCTAGTGGGCTGGGGTGATCTGGAGTTGGAGGCCTACCGGCGGCTGTGGCAGTTTCTGCCGCCCGCTGGCGAGTTAGGCCGTAGGGCTGCCTAAGGGCACCAATGCAGCAACGGCGCGCCACGGCCAACCTTTTTTGCACCACCTTGATGGCGCTAACGCTGCTGGGCTGCAATGGCGCGGAGCGGCAAAAGCGCGAGCAGGCGGAGGCAGCCCAGCGGCAGCTGAGTGCCCTGGTGAGCCGCTGCCGCGGCCAGCAGCCAGCGGTGCAGCGTCAATTGCAGGAGCTGCGGCGCAGCAGCAGCGAGCTAGCCAATCTCAAGCAACAGGCCTACTCCCCCCTTCGGAGGCCTGCGGCACCAGATCCGGAGCTGCTGGCACGCTTCACCCGCGAAGACCAGGAGCTTGAGCAGGAGCGCTATGAGCAGGCCCTGGCGGTCTGGCGCAGCAGCGATCGCGCCGAGCGCCGCTACTGGCAGGGTGAGCAGGAGGCCAAGCGGCAACGCAGCAAGGCCCGCCAGCAGCAGGCCGAAAAAGCCTTGCTGGCCCTAGGAGTTGGCAGCACAGCTGCGGATCGCAACGCCTGGAGCCGCTGCGATCCGCAGCAACTTGCCGCGGTAGCGCCACGTTGAACTCAGTAGCCTTTGGCTGCAACATGGTTTATTACGAAACCAAATTCGTAATCCAGGCCGGAAACGTGGCGGGTGTCCATCAAGAGATGGCTTAAAAACTGCCTGGCCTCCTGCCTGCAAACACCTCACAATCCCCCAGCCACCCCTGACAAAACTCCTTCTGCCCGCCAGCATATAGGCAGAACTGGCTGCTTGCCTTGATGACCCCAGCCCCTGACCAAGCCGCGATCAGCACCGAAGCCAGCCCCAACGGCGCTTCTCTCGCCTGGGTGCCCTGGCTGCAGGCCGGTGTCACGGCAATGCTGGTGGTGCTTTTTTTGGTGATCGTGGGTAAATCCCGCCAGCAAAACGACACGATCCGCCAGCTGCAGGAGCGGGTGCAGGGATTGGAGAACAGCCGGGCCCTCGATCGCACCACTGGCCTGGAACAGCAGCTGCGCACCACCGTGGAGCGGCTGCAGGCGGTGGAGCGCAACGGCACCCGCATCGATGGGCTGAGCCGCGAAACCGCAAACCTGCGGGCTGAGCTCAGCAAGTTGCGCGCAGCCCGCCCCAGCGAAGCGACTGACCCGAAAAGCGATGAGCTGCCTTTGGGGGTGCCGCCCCTGCCGCCTGTGCGCCCCCCTGCATCTACAAACTGATCAAGCAGGAGCTTTTCAATCCCTCACTGGTTTTCAGCCTTTGACTGCATCGCCGGCGGCGCTGGGCAGGATGTAGCGCTGCAGGCCGATAAACACCACCAGCACCGGCAGGATCGAAATCACCGCTCCTGCCGCCACCAGGCGCCAGTCGAGCGAAAAGCTGCTGGCCAGCTGTTGCAGACCAAGTGGCAGCGTGTAGAGCTCGGGTTCATCGAGGATCACCAGGGGCCAGAGAAAATCGCTCCAGGTACCGATGAACACGAACATCGCCAGGGTGATCAGGTCGGCCCGGGCCGCTGGAATCATCACGTTCCACCACTCCCCCACCGGCGTGCAGCCATCGCAGCGGGCCGCCTCCTCCAGCTCCACCGGCACCCCCAGGAAGCTCTGCCGCAGCAGGAAAATGCCAAAGGCGGTGGCCGCCTGGGGAATGATCAGGGCCCAAAGGGTGTTGCGCAGGCCGATCTGCACCATCAACAGGTAGAGCGGAATCATGACCACCTGAAAGGGGATCAAAATCGTTGCTACCACTAGGGCCAGCACCAAGCCCCGGCCGCGAAAATTCATGCGGGCCAGGGGATAGGCCGCCAGCGAGCAGAAGAGCACATTGGCCAGCACCGCCAGGCCACTCACAATCGTGCTATTGAGCAAGTAGGTGCCGATTGGATTGTCGCTAAAAAGGCGTCTGTAGGCCTCAAAGCTGGGCTGACTGGGCCAGAGGGCTGGCGGGCTGGTGAAAATGTCCTCCGCCGGACCCTTCAGCGAGGTGCTCACCAGCCACAGCAGCGGCACCAGCATCGCCAGGGCCACCAGCAACAGCAAAATCAGCTGGGCGGCGGCACTGAGCCGTGAGCGGCGCGGTCCTGAGAAGGGCAGGCTCATGGCGGGGGAGCTGAGGGGAAGAAGATGACTCAGGCGGGGGGACTGGCCAGGGGTGGGGGATTTCGTGCTTTGGCGCTTAGTCGTGTTTTGGCGCTTAGCTTAGTCTTGGCTTAGCTAATTAATAAAAACATCGCCGACCCAGGGACGCGAACCCAAGCTGAAACGCCGCACCCAAACGACCAGATCCACAGGCATAGACCCACAGGCCTAAACCCGTGGCCGGTCGGCCAGGGGCAGATCGCCCACTACGGGCAGCGGAGCCTTCTGGGGGTGCAGCGGCTGGTGACGCCCACCGGCTACCAGCCTATTGAGGGCGTTCACGAAGGCCTGGGCGGCGGCCACCACGATGTCCGTGTCGGCGGAGTGGCCCGAATAGAGCACGCCCTCGTGGCGCAGCCGGATCGTCACATCACCCATGGCATCGATGCCTTCGGTGACCGATTTCACCGAAAATTCCACCAGCTCATTGGGCACTTGGGCCAGCCGATTGAGCGCCTGACACACCGCGTCCACCGGCCCGGTGCCGATCGCCGCCTCGCTGAGCTCGGCGCCATCCGCCGTTACCAGGGTGACGGTGGCGGTGGGCTGCAAGCCCGTGCCACAGCTCACCTGCACGCTCTTGAGGGTGAAGCTGCCGCCATCTTGCTGCTGCACCTGCTCGCTCACGATCGCCTCTAGATCGCGGTCGCTGATTTCCCGCTTGCGATCAGCCAGCTCCTTGAAGCGGGCGAAGGCATCGTCGAGGTCCTCACGCTCGAGCGTGTAGCCCAGCTCCTCAAGCCGGGCCCGGAAGGCACTGCGCCCGCTGAGTTTGCCCAGGGAGATGCGGTTGTCCGCCAAACCAACGGTGCGGGCATCAATGATTTCGTAGGTGAGGCGGTTCTTGAGTACGCCGTCTTGGTGGATGCCACTCTCGTGGGCAAAGGCGTTGGCGCCCACGATCGCCTTATTGGGCTGCACCGCCATGCCGGTGAGGTTGCTCACCAGCCGCGAGGTCTTGGTGATCTCCTCGGTGCGCACGCCCGTGAGCGGCTCGGTGCTCTCCGCTGGCCGCCCCAGGAAGGGGTTGAAGTAGCTGCGCCGCACGTGCAGCGCCATCACCAGCTCCTCGAGCGAGGCGTTGCCAGCCCGCTCACCTATGCCATTGATCGTGCACTCCAGCTGGCGGGCGCCGTTTTTCACCGCCTCGAGGAAGTTGGCCACCGCCAGGCCCAGGTCGTTGTGGCCGTGCACCGAGATCACCGCCTGGTCGATGTTGGGCACCTGGGCATTGATACCGGCGATCAGGGCGCCGAATTCCGCTGGGGTGGCGTAACCCACGGTGTCGGGAATATTGATCGTGGTAGCGCCGGCGCTGATCGCCGCCTCGATCACCTGATGCATGAACTCCGGATCACTGCGGCCGGCGTCTTCGCAGGAAAATTCCACGTCGTCCACCAGCGAGCGGGCGTAGGCCACCATCTCGGCGGTGATCGCCAGCACCTCAGCGCGGCTCTTGCGCAGCTTGTGCTCGAGATGGATGTCGCTGGTGGCAATAAAGGTGTGGATGCGCCGCTTAGCAGCGGGCGCCACCGCATCAGCGCAGGCCTTGATGTCGCCGGCAGCTGCCCGAGCCAGGCCGCAGATCACCGGCCCTTCCGGCGTGCCAACGGTTTCGGCAATGCGCTGCACTGCGTTGAAATCTCCGGGGCTGGCAAAGGGGAAGCCGGCCTCGATGATGTCCACCCCCAGCCGCGCCAACTGCTGGGCGATCGCCAGCTTCTCCTCGAGGTTCAGGCTGGCGCCAGGCGACTGCTCGCCATCGCGCAAGGTGGTATCAAAGATCAATACGCGGCCGGGATCGCGGGCCATAAGGGAGCCCCTCTAGGCGGAATGACTATGAGATAGCCCATTGTATGCGGGCACTACGCCTAGAGTGCCGTTATCGCAGGATGGTTATGGCCGCAGGCGATCTGGCCCTAGTCCTCCACGCGCATCTTCCCTACGTGCGCTCCAGCGAACCCGGTTCGCTTGAGGAAGATTGGTATTTCCAAGCGCTCCAGGAGTGCTACCTGCCGCTGCTGGCCGTGCTCGAGGCCGCCGCCGCTGACCGGCGCCAGCGCCCCCGGCTCACCCTCGGCCTCTCGCCCACCCTGCTTTCCCTGCTGGCCGATCCCCAGCTCAATGGCCGCTTCCTGGCCTGGATCGCCGTCCGTCAGGAGCTGCTGCAGCAAGCCCCGGAAGACCAAACAGCAGCCGCCAGCCACCTAGCTGCCCAACTCGAGACGGTGGTGAACCAGTGGCGTCAGGCCAAGGGGCAACTGATCCCCCGCTTCCGCAGGCTGCAGCAACAGGGGGTGCTCGACCTGATCACCTGCGGCGCCACCCACGGCTACCTGCCCCTGCTGCGCCAGGTGCCAGAGGCGGTGCGGGCCCAGCTGATCACCGCAGTGCGCGAGCACGAACGCCTGCTGGGTGAGCGGCCCCTAGGCATCTGGCTGCCGGAATGCGCCTACTACGAAGGCCTCGATCAGCAGCTGGTGGGCTGCGGTCTGCGCTACTCGGTGCTCGATGCCCACGGTCTGCTGCACGCCCAACCCCGCCCCCGCTATGGCGTGTTCGCACCGATCTGCTCGCCGGCTGGGGCAGCCTTCTTCGGCCGCGACAGCAGCGCCACCCTGCCGGTGTGGAGCGCCCGCGAGGGCTACCCCGGCGACGGCGCCTACCGGGAATTCCACCGCGACCTGGGCTGGGATCTACCCGACAGCGAACTAGCCAGCCATGCAATCACCAGCCGCCGGCCCCTCGGCCTGAAACTGCACCGGGTCACGGCCCAGGGCTGCCCCCTCGACCAGAAACAGCCCTACGAACCCGCAGTTGCCGCCGAGCGCATCGAGGAGCATGCCGCCACCTACCTGCAGGGCCGAGCCGAGGAGCTCAGCGGCCTGGCCCGCTCGATGGAGCGCCGGCCGCTGCTGGTGGCCCCCTTCGATGCCGAGCTATTTGGCCATTGGTGGTTTGAGGGGCCCCAGTTTCTAGCTGCCCTATTCCGCCAGGCCAATGAGGCCGGCGTGCGCCTGGTGACCCTGCGGGAGGCCCTCGGAGGCGTCGAGCCCCTGCAGGTGTGCCGCCCCTCCCCCAGCAGCTGGGGCCAGGGGGGCTACCACGACTACTGGCTCAACGAGACCAACGCCTGGGTGGTGGCCGAGTGGCAACGGGCCTCCCAGGCCATGGTGGCTCGGGTTCAGCGCGGCGTTGGCAGCCCAGCCCAGCGAGACCTGCTCACCCAGGCGGGCCGGGAGCTGCTGCTGGCCCAAAGCTCTGATTGGAGCTTCATCCTGCGGGCGGGCACCACCACCGGACTGGCCAAAGAAAGGATCGAGCGCCACCTTGATCGCTTCTGGCGCCTGCTGGATGCGATCGAAAACGGCACCGAGCTACCCACCAAATGGCTCAAGGCGATAGCCATCGAAGACGGCCTATTCCCCCTGCTCAACGCAGCCGATTGGCTGCCGGCGCCGGTCCAGGCCTAGGCACAAAACTAGGGATCCAGCATGCGCAGTCCCAGCTGCAACTCCCGGCCCCGCATGCCCATCAAGCCCCAGCGCACGCTCCAGGGTGCCGTGGCAAATAGGGCGAGCATCGCCGCCAGCAGCTCGCCCAGGCTGAGCGTATTGGTCAAAAAGCCATACCACTGGACGCTGGGCAGGGAGAAGAAGCTGGCGAAGTGACTGCGCAGCTGGGGCTCGGAGAAGCGCATCAATTTCTCCAGCCCAAATTGATAGAGGGCCTGTTTACGGCGTAGCTCCGGGGGCCAGAGCGCCTGCCAGCCAGCTGCGGCCAGCTCCGCCGAAGTGGCGGCCGGTTCAGCCCGCAGCCGCGCCGCCACCGCTGCGGCCACCGCAGGGGCCCGGCGCAGCAGGGCCCCCACCATGTAGCCCGAGGCCGGATGCACCATCGCCGCGGCCCCACCGAAGCCCAGCACCGGCTGCTCCAGATCCGGCAGGGGCAGATTCATCGGAAACAGGCAGAATTCATCGTGCTCCACCTGCGTGATCGCCACGCCGCGGTGGGCCAGGCGCCGCTCCAGCCGCTGCTGCAGCGCCGCATAGGGCACCGGCGGCGCCAGGGCGAGGGAGGTTTCCTCCACGAAGAAGCGACCGCCACCCAGGTCCATCGCATACAGAAAGGTGGGCGGCTCCTGTCGCTCCGCGTCGCTGAGATGGTCGGAGCGGTAATCCATCAGCACGAATTGCCCCGGCTCCACCGGCGGCGCCGTAAACCGGCCCAACACCCCGTAGGCCGCCTGGCCCGCCACCGGCCCCTGGTCGGGCCGCCGCACAAATACCGCCTTGTGGCCGCTGGCATCCACCACCAGCCGCGCCTCGATCACGGCTGGAGCAGCGCCACCGGCCTCGCCATCACTCGCGGGGGCAGTGCGCACCCGACTGCGCCCCTCCTCCACCGCCAACTCCAGTGCCTGCCCGCGCAGCCACTGCACGCCGGCAGCCTCACAACGCTCCAGCCAGAACTGCTGCAGCCTGTTTTTGTCGAACAGGCCGTAGTCGCGGCCGTGGGCGGTGGGGCTGTTGGCTGGATCGGCAGGATCGCTGCTGCCGGCACCGAAATAACTCAGCGTGTCGCTCCAGCGATGCTCCAGCAGGTGGCCAAGGCCTAGGGCATCCACCTCGTCTCCCCAGATCCCGTAGGTGTTGGGCCAGGGGTCGCGGCAATCGCTTGCCGCCAGCACAACCACCGCCAGCCCCTGCTCCGCCAGCTCGGCAGCGATAGCCAGTGCCGCCGGGCCTGCACCCACCACCAGCACATCAAAAACCAACAGCTCAGACATCTGGCAGCTGGATGTCGAGAGTGGCGCGATTGTTGAACTGAAAAGCTGCCTCCTCCAGGATCTGACCCTCGGGATCGGCGATCACCTCGAGACGATGGCACCCCGCGGGGAGCTGCAGGGGAACGCTGAAGGTTTCACTGGCACCGGCAGCCAGCCAGGGGAGCCGCAGATAGCGATGGCCGCCATAGCTGTCGTTGACAACCACGGCAACGCCCACATCGCTCACATCCATGGCACCACGATTGGCCACGGTGAAGTGGGCGCTGCCATCGCGGAAGTACAGCGCCTCAATGGCCAGATCACTCACCAGCTGGTGCAGTTGCTGCAAGGGATAGAGCACCAGCCGCTGCAGGGATGCCAGCCGTGTGCCGGGATGTTCGTGGTGAAGATGGCCTCCGTAACGCAGATCAGTGCTGCAGCCGTGCAGATGCAGATGGGCGTGGGGATCGGGGATCGTGACCCGGCCCTGGGCTGGATCGGTGTCGAAGAAGCCGCAGCAATCCCACTCCAGGGAGCGGCCCAGAAACCGGATCGGATCGCTGGGATCCCCGGGATTCTCCGGCGCTAATCGGTAGTGCTGCAGCAGTTGGTAGATGCTTCGCGCTGCGGTGCCATCGCTGGCCGCACTGCTGGCCACGGAGGTGTTGCGCCGCTGCTGCCCCATGCACAACTTTGAGGCCACCGTGATCACCAGAGACTCCCACTGCGACACCAGGCGCAGGCCATAAATCGGCGCCTCTGCTAACCGGCCCTGCTGCCGCAGCTGGGCAATCGCCTCAGCCACCAGCTCCTGCAACGGCCGGCCCCGCACCTCGCTCAGGCTGGCCAGATCCACCGGCGTGCGCACGGCGGTGGCATCACCGCTGAAACAAACGTAAGGGAAGTGGCTGCTGCCATCCCCAGGCCGCAAGGCCCGAATACCGCCATCGCTGGCCTGGCATTTCCAGATCGTGGTGACCACGCCATCGGCATCCTGCAGGAAGGTGAGCTCCCCGTTGTCGATGCTGGTGGTGGTGCCCAATCCCAACACATCACCCTGGAGAGGAATGCGCTCCAGGGGCAGGTGCTCGTTCACATCGCCCTGAATCAAATCGCTGATGGTGTTTGCGATCCAGAGGTCGGCCATGGGAATGGAACCTATGGCTCAGGCATCTAGGGCGGCATCGGCCGGGGCCTCACCAACCACCTCCAGGACGGGCAGCTCCTCATCTTCGGCAGCTGGTGGCACCAGCACCACTTCGCTGAGGCGATCGCGGGCATCGAGCTTCTGCAAGCGCACCCCTGTAGCAGCCCGCGACTGCTGCGGCACCGCATCAGCCTGGGTGCGCACGATCACCCCCTTCTCGCTCACCAGCAGCAACTCCTCGCCGGCCCCGAGCACCTTGAGGCCCACCAGCACATCGCTCTTATTGCGGAACTTGATCGCCCGCAGGCCCATGCCGGCGCGCTTCTGCAGGCGGAACTGATCCACCGGCACCCGCTTACCCAGGCCGCTGGCACTGGCCACCAGCACCCAAGGACCCTCGCTCGGTGCCACCTCCTCACTGTCGTCGTCTTCGGCGCTGGCCGAGCTCGCCACCCGATCGGCGAGCTCGGCGGGCAGCACATCCATGCTCACCAGCTGGTCGCCGGGGCGCAGATTCATGGCCCGCACGCCGCGGGCTGTGCGGCCTAGGGGTCGCAACTCCTCGTCGTTGAGACGGAAGTGGATCGTCATGCCGTTGCGCGAGCCGATCAGGATGCTGTCGCCGGGCAGGGCCAAACGCACCCAGGTGAGGGCATCCCCCTCCACCAAATCGATGGCGATCAAGCCATTGGAGCGGATGTTGGCAAAGGCCGATAGACGGGTGCGCTTAATCGTGCCGCCACTGGTGAGCATCACCAGCACACCGTCATCGGTGAATTCGCTCACCGCCAGCAGCGAGGTGATCTGCTCCTCGCGGGGAATCGGCAACATCTGCACAATCGGCGTGCCCTTGGCAGCGCGGCTGCAGATCGGCACCCGATAGGCCGGCACGGTGTAAACAACACCGCGATCGGAGAACAGCAGCAGGTTGTCGTGGTCGTTGCAGCTGATGAACAGCCGCACCGCCTCCTCGCCCTGGGTCTTGGTGCCGGCCTTGCCGCGGGTGCCGCGGCTGGTGGCCTCAAATTCGCTCACCGGCATCCGCTTCAGGTAGCCGTTCTCGGTGAGCAACACCACCGAACGCTCATTAGCGATCAGGTCGATATCTTCGAGGCCGCCCTCGAGATCCAGAATCTCAGTGCGGCGAGGGGAGTGGTAGCGAGTGCGGATCGCACCGAGCTCTTCGGTGATGATCGTGAGTACGCGCTCGCGATTGGCCAGGATGTCTTTGTAGTCGGCAATCTTGGCGACCAAATCCTCATGCTCAAGGCGGATCTTGTCGGCCTCGAGGGCCGTCAGTCGCCGCAGCTGCATCTGCAGGATGGCGTCGGCCTGGATCTCACTGAGGCCGTGGCGCTCCTGCAGCTGCACGCGGGCAGTGGCCGCATCGGAGGCCGCCCGGATCAGGGCAATGATCGGATCGAGTTGGTCTAGGGCCAGCAGCAGGCCCAGCAAGATATGGTCGCGCTCCTCGGCTTTGCGCAGGAAGTAGCGGGTGCGGCGCTCGATCGTCTCGATGCGGAAGTCGAGAAACACCTGCAGCATTTTGCGCAGGGTGAGCAGCACCGGCTCCGACTTCACCAACGCCAGCATGTAGGCGCTGAAGTTGTTTTGCAGCGGCGTGAGTTTGAACAGGTTGTTCAGCACCACCTGGGGGTAGGCATCACGGCGCAATTCGATCACGACCCGCATGCCATCGCGGTCGGATTCATCGCGGATATCAGAGATTCCCTCAAGCTTCTTGTCGTTTACCAGCTCGGCAATCCGCTCAATGAGCGAGGCCTTGTTTGTTTGGAAGGGCAATTCGGTGATGATCACCGCATCGCGGTCGGGGCGGCCCTTCACCTCCAGCGTTTCAATCGAGGCGACGCCCCGCATCGTCACTGAACCGCGACCGGTGGTGTAAGTGTCACGGATACCGCGGCGACCCAGGATCTGGCCTCCCGTGGGGAAATCCGGCCCCGGGATGATCGCCATCAACTGCAGATCGTCGATGTCGGGGTTGGCGATCAGCGCCAGCGTGCCGTCGATCAGCTCAGTGAGGTTGTGGGGTGGGATGTTGGTCGCCATGCCCACGGCAATGCCGGTGGAGCCGTTGAGCAGCAGCTGCGGAATCCGCGCCGGCATCACGGTGGGCTCCTGCTGGGAGCCATCAAAGTTGTCGGCGAAGTCGACCGTCTCGGCCTCAATATCGTCGAGCAGGCTGTCGGTTGTCAGCGCCTGCAGCCGTGATTCGGTGTAACGCATGGCGGCCGGGGGATCGCCGTCCACCGAGCCAAAGTTGCCGTGCCCATTCACCAGGGGCATGCGCATGTTGAAGTCCTGGGCCATCCGCACCAGGGCGTCGTACACCGCCGTGTCGCCGTGGGGGTGGTACTTACCAAGCACCTCACCCACCACACGGGCGCACTTCCTGTAGGGCCGGTCGCTGGTCAGACCCAGCTCATACATCGCGTAAAGAATGCGCCGGTGCACCGGCTTGAGGCCATCGCGGGCATCGGGCAGGGCCCGACCCACGATCACGCTCATCGCATACTCCAAATAGGAGCGCGACATCTCGTTGCGCAGATCGGTCAGGATGATCCGCGAATCACCGTTGCCGCCGGACTCCCCCGGTATGTCAGCACCGGGTCCGCTGGGGTCCGCCATGGATGACCGTCTTTAGCAACGGTCAGTTTATCTAAAGCCCAGGGGGAATGCCCAAATCCGATCCATTCCCGCCACGCCAGGAGGCGGAGCTAAGGCTCAAGCAGCAACGGGGCCAGCTGCAGGTGCGCGCCGCCGCTGATTTTCGCAGCCTGGTGCAGCAAGCCGGGCTGGCCGAGGCCTACGCCAGCACTGATGTGGTGGTGGCAGCCGATGCGGGTTTCAGCGACCAGGCCAGCCTGCTCCTAAGCCTCGGCCCCACGGATCCACCCATCCGCCTGCGCGACGTCCAGCTGGCCGGAGTGGCGGGGTTAGCGGGCTGCGGCAGCGGCGAGCTGGTGCTGCCGATCGGCGGCGGCCTAGGTGATGCGATGGGCGGAGCCCAGCTGCTCGGCGCCCTGCTGCAGGGCCAGTCGCTGCCCTTCAACGCCAGCGGCGAGGCCACCGCCCTGCACCCACGCCGGGAGCTGCACACGGAGCTAGGGCTGGAACAGATCGGCGCTGGCCGGCTGCTGCTGCAGCGGGCCATCACTGAAAACGGCGTAGTGGCCCTCAGCCAGGCGCAGGGGCCCTGCCCCAGCCCCTACGGCACCCTGCTGGGTCCAGCCGCCAACGCCCTCTATTCCTGCGGCGGCGCCGGCAGCATCGGCCTCACCATGCCGGGGTTGTCGCTGCTGGGGCCTGGCTCACCGGTGCTGGTGGGCGGCGCCATCGGCTGGGTGATTGGCGCTGGCAGCGGCCACCAGCCCGGTTGCCGGCGCCAGGCCAGCGGCCATGCCCGCACCCCCGGCGCGGCCGCCGCCGTGAGCGTGGATTTGCATGGCCTGCGGCCCGAGTGGGTGCGGCCTTGTTTTTTTGAGGGCCATGGCAGCGCCCTACTGATTGCGATTGCGGCGCCGGTGCCCCTGATCAATGCCGAGGTAGCGCGCCAGGCCGCCGCTGGCCCCCAAGAGCTCGAGGCGCCCGTGCTCGACCTGTCGGTGCCGCGGCGCATCAAACCCAGCCTGGGGTCGGTGAGCTACGCCGAACTGCTCAGCGGCACGATCCAGGTGGCAGGCCGCTCGGTGGCCTGTGCGCCCTCCCACAGCCCGCGCCTGGCCGCCGCCGCCAGCGAGGCCCTGATAAAAGCCCTTATCGAAGGCAGCTTCCCCCTGCGCCTACCTGTCGTGCCGCTGAGCAGCCGCCCCAGCTTGCTGCCGATTGAGGCCTAGGGCTTGGTGTCCCAGCCAACCGCACCTAAGCTCCCGCCACATTCATATCTCCGCCGCGCCGCCCGCCGCTCCGCTCGCCATGGCCGACGACACCACCATCAACCCCGACACCGATCCCGCCAGCCCCAGCCAAGAGGTTGAGGCTGTTCAACAGTCAACTGAACAAACCGCTCCACAGGCAGTTGAACAGCCCACTCCACAGGCGGCGCCCCCCGAGCCCAGCATCGCCGCCACCCTGGTGATTGAAGCCGAGCCCCAAAACGGCGAAGGTGGTGAGTGGGAACTGCTGCTGGGCAAGCTGCGCCAGTGGCTCGATCAAAACGAGCTCAACAACCTGTGGGCCCAGGCCCGCAAACCGGTAACCATCCTGGCTGGCCTAGTGGGCCTGCTGCTGGTGCTACGGGTTTACAGCGCCGTGCTGGGCGCCCTCGACAGCCTGCCCCTGGTGCCCGGCCTGCTCGAGCTGGTTGGGGTGGTGTGGGCGGTGCGCTATGGCATTCCCAAACTGCTGCGCAGCAGCGAGCGCGAACGGCTGCTGGGCGGTCTGCACCAAAGCTGGAAAGCCTTCCGCGGCAAGGACTGATCCCGCCTTGCCCCGTGGCCTGCGGGCGGCTGGTTGATAGCTTGGCCCGAATTAGTTGACTCCAGGTGGACATTCAGCTCGGTCGCTTCCGCACTGTGCGTCGTGCCTATGGCATCGACGAGATCGCCCTGGTGCCCGGTGGCCGCACGGTTGATCCAGCTATCACCGATAGCAGTTGGAGCCTTGGCGGCATCAGCCGCGAGATTCCGATCATCGCCAGTGCCATGGACGGGGTGGTCGATGTGGCCATGGCGGTGGAACTGAGCAAACAAGGAGCCCTAGGCGTTTTGAACCTGGAGGGCGTCCAGTGCCGCTACGACGACCCCAATCCCATCCTCGACCGCATCGCAGCGGTGGGCAAGGAGGACTTCGTGCCCCTGATGCAGGAGCTCTATAGCCAGCCGGTGCGGGAAGACCTGATCCGTCAGCGGATTGCCGAGATCAAGCAGCAGGGCGGCATCGCGGCGGTGAGCGCCACTCCAGTGGCCGCCCTGCGATTCGGCAAGGCCATCGCCGAAGCCGGCGCCGACCTCTTCTTTGTGCAGGCAACGGTTGTCAGCACCGAGCACATCGGCCCTGAGGGCCAGGAGAGCCTCGATCTCGAGCACCTTTGCCGCACCTTCGGGGTGCCCGTAATCATTGGCAATTGCGTCACCTATGAGGTGGCACTGAAGTTGATGCGGGCCGGCGCCGCCGGCGTGATGGTGGGCATCGGCCCCGGTGCTGCCTGCACCAGCCGCGGCGTGCTGGGTATTGGCATTCCCCAAGCCACCTCTGTTTCCGACTGTGCCGCCGCCCGCGACGAATATTTCGCCGAGAGCGGCCGCTATGTGCCGATCGTGGCCGATGGCGGCATCGTCAACGGCGGTGACATCTGCAAGTGCCTGGCCTGCGGTGCCGACGCCGTGATGATCGGCTCCCCCATTGCCCGCGCCAGCGAGGCCCCCGGCCGGGGCTTCCACTGGGGTATGGCCACCCCTAGCCCGGTGCTGCCCCGCGGCACCCGCATCAAAGTTGGCACCACCGGCAGCCTGGAAAAGATCCTGCGGGGTCCGGCCGGTCTCGATGACGGCACCCAGAACCTGCTGGGCTGTATTCGCACCTCGATGGGCACCCTCGGCGCCCGCACCATCAAAGACATGCAGAAAGTGGAAGTGGTGGTTGCCCCATCCCTGCTCACCGAGGGCAAGGTTTACCAAAAAGCCCAGCAGCTCGGCATGGGCAAATAGGCCTGGGCGGGCGTTTCTACAGCCAGGGCAGACGGCAGCGTTAGCCTCAACAGGTGCGAGCTTCGGCTCTCACACTCCTCACACCCTCCAGCCCGGCGCGTCCGGGCCTTTTGTCTTCCCGCTGCCCAGGCTCACCGGATCACGACCTGCAACGGTCGTGGGTAGGCCTTAAACAACCTTGCTAGATTCGCCAAACCCTGATCCTGCAAGGATGTCCAGCGCTGCCGCTGTCACTGATGCCTCCTTTGAGCAAGACGTGCTCAAAAGTGATTTGCCCGTGCTGATCGATTTTTGGGCCCCCTGGTGCGGCCCTTGCCGCATGGTGGCGCCAATCGTCGACGAAATTGCCACCGAATTCGAAGGCAAGATCAAGGTGTTCAAGCTAAACACCGACGAGAATCCCAACGTCGCCAGTCAGTACGGCATCCGTAGCATCCCCACCCTGATGATCTTCAAGGGGGGCCAGAAGGTCGACACCGTGGTTGGTGCCGTGCCTAAAACCACCCTGTCGTCCACGATTTCTAAGTACCTCTGAGCGCAGTTGAGCATCTAGTTCTGAGCGACCCATCCCATTTCGGCCAGAGCCCTTTGCAGGTTCTGGCCCATGAGCTCGAAGACCACCCCCAGCGGCATCTGATCGAGCGATCCCTTGTTTCCCTGCTGCAGGTGGGTCGCCATGAGCGTGGCCGAGATGAATGGCGGCTGATCAGTGGCGCCCTAGCCGACATCAGTGAGGCCCTTGAGGTCTTTCGCCCCCGCCGCCATACCCGCAAGATCACCGTCTTCGGTTCAGCTCGCACGGTGCAAAGCGACCCCAGCTACGCGTTGGCCGAAGAGCTGGCCCGCTACGCGGTGGCCGCTGGATTTGATGTAATGACGGGTGCTGGCGGCGGCATCATGGAGGCCGCCAACAGCGGTGCCGGCTGCGAGGCCAGCATCGGCCTCAACGTTGACCTGCCGTTTGAGCAGCACGCCAACCGCTTTGTGAGCAGCTGCGATGGCCGGCTGCTCCACTTCCGCTATTTCTTTACCCGCAAGCTTTTCTTTTTGCGCGAGAGCGATGCCCTGGTGGTGATGCCAGGCGGCTTCGGCACCCTCGACGAGCTGTTCGAATCGCTCACCTTGATCCAAACCGGCCGCACCCCGCCGATTCCCCTGGTGCTGCTTGCCCCACCCGGCAACCCCTTCTGGAGCGGCTGGCAGCGGGACGTCAACCAGGGTTTGGCCGCCAGCGGCCTGATCTCCCCCGAAGACGGCGACATCTTGATGGAGGCCCACAGTGCCGAGGAGGCAGTGGCCCACATCAGCCGCTTCTATCACCTTTTTCACTCCGCCAGGCTGGGCGAAAACCGCATCGAGCTGCTGCTCAACTGCGCCCTGCAGCCAGTTCAGCTAGCTGCCCTCAACCTGCAGTTCGATGATCTGGTGGATGAGGGCGTTATCCAGGCGAGCGAGACCGTGGACGATGCCGGCCTGCTGCGCCCCTGCCTGAATTTCCACTTCAATCGCCGCCGCATCGGCCGGCTCTACCAGCTGCTCGACACCCTCAACTGGCTGGAGGTACCGCCAGAGCAGCTGCTGACGGAGCCCGGTCGCCGCCAACCTAGTTCTTCAGCCCCATGAGTCGCCTCGGCTTGATCGATTACGGCATGGGCAATCTGCACTCAGTGCAGCGGGCTTTCGAACGGCTCGGCGCAACGGTGCAGACCGTCCATAGCGGCGCCGAAATGGAGGGCTGCAAGGCCCTGGTGCTGCCAGGGGTGGGAGCCTTTGATCCGGCGATGGAGCGCCTGCGCCAGGGTGGTCTAGCCGAGGCGATCACGACCTGGTGCGCCGCCGGCCGGCCCCTGCTGGGCATTTGCCTGGGGCTGCAGCTGCTGTTTGAGGCCAGCGATGAGGGCGAAGCCGCCGGCCTGGGCCTGTTCCAGGGGCGGGTACGGGCCCTGCCCCGCCGACCTGGCCACCCGATTCCGCACATGGGCTGGGAGCCCCTGCTGCCAGCAAACCCCAGTCCCCTGCTGCCGGCCGCCAGCCCGGAGAGCTGGGTGTACTTCGTGCACTCCTACGCCGCCGAACCCAGTGATCCGGCCTGCAACACCGCCCTGGTGCGCTTCGCCGACACCACCGTCACCGCCGCGGTCTGGCAGGGCGCCATTGGCGCCTGCCAGTTTCACCCGGAAAAATCAGGCCCCCACGGCGAGGAGATCCTGCGCCGCTGGCTGGCCTGGCTCGATGTCTTATGAGCCTGCGGCTTAGCGGGGGCCGGCGGCTGCAGAGTCCACCGGGCAGCATCGCCCGCCCCACCAGCTCCCGGGTGCGGCTGGCGACAATGAACCTGCTGGCAGCCGAGCTGCCCGGCTGCGCCTGGCTGGATCTATGCAGCGGCAGCGGCGCTATGGCCTGCGAAGCCCTGCATCGGGGTGCTAGCCGAGTTGTGGCGATCGAGCAGGACCGCCGCATCGCCGCCGTGGCCCGCACCAATCTCGAGGTGGTGCATCAGGGGCTGGGAGAAGCCAGCCGCCAAGCGAGCGCCTGGGCGGTGCACTGCCGCGAGGTGGGGCGTTGGCTGGCGGAGCCAAATCAACAGGCAGCCTTTGATTTGATCTATGCCGACCCCCCCTACGCCGCAAACCTTTATGCCCAGATAGCAAATGGTGTGCTGGCAGGGGGCTGGCTCAAGCCAGGCGGCACCTTGATCTGGGAATGCGCTAGCTCAGAGCTGCCAGCGCTTCCAGCCGGATGGAGCAAGCGCGATCAACGTCGTTACGGCAGCACCAGCTTGCTGCTGCTGGACCAAGTCAACTAACGAGTCAACTGAGGCGCCGACTGAAGTTCAGTCGAGCAGGGTGCCACGGCGATACTGGTTCCAGGCGGCTACAAACAAACCAGCCAGGGTCACGGGGATCAGACCGAGCACGATGCCGCAGAGCAGGGGTTCGATCATGGGAGCACTGACAAGGCGTTCAGGGCACAATTGTTCCACGCCCATCCCCCACACCGCGAGCGCCCTGCACCAACTGTGACCGGCCAACCCCTAAACCCAGATGCCGCTAAGAGGCGCCGCGGCCTGATCGCTGCCCTGGTGGGCATGGCGGCCGCGGCCTGCATCGTGGCGGTGTTGCTTGTGCTGCCTGCAGCCCAGGCCGATCCCTACAGCCGTCAGACCCTTGAGCTCACCGGCTCCAGTGAAAAAGGCGGCCGGCTGTTTCGGCTCAATTGCGCCGGCTGCCACGGCATCGCCGCCCAAGGGCTGGTGGGCCCCAATCTGCATGGCGTAGCCGCCCGCAAGAGCTCCCGCCAGCTGATCCAGCAGGTGGTGAGTGGCCGCACGCCACCGATGCCCCGCTTCCAACCGGAACCCCAGGCCATGGCCGATCTGCTGGCCTACTTGAACGGTCTTGTGTGAGCAGCGCCGCCCAGCTGGCCGTGGTGCTGGTGGAACCCTCCGGGCCGCTCAACGTCGGCAGCGTCGCTCGCCTCTGTGCCAACTTCGACGTAGGTGAGCTGCGCCTGGTGGCGCCCCGCTGCGACCACCTCGGCGAGGAGGCCCGGCGCATGGCCGTGCACGGCGGCTGGCTACTGGAGCAGGCCCGCCTGTTCCCCAGTCTCAGCGCCGCCCTGGCCGACTGCTGCCGGGTGGTGGCCACCAGCGGCCGGCGGGCCGGCGAACCCCTACCCCTGCAAGCACCGGAGCCAGCCCTGCGCTGGCTGGCCCAGGCCAGTGGCCCCTGCGCCCTGGTGTTCGGCAGGGAGGATCGGGGCCTCAGCAACGACGAGCTGCTCCAGGCTGGCCAGCTGCTCACCCTGGGCAGCGGCGACGCCTACGCCTCCCTCAACCTCTCCCACGCTGCAGCCCTGGTGCTGCATAGCTGGCATTGCTTAGAAAGCAGCCTGGGCAGCGGCCCTGAGGTTGGCGCCCTGCCGGAGCCAAGCGACCGCCAGGGCCTCGAAGCGATGCTCGGCGATGCCGAGGCCCTGCTGCTCGACGTGGGCTTCCTCCATCCCCACACTGCCCACGCCCGCATGGCCAAGCTGCGGGGGCTGCTGCAGCGGGCCCAAATCTCCACCGAAGAGGTAGCACTGGTGCGCGGCATGGTGCGCCAGCTGCGCTGGGCCAGTGAGCGCGAGAGCAACCCTGGTCAGACCCCTTAACTTCAGGTCACTTCGTTGGAGTGGCCCGTGACCGCTGGCCGTCAGCCCCGTAGCCCTAAGAACCGCTGGGGAGGCCCCTTTCGGTTGGTGTTGCGCCTGGTGGTGATGGGAATTGGTCTGGGCGTAGTCACCGGCACCAGTCTGAAGCTGCTGGCCCCCCGCCTGGCCCAAGGCGCCATCAAGGCCCCCAGCCTCGACCTCGGCGCAGCCAGCAACAGCAAGGGCCTCGATCCAGGCCAGTTCGAAGCCCGCACGGAGCTGGCAGCCGTGAGCAAGCGCTGGGGTGAGCTGGCAGCGGCCCAGAAAGACCTCACCGCCAGCGCCTTCCTGCTGGTGCTCGACGACGGCCGCTTTGCCCAGCTGCAACCCGACCTACCCCTGCCGGCCGCCAGCTCAATCAAAACGCCGATTCTGCTGGCAGGCCTGGAAGACCTCGATAACGGCAAGTTGCGCTGGAACGAGCCCCTGCCCCTCACCAAAGAGGTGGTGGGCGGCGGAGCCGGCTGGATGGCCAACAAACCGGTGGGCACCCGCTTCCCGTTTTTTGAAGCAGCCACCGAGATGATCCGGGTGAGCGACAACAGCGCCACCAACCTGCTGATCAAGCGTCTAGGCGGCAAAACGACCCTCAATGAGCGTTTCACCGCCATGGGCCTGCCTGCGACGGCAGTCAATAACTGGCTGCCCGATCTCGACGGCACCAACACCACCAGCAGCCGCGACCTGGCCAAGTCGATCGCCATGGTGGATATCGGCGAAAGTCTTAGTCCCCGGGCACGGGACCTGTTTAGGGAAATCATGGGCAGCTCCCGCACCAACACCCTGATTCCCCTCGGCTTACTCCAGGGGCTCGGTAAAGATGCCGCCGACCCCGACAGCGAGCTGCTCAGTTTCGGCATCACCGTCTACAACAAAACCGGTGATATCGGCATTGCCTACGCCGATGCGGCCCTGATCCAGCTCCCCAACGGCCAGCGCGCCGTGGCGGCCTTCATGGTGAAAGGTCCGTTCAACGACCCCCGCTCCACCGATCTGATCCGCGCCATGGCAGCTGAAGTATCAAAAACCCTGGTAGGTCGCAAATGAACCGCGCTCGCCTGCTCCAGGCCAGCTGGCTGCCCCTGCTGCTGCTAAGCAGCCTGGCTGCCCCCGCCCTGAGCCAGACCAAAGCCAACCCAGCGGCCCCGCTGCTACGCCCCCAGACCGTGGCGCCCTTGAGCGGCGGACTGGATCGGCTGCTGCTGGTAAACGACAACAATCCCGAGCTGATTCGCGAGCCCGGGATCCTGCTCTCCACTTTCCCCGGCGCCGGCCGCGGCGTGCCTGCAGCCCACCTCGATGTGGCCTTGAACGGCCGCTTCGACCTGTTCAGCCATCACGTGTATGCGGGCAAGCCGGAGAGCCTCGACTCCACCCTGTGGCTGGCGGTGCTGGCCGCTCCCCGCGGCCCCGGCCCCGTGACCCTGAAGCTGCTGGCTGGCTCGACAGCCCTTTCCCAGGCCGTGGATCCCGGCCAGGCCGGCGCACCCTTCCTGCCCCTGCCAGACCTGATGGTTCAGGGCACTACGCCGGTGTGGGCTGGCCCCGGCAGCCGGGTGGCCACCGAATTGCTGGCCCGCCAGCGCAGCACCGAGCTGCCCGCCAGCTGGATCCTGCCCCCAGGCGCCGCCACCACCCTGCTGGTGCTGCCCCTGCCGGTGCGGGGCCTTGATCCCCTGCTCAACGGCCGCAACCTGCAGCTGCGGCTGGAGAGCTCGGCCCCTGTGAGCCTGGCCACCCTGGCCGCTTTTGGCAGCGGCAACGCGCCACCGCCGGCCGGTGCCTGGGCCGCCCTGCTGGAGGGGGATCTCAGCCCCCGGGAGCACAGCCCCACCCCCCGGGGCAGCAAGGGGGGGATGGTGTATTCGCGGGTGAGTGGGGTGCAGGTGGGCAGCACCTGGCGCAGCCGCCTCAGCGATCCCGGTAAAAACTGGCTGAGCGTGAGCCGGGCGCCGATCTCCTGGCCGATCAGCAGCCTGGAGCGGGGCACTCTCGGCAGCGGCCAGGTGCAGACCGCCGAGCTGCAGGCTTTCTACCCGGGCACCGCCTGGGCCGCCCACGGCAACTACGGCGTCGAATACGACCTCAGCATCCCCCTGCGCAACGACACGACCAAGCCGGTGACGCTGCAGCTGGCCCTGGAATCGCCGCTCAAGGGCGATGCCGCCATTGGTGGCCTGCGCTTCAAAAGCATTAACGGCATCAATAGTGGCAGCCGGCCAGTGATGTTCCGCGGAACGGTGGAGGTGACGGGCCTCGATGGCGCCAGCCCGGGCAGCAGGCCCCTTGGCCGGCGCAGCTTCCATTTGGTGCAGCGTGCTGGTGAACCCAGCCCCGCCTTCGGCACCATCAGCCTGGCGCCAGGGGCCAACCGCCAGCTGCAGGTGCGGCTGATCTATCCGGCCGATGCCACCCCGCCCCAGGTGCTCAGCCTGTTGCCGCTTCCAGATCCAGCTATGAACCCAGCTGTGAAACAATCCGAATCAACTCCAGCCAGCCAGCCGTGACGCCAGTTCGCAAGCGCAGGGTCTTCCCCTTCACCGCGATCGTCGGGCAGGAGGAGATGAAGCTGGCCCTGCTGCTCAACGTGATCGATCCGCGCATTGGCGGCGTGATGATCATGGGCGACCGGGGCACAGGCAAATCGACCACGATCCGGGCCCTGGCCGACCTGCTGCCCGAAATCGATGTGGTGGCCGGCGACCCTTACAACAGCTCCCCCAGCGACCCAGACCTGCAGAGCACCGAGGTGCGCGCCCGCGCCGAGCAGGGTGAGGAGCTGCCGGTGGAGCCCCGCCAGGTGCCCATGGTCGACCTACCCCTAGGCGCCACGGAAGATCGCCTCTGCGGCACGATCGACATCGAAAAGGCCTTGAGTGAGGGCGTGCGGGCCTTTGAGCCCGGCCTGCTGGCCAAGGCCAACCGCGGCCTGCTCTATGTGGACGAGGTGAACCTGCTCGACGACCACCTGGTGGACGTGCTGCTCGATTCAGCCGCCTCCGGCTGGAACACGGTGGAGCGCGAAGGCGTGAGCGTGCGCCACCCGGCCCGCTTCGTGCTGATCGGCTCCGGCAACCCGGAGGAGGGGGAGCTGCGGCCCCAGCTGCTCGATCGCTTCGGGATGAGCGTGGAGGTGCGCACAGTGCGCGATCCAGAGCTGCGGGTGCAGGTGGTGGATCAGCGCACCGCCTTCGACAGCGATCCAGACGGCTTCAACAACGCTGTGCAAACCACCCAGGACGCCCTGCAGGACCGGGTGATTGCGGCGCAGAAGCTTCTGAATCAAGTGGCGATCGATGCCGACCTACGCATTCGCATCTCGGCGGTGTGCGGCGAGCTGGATGTGGATGGCCTGCGCGGCGACATCGTCACCAACCGGGCCGCCCGGGCCCTGGCCGCCTTCGAGGGTCGCACCGAGGTGGGCGAAGAAGACGTGGCTCGCGTTGTGGCCTGCTGCCTGCGCCATCGCCTGCGCAAAGACCCTCTGGAAACGATCGACTCCGGCGACCGGGTGGTGAAGGTGTTCTGCAAGGTGTTCGAGCGCTCCGACAGCAGCGATCGCAGCGCCTTCGAGCTGGCATTGGTGGGGTGAACCACCCCATGGCCTCCCGAGCCTCATCTGCTGACTGCATCGGCCGGGTGATGCTTTTCACCGCCTGTATCGGCCTGATGCCACTGGCCCCCTCCGCTCGGGCCACGCCTGAGCTGGTGGTGCTGATGCGGCATGGCCACAAAGGTCCTGGGGGGTCCAATTACAACCTGTCGGCGCAGGGATTCGAGCGCGCTATTGCGCTGGCCTCGCTGCTGCCGCACTGTTTTGGGCGCCCCAGCCAGATCCGCAGCTTCTATCTCGATCCCATTTCCAGTAAGAACGCCCGCAGTTACCAGACGGCCGTGCCTCTAGCGGTTGCTACCGGCGTAGACATCGCCATCGACCTCGCCTCCCGCGAGGATTCTTTCCAGTCAGGACGCCAAATTCTCACCGATCCGAGCGTTGCCGGCGGCAGGGTGGTGCTGTTCTGGGAACACCGTCGCCTGCCGCAGCTCGCCGCAGGCCTGGGCTGGCCAGCGATGGCACCGATCGCCGACGACGACTTCGACCAGCTGGTTGTGCTCCGCTACCGGCCGTCCCTAAAGCAGCCCGAGGTGCGGATCTACAGCCAGGCCCAGCTGCTCGATGGCCAGCAGCGCTGTGAACCACGCCTGGAGCCTCGTCAGCAACCGCGGAGCTGACCATCGCCGGCCCTGAAGTCCTCAAATATTGCCTCCCCCCAATTGTTTGCAACGTTCACCGCCATGGCCACCTGTGCAACACACCGTTGCACCACCCTGCGGCGGTCTCAGTGGGTAGCTGGTCTGCTGGCCGCCCTAGCCCTGCAGCAAACATGCCTGGCCGCCCAAGCCGAACCGGCAGCAGCGGAGCTCCAACTCGACCAGCGCCGACTGGCCGCAATCGCTGGCCTCCCTCCAGCGCCCGGGAGTGCCACGGAAGCCGCTGATCTGGCGATCTTGGAGTGGCTGCAGCGCTTCCGAAGCCCGGAGATCGTGGCCACCACCTGGCTGCTACTAGATCGCGACCTCAATGTCTTCAGCAGCGCTGTGGGCACTGAGCTCGGCAAGGCCACGCCAATGCTCAGCGCCGGCCTACACGCGTTCATGGCGCCGGTGAACAGCGCCTATCGAAGGATCAAGCAACAACAGGGCCGCATCCGTCCCTACATCGCCCACCCTGGGCTGGAGCCCTGTCTGCCACGGGAAGACACCGGCTCCTTTCCCTCTGGACACGCCGTGTGGTTCCGCAGCACAGCCGAGCTGCTCGCCGATCTACTTCCCGAGCGTCGCGAGCGCCTCCATCACGTAGGCCGCCAGGGTGGAGCCAACCGGGTGCTCTGCGGCGTGCATTACCCATCCGATGTGGAGGCAGGCCAGCGCCTCGGTGCTGACGCCGCCCTGCAGATCATCGCCAGTCCCCAGTGGCGAGCCTTCCGGCAGGATCCGGCGCTACGGGCGGAGCTCGAATTGCTGCGGGCAGTTCCAGCCAAGGCCCTGCCGCCGATGCTGCGCTGAACCATGAGGATCCTCGGCATCGATCCCGGCCTGGCCCGCGTCGGCTACGGGATGATTGAGGTGGAGGAGCACCGCGGCGGCGCCCAGCACCTACTCGACTGCGGCATCATCCGCACCGATCCTGGACGCAGCGATGGGGAGCGGATGGTGGAGATCGCCCGCGACCTGCGGGTGCTGATCCGCACCTGGCAGCCCCAGCTGGCAGTGGTGGAAAAGTTTTTCTTCTACCGCTCCAGCACCACGATCTCGGTGGTACAGGCCCGCGGCGTGCTGATGATGACCCTGGCGCGGCTCAAGGTGCCGGTGGTGGAGTTTCCACCGATGCAGATCAAGCTGGCCCTCACCGGCCATGGCCACGCCCAGAAGGACGACGTGCTCGAAGCGGTGATGCGCGAGCTCAACCTCGACACCCCGCCCCGCCCCGACGACGCCGCCGATGCCCTAGCCGCCGCCCTCACCGGCTGGTTCCAGCGGTGAGCGCCAAAGCCAGCCTGCGCCAGCAATTCCGGGCCCGGCGCCTGGCCCTACTGCCAGAGGCCCAGCCCGCCATCGAGGCCCAGGCCCGGCGGCACTGTCTAGCTCTGGTGCCCCCCGGGCGCCACCTGGGCCTCTACTGGCCCCTGCCCGGCGAAGTCGACCTGCGCTCGCTGCAGGCCCTACTGCCCAACCAGCTGGCCCTGCCGGCCATCACCGCCGCCCCAAGCGATCCGGCGGCCCGGCTGGTGTACCGCCCCTGGCGGAGCGGCGACGACCTGGAGCCCGATGGCTGCGGCATCCCCGCACCAGCGGCCCGATCCGCAGCGCATGGCGACGGCGCGCTGGCCGCGGAGCAGCTGGGCCTGCTGTTGATTCCTTCCCTGTCCTGCGATGCGGCCGGCATCCGCCTGGGCTATGGCGGCGGCTGGTACGACCGGCTGCGGGCCGACCCCACCTGGGCCCAAGTGCCGGCACTGGCGGTGCTGCCCCGCGGCTGCCGGGTTGAGCAGCTGCCGCGCGACCCCTGGGATGTGCCCCTGCAGGGCTGGCTCGATGAAGACGGTCTCGGGCACCCTTCTTGGGGGCACCGTTCTTAGGGGAACCCTTCTTGGGGGAACCGTTCTTGACAATGCCTTTACACGGGACGCGCTGCGAGCAGCTATTTGCCAAGATCAACTCATAGAATAGGCCACGCCTTGGATCTCAAAGCTCTTACTGCTCCCTGCGGCTACGCCTCGGTCCCAGAAAGGGTCTTGGCTGCCGAACTTCAGGTGCGTGGTCAGAGCCACGACGCCCTCTCGATGATGGTGAGTTCGATGGTGCGGATGGTGCAGGCCGGCAAAAGTAGCGATAGTCGTTGGCAAGCTTCCTGATTCAGCCATGAATCTGCGTGTAATTCCGGCCCTGCTGCTGCTTGCCAGCGCCGCCCCGGCCCATAGCCACGCGATTGAAAGCAGCCTGGAGCGCCTGAGCAGCCTCACCGATCAACTGGTGCTCGACACCCGTTTCGGCAATGGGGAACCCGCCGATGATGCGGTGGTACTTCTGGTGCCACCCAATGGTGAACCGATCGAAGTAGGTCGCACCGATGCCAGAGGCCAGCTCCGCTTCCAGCTGCCCAGCAACGCAACCTCAGCCTGGGAACTGCAGGTAGACCGCGGCCCAGGCCACCGCGACTATCTCGAGCTGCCAGGGGCAGCACCGGCCCTTTCAACTCGCTTCAACAGCTCCCGACCAGGGCAAGGAGGCCAAACAGGGCTGGCACTGCTCGGCCTCAGTGCCGCAGCCGGCGCCCTGGGAGGAGCCCTGAGCTGGCGCCGCCGCGGCCGGCGCTGATGAGCATTACCCCCAGCGGCAGTCCGGCCCTCGACCGCATGGTGGAGCGCCTCGCCAGCACCAGCGATCCCCGCCGCCGCTACGAATACGTGCTCTGGCTGGCCAAAAAGCTCGAGCCCCTGCCCGAGGAATTTCGCAATGACGCCTTCAAGGTGAAGGGCTGCGTTTCGCAGGTTTTTGTGGTGGCGGAGTTAGTCGATGGCGCCCTGCACTGGCGCGGCGACTCCGACGCCGCCATCACCAAGGGACTGCTGGCCCTGCTGATCGAAGGGCTCGAAGGGCTTACGCCCCAGCAGGCCACCGCCATCGATCCGGCCTTCATCGCCGCCACCGGCCTGCAGGCCAGCCTGACCCCCTCAAGGGCCAACGGCTTTCTCAACATCCTGCGGCTGATGCAGGCTCAGGCCCAGTCCTTGGCGGCCACCCCCTAGGCCAAGCCAATTGATTTATAGGATCGCCGCACCGCTACCCCCCAACGCATGACCATCGGCATCGGCTTGCTCGGGCTAGGCACGGTGGGGGCTGGTGTGGCGGCCATCCTGGCGACCCCGGCCGGCCGCCACCCGCTGGTGGGCGAACTCGAATTGCGGCGGGTGGCCGTGCGCGACCCAAACCGGCCGCGCACTGTGGAATTGGCAGCCGAACTGCTCAGCACCGACCCAGAAGCCGTGGTCGACGACCCGGCGGTCGACATCGTGGTGGAGGTGATGGGTGGCCTGGAGCCAGCCCGCTCCCTGATCCTGCGGGCGATTGCGGCCGGCAAACCGGTAGTAACCGCCAACAAGGCCGTAATTGCGCGCTACGGCGAGGAGATCGCCGCCGCCGCTGCCCGCAGCGGGGTGTACGTGCTGATCGAAGCCGCCGTAGGTGGCGGCATCCCGATCATCGAGCCCCTGAAGCAGTCCCTGGGAGCCAACCGGATCCAGCGGGTGAGCGGCATCATCAACGGCACCACCAACTACATCCTCAGCCGCATGGCGGCAGAGGGGGCCGCCTACCCAGACGTGCTGGCCGACGCCCAGCGGCTGGGCTACGCCGAAGCCGACCCCGCCGCTGATGTGCAGGGGGGAGATGCCGCCGACAAGATCGCAATTTTAGCGGGCCTGGCCTACGGCGGTCCGGTGCGCCGCGAGGCCATCCCAACGGAGGGGATCGACCAGCTCGATGCCCGCGACATCGCCTACGCCGAGCAGCTTGGCTACGTGGTGAAGCTTTTGGCCGTGGCCCAGGCCATGCCGAGTGAGCAAGCCGAGCAGCTCCTCGATGTGCGCGTCCATCCCACCCTGCTGCCCAAGTCCCATCCGCTGGCCGGGGTGAACGGGGTCAACAACGCGATCCTGGTGGAGGGAGACCCCGTGGGCCAGGTGATGTTCTACGGGCCCGGGGCTGGAGCAGGACCCACCGCATCGGCGGTGGTGGCCGACATTCTCAACATCGCCGGCATCCGCCAGGCCACTGGCGGTAGGGGCATTCAGGCGCCCCTCGATCCCCTGCTGGCCGCCGGCAGCTGGCGCGACTGCCAGCTGGTCGAGAGTGCCGTAACCAGCCACCGCAACTACTTGCGGCTGCGCACCAGCGACCGGGCTGGCGTGATCGGTGCGATCGGCACCTGCTTTGGCGAAGCGGGGGTGTCGATTCAATCGATAGTGCAGTTCGAAACCCAGAGCGCCGGCGCCGCCGAAATCGTGGTGATTACCCACGAGGTTTGCGAAGCCAACTTCCGCCAGGCCCTAGCCGCAATCGAGGCCCTGTCAGATATTCAGGCCGTGGCCGCCTGCCTGCGCACCCTGTAGCAGCGGGCCTGATTGACTCCATCAGGTCTCCAAATCGCCATCAACTGGCCAATGGGGCCAGCGGCAGGTCACAGTAGGGGCATAAATCGAAATTAATTATTAAGACCCCAGCGGGGCCTGATCTGAAAGGGCCAGTGCTGCGGCAAGCCCTGTCGAGATCCCCACACCCAGGCCGATGTTTGTAGCGAGGCGAACAGTGTTCAGCCCCTGTCCCCCGCAGCATCTGCCCAGCAAGCACCAATCAGTTAGCCCCTAACCCCATGACCGGCCCCACCTGCTCCAGTGCCCAGTCCTCGAGCACCGTCAACCTTCACCAAGGCGCCTGCGTGCACCTTGAAAGCGATGAGCAGCTCTACCAAGTAATTGGCGTCGACGACCACCACGACCGCTGCTGGCTGCGCCGCTGGCCCCTGGCGCGTCAGGGATCGGAAGTGTTTGAAATTTCCCTGCAACAGGTGCGCCCTGCCTGGCCGCGTCGGTCTTGAATGGCGTTGATTTGACGGCCGCCCCTTGCCCCGCGCTCCGCGGCTGACCCAAACCCTGGCAGCAGCCCTGCTGACCAGCGGCCTGACAGCTGGCCTGGCTCTCTCCGGCTGCCGGCCCAAGCACGAGGCCTCGGCCAACCGGCTTGTAGTTGCCAGCAAAAACCGCATCGACACGGTTGATCCAGGCGGCGCTTACACCTTCGGCGCCATGCAGCTGCTGAGCGCGATTGGCGATCCGCTCTATGCGATCAATGCCGCTGGCCAGCTGGAGCCGCGCCTGGCAGTAGCGCCGCCCCAGCTAAGCGCCGACGGGCTCAAGGCCCGGGTGCAGCTGCGCCAGGGCGTGCGCTTCCACGACGGCACGCCGTTCAATGCCGCGGCCATGGTGTTCAGCCTGGAGCGCTTCCTAGCTATCGGCAAGCTCAGCTACCTGCTGGGTGATCGGGTAAGCGCCGCGCGGGCCGTGGGTCCCTACACAATCGAGCTGACGCTCAAGCGCCCCTTCAGCCCGCTAGCCGAGCTGCTCAGCGCCGTCAACCTGACGCCCCTCTCCCCCAGCGCCTACAAAAACCATCGCGATCGCTTCCTCAACGACCGCTTCGTGGGCACCGGGCCCTACCGGCTCAGCTTCTTTACAGGTCAGCAGCAACGCTTAGAGCCGTTTGCGGGGTATTGGGGAGCCAAACCCGCCAATGGCGGTATCGACCTGGTGTCGCTCAGTAATTCCACCGCTCTCTACGGCGCCCTGCAGAGCGGCGAGGTGGATGTGCTGCTCTCGACCAGCCTCGAAATCGACCAGCAGGCCGCCTTGCAACGCCAGGCTGCAGCTGGGAGCCTGCGGGAGGGCAGCGGTCCGGCACTGGAGATCGGCTACCTCACCCTGCTCACCGACCAGCCACCCCTCAACGATCCCCGGCTGCGCCAAGCGGTGGCCTACAGCCTCGATCGCCACACCATCAGCCGCCGTGTCACCCTGGGCCTGCGGCCGCCCTTGCGCGATCTGGTGCCCCCCAGCCTCAAGGGCTCCGACCCCCAGGCCTGGCCCAGCTACAACCCAGCCAAGGCCCGCCAGCTCTATCGCCAGGCCGGTTACTGCCAAGGCAAGCGCCTGGCCCTGCCGCTCACCTTCCGCTCCAACATCCCCGCCGACCGGATGTTTGCCCTCACCTGGCAGGCCCAGCTGCAGCAAGATCTGGGCGATTGCGTTGAGCTAGAGGTGACCGGCATGGAGGCCACCACCGCCTACCGCCAGCTAGGGGAAGGGGCCTTCCCGCTAATCCTGCTGGAGTGGATGGGCGACTTTCCAGATGCCGACAACTACCTGGTACCCTTGCTGGGCTGTGAGGAAGCCCAAGGGGAGCGCTGTCTCAAGGGGGCCAGCGCCGCCAGTGGCAGTTTCTGGGCCAAACCCGGCCTGCAACAAGACCTGGAGCGCAGTGCTTCTGTAGCCGGCCCCGCCCGCGCCACCCTGTTGCGCCGCATCCAGCGCCAAACGGCGGCCGCCAACCCCTACCTACCGGTGTGGCTGGTGGCACCGCGGGCCTGGGCCCAGCCCAGCATCAGCCAGCCCCGTTTCGATGGCTCCGGCCGCCTCTTGCTCCAGGAATTGACCCGTAAGCAGACCTCCCAAGGGAGCAGCAAACCATGAGCCGCCGCCGGGCCCTACTGCGCTACCTGGCCGCCCGGCTGGCGCTGGCGCCATTGATGTTGTGGCTGATCGCCAGCCTGGTTTTTCTGCTGCTGCGGCTGGCGCCAGGGGATCCGATCGACGCCCTGCTCGGCACCCGCGCTCCCGAAAGCGCCCGCGCTGCGCTGCGGGCCCAGCTGGGCCTGGATCAACCATTACTGCAGCAATACGGCGGCTTCCTGGGCAAATTGCTGCATGGCGACCTGGGCGCCTCGCTCACCAACCAGGAACCGGTGACGGAAGTGATTCGCCAAAGCCTGCCCGCCTCCCTGGAGCTGGGGGTGGTGGCCCTGCTGCTGGCTGCCGTTGTCGGTCTAGCGGTGGGCTTTTCCGGCATTGCCCGCCCGGAAGGCAAGCTCGATCTAGCTGGCCGGCTCTACGGCATCGGCACCTATGCCCTACCGCCCTTCTGGGCCGCAATGGTGGTGCAGCTTGTGTTTGCGGTGTGGCTGGGCTGGCTGCCGGTGGGGGGGCGCTTCCCGCCCACCTCGCTGCCGCCGCAAGGCAGTGGCTTCTACTTGCTCGACAGCCTGCGCAGTGGCCTGGCCACGGGCGAATGGCAGCAGCTGCTAGGGAGCGTGCGCCATCTGGTGCTGCCAGCGTCCACCCTGGGCCTATTGCTCAGCGGCATCTTCGCCAACTCGCTGCGGCTAAATCTGCGCCGCACCCTCGGCTCCGATTACGTGGAAGCAGCCCGCAGCCGCGGCCTGGGAGAGGCCCGGGTGGTGCTGCGCCACGCCCTGCCCAATGCCCTGCTGCCGGTGCTCACGATCACGGGCATCACCGTGGCGTCGCTGATCGGCGGGGCACTGCTGATCGAGGTCACCTACTCCTGGCCAGGAATCGCCTTCCGGCTGCAGGAAGCGATCGGCCAACGCGACTACCCGCTGGTGCAGGGCATCGTGGTGGTGGTGGCCGGCCTGGTGGTGCTGGTGACGGTGCTGGTGGATCTGCTGGTGGCCGTGCTCGATCCGCGGATCAAGTTCTGAGCCTTAACTCACTCCGGTGGCAGCAACCCCTGCCAGCGGCGAGCCTGGTTGCGATCGAGCACGTAGGCCCGGACGCCGTCCTGGTCGCGGCGTTGGGGGGTAAGCAGCAATGGGTGCTCAAAGCCCTGCAGAAACTCGCTGGTGACGTTGAGCAGCAGCGCCTGCACCTTCAGGGGCTCGATGCCCACCAGCTCCTCACCGAGTCGAAACAACGCTTCGCCCCGGTTGTCGATACGCACCGGTGAGAAATGGCTGGCACCTTCAACCAGCACCAGCCGGCTGCGGGAATGGGTGGCACCAGCAAACACGGCCAGCTGCTCCTGCACCGGAGGGGTCACCAGATCGAGACTGCCGCCCACCAGCAACACCGGCACGTTGAGATCTTGCAGGCCGCGGTGGGGCCAAAGCAGGCTGCCGAAACCATTGAAGGCAACCACTCCCAGCAAGGGGGTGGCCTGGGGCCGCAAGGGGCCTGCGCTGGCGTCGCCATCACCGGTGATCCGAGGCAGCTGGCACTGGAGCAGCCGCGACAGGTTGGTAAGCGGCAAGGACGCCAGGGCCAGCTCACAACGGCGACCCAGTCCCCGCTCCGGCACCAGGCCAGCCCCCATCAGCGCAGCCAGGCCACCAAGTGAGTGCCCCCCCAGCACCACGCCCTGCTCCCCCGCCGGCGCCGGGCCTAAAGAGGGCAGCTGGCCCTCCCGCTGGGCCTCGAGCACGGCCTGCAGATCTGCCAGGCGCTGGGGCAAGGTTTCGGCCCCGGGCGGTGGGGCATCACCAAGCAGCGACGCCTGGAGTGCCTGTTGGTCGCTGCCGGGATGGACCACCACCAACACGGGCCAACCCCGATCGGACAGTGCCGCCGCCAACCAACTGAGCTGGTCGGCGCTGCCGCCCAGGCCGGGCATCAGCAGCAGCCAAGGGCCACGGCGGGCCTGCTGGGCAGGCCATAGCTCCAGCGGCAGGGGCGCCACCCGATGGGGCACCGGCAACTGCAGGCGCTGGGGCTGGCGCCGCACGGCGCTAGTGAACCCCAAAGGACTGGAGCTACGCCGGGGCAGGGGCAGCTGGCGCAATCGCTCAAGGGCAGTGTTTTGCCGCTGCAGCTGGCTGCGCCACTGTCCAGCCAGCTGCAACGCCCCATCGAGGCGCAGGGTGACGCTGGCCACAGGCAGGGCCCTCAGCAGCTCCAAGGCGGAGACGCTGCTCTGCCGCTCCAGCAACTGACGCAGGCTGCTGAGCAGCAGCGGTGCCGTGCTGCGGCCAGCAGGGCCGGTGGTGAGCAGGCTGCCGGCCTCCTTAAGCATCTGCTCTCCGGTCCAGCTGTTGAGCAGCTGCAGCCCAAAGCTGCGATCCCTCAGCAGCGGCGCCTGCAGCAAGCGGACCAGGTCGCGGCGACTCTGGGCATCCAGCAGATTGAGCCACGCTTTCAGGTCGTTACCTGCCTGCTGGGGCTGGCGAGTCCAGGACTCCAGGGCCACCAGGTCGATGGGCAGCGCCAGGCCATCAAGTTGCAGCACCAACTCCTCGGCAGCCCGAGCCGGCATGCAGCCCATGGCCAGGGCTCCGGTAAAGCAACACCAAAGGCGCAAAGAGCGGCGAGCCAAGGCCAAAGGCGGGGACGTCTATTCTCTCGCTCCAGGGCCGCTAAGCGGCGCCAGACTCCCCTCACCTAGCTAACGGCCCGTTTGCGCCCCTTCCGTTCCGCCAGTCCGCCGCAGTCCGGCTGGCTGGCCCAGTTTCCGGCGGCGCTGCGCCAGGTGGCCTTAGTGCGACTGGTGGCTTCGTTTGGAGCCGGTGGGGTGCTTTATCTAACGCCGATCGTGTTCCACCAGGCTGCCTTCAGCGCCCAGGCGGTTACCCAGGGCTTGGCGCTGGCGGCGCTGGCGGGCACGGCGGGTCGTTTTTTAAGCGGCATGCTGCTGGATCGGGGCCTGGCCTGCTCGATACCGGTGCTACTGGCTGCCCTGGCGGCCCTGCTGGGGGATCTGCGGCTGCTCGGCACGGCTAGCTTCCCGGGCTACGTGCAGGGGCAATTGCTGATTGGCATCGCTGCCGGCCTCTACTGGCCGGCGGTTGAGCTGGCGGTGCCCCTGGGCTGCCGCATGGGGCCTGCCCCGATCCCCACCGCCCGGGGCTATGCATTGGTGCGCAGCGCCGATGCGGCTGGGATTGCGGCTGGAGCCCTGCTCGGGGCGCTACTGGCCGCAGCCGGCCGGCTGCGGGGCATCTACCTGATCGACATCATCTGTCTGCTGGTGGTGGTAGCGCTGCTGCTAAGGCAGCCCCTGCAGCGGACTAGCCCTGCCAGCTTCGATCCAGCCGACCACACCCCCTGGCGCCAATGGTTGCCGCCACTGCTGCCACTACTAGCGATCAGCCTGCTGGCCACCTCGCTGCCGGCACTGATGCAGAGCGCCCTGCCCCTGGATCTGGTGCGCGGCGGCCTGGAGCGAGCGGCCATGCCCGAAAGCCTGGGGGCGCTGCTGGTTGGTCTGCAGCTGGGCGTGCTGGTGCTGATCCAGTGGCCGGTGGGTCAGGCCCTGGCAAAGCGTCCAATAGCGCACGGGCTAGGGCTGAGCCTGACCTGCTTTGCGATGGGCACGGTGCTGCTGGCCTTTTCGGCCCTGAGCAGCCAAGGGCTTTGGCTGGTGCTGCTGGCCCAGCTGCCCCTGGCCCTAGGGGCAGCTGCTTTCCTGCCGATTGCCACCGCAGCGGTGATCGAGCTCAGCCCGAAGGAGCACCAGGGCTTGGCCATGGCTCTTTTTTCCCAATGTTTTGCCCTGAGCGCCCTAGGTGCTCCATTGCTGGCGGGTGTAGCCCTCGATGCCCAGAGCCACGCCGGTGGCTTCTGGATCGGCATGACCCTGCTATGCCTGGCAGGCCTCAACCTGGTAAAGCGGCTCAGGCCGAAGCCAGCTGCGGATTTTGGATCGGACCAGTTGAGCTGAAACCCGGTCCAAAATCTGAAACCCCTATCCGAAATCTGTACAGGCTGTGCAAGTTGCAGGAGTTGTACGGATTCAGAGGGGGGCCATGCTTCAAGCCGAGGCCGGCGGTTGCTCGCGCGCGGATGCCTGCTTAGCCACCCAGGCCTCGTGGGGCAGGGGCTCGGTGCCGTATTCCCAGTCGTCGTAGTCGGGATCGTTGCGGATCTTTTGGTGCAGCTCCTTCTGCACCTCAAAATCGTGGGGATGGCCAACGTCCACGGCTTCTTCGGGCTGAGGGTTGGTTGGTTGGGGGGTAGTCATGGCGTGTCTCTCAGCAAATCCATTTTGAAGCAGGTTCAGGCTTGGTGAACGGCCCCCGAGCTCACACGTTGAACAGAAACTCCATCACGTCGCCCTCAGCCACCACGTACTCCTTGCCTTCAGCCCGCAGCCAGCCCTTGGTGCGAGCTTCCACCAGCGAACCCGCCTCGAGCAGCTGTTTGTAGCCGATCGTCTGGGCGCGGATGAAGCCGCGCTCGAAGTCGGTGTGAATCACGCCAGCGGCCTGGGGGGCGGTCATGCCGGCCTGGATGGTCCAGGCGCGGGTTTCCTTCTCGCCGGTAGTGAAATAGGTGCGCAGCCCCAGCAGGTCGTAGGTGGCGCGGATCAGGCTCTGCAGGCCGCCCTCCCCTACGCCGAGACCCGCCAGGAATTCGGTGCGATCCTCCTCGGGAAGCTCAATCAATTCAGCCTCCACCTGGGCCGAGATGCGCACCGTGCCCGCCCCTTCCTTCAGGGCCAGCGCTGCCACCTCCTCGCAGTAGGCGTTGCCACTGGCCAGATCGTCTTCGCTGACATTGGTGGCATAGATGATCGGCTTGGCGGTGAGCAGCCCCAGGGGCTTGAGCAACGGGGCCTCCTCATCGCTGAGGGCCACATTGCGGGCGGCACCGCCGGCCTCCAGCTCTACCTGGATGCGCTCGAGGACGGCATCTTCAAGCTGGGCCTCCTTGCTGGTGCGCACCTGCTTCTTGAGCCGCTCGCGGCGCTTCTCCACTTGGGAGAGATCGGCCAGGCCCAGCTCGAGGTTGATCACCTCCGCGTCGCGGGCCGGCCCAACCGAGCCACTCACATGGATCACGTCGTCATTTTCGAAGCAGCGCACCACGTGCACGATTGCGTCCACCTCGCGGATGTTGGCCAGAAACTTGTTGCCAAGACCCTCTCCCTGGCTGGCCCCCTTCACCAGCCCGGCGATATCGACAAACTCAACCCGGGTGGCAATGATCTCCTTGCTGGAGCTGAGCGCAGCTAGCTGGTCAAGCCGGGGGTCTGGCACGGAGACCACACCGGAATTCGGCTCAATCGTGCAGAAGGGGTAGTTGGCGGCTTCGGCCTGAGCGTTGGCGACCAGGGCATTGAACAGGGTCGATTTGCCGACGTTGGGCAGACCGACGATTCCGGCTTTAAGCATCAACGAAATCTACGGGCCGCAGGTCGAGGCGCCAGCAGCGAAAATGGGGATCTCTGCCCCCAGCCCAATTTCCACCCCCACTTCAGTGCCGGCGATTTCCAGCTCGCCGCGCCGGCCCTGGCAGCGTCGGCGCCTTTGGGCCGCGGCCGCCGCAGGGCTTGTGCTCGTAGCTGGCATCGGCCTAGTGCAGCGACAGCGCGGCACCAGCCGGGCCAATCTCGAGCTGTACACCGTTGTTGCAGCTGCGGGCGACCTGCCAGGGGTGGTGAGTGCCAGCGGCGAACTCGAGGCCGAAAAGCGCGTAAACGTCAGCCCCAAACGGCAGGGGGTGATCGAGGCGCTCTACGTGGAGGAGGGAGACCCGGTAGACCGCGGCCAGGCCCTAGCTCGCATGGATCGAGGCGACCTCGACGAGCGGCTCGCCGAGCTGCGGGCCCAATTGCGCTCAGCCCAGGCCCAGCTGGCCCGCAGCCGCAGCGAGCTGGAGCGCAACGAGCGCCTCTACCGCCAGAACGCCATCAGCCTTAGCGACTTCAACAGCGTGCGCAGCACCTTCCTGGTGGACCAGGCGGCTGAACAGGCCGCCAGCCAGCGGTTGACCGCCCGCCAGGTGGAGCAAGCCGATCTGGTGGTGCGGGCGCCGTTCGATGGGGTGGTGACCCAGCGCTTCGCCGATCCTGGCGCCTTTGTGACACCCACCACCACCGCCTCGGCCACCGCCGGTGCAACCAGCTCCTCGATTGTGGAGCTAGCCCAGGGGCTGGAGGTGGTGGCCAAGGTGCCGGAAAGCGACATTGGCCGTGTGCAGCTAGGCCAGAGCGCCACGGTGCGGGTGGATGCCTTTCCCGATAAAAGCTTTGAAGCACGGGTCAAGCGCGTCACCCCCCGGGCCGTGAAGATCAACAACGTCACCTCCTTCGATGTGGTGCTGCGCTTGGTTGGCGAGCCCCCCCAGCTGCGCATCGGCATGACTGCCGACGTCGGCTTCCAGACAGGTCAGGTGCGGGCCGACACGCTGGTGCCCACCGTGGCGATCGTCACCGAGGCGGGGCGGCCAGGCGTGCTGCTGGTGGGCACGAAAAACCAGCCCACCTTCCAGCCGGTGGAGCTCGGCATCAGCAGCGGCAAGGACACCCAAATTCTCTCCGGGCTCAAAAGCGGCACCCGGGTGTTCATCGACCTGCCCCCCTGGGCCAAGAAGCGCCCCTGAACCTCAGGTCCCAAGGCTTAGCCAGCCAGGAAAGTGCGCGCAGCCTCCACGATCCGCCCTGAAGCCTGGCCGTCGCCAAATGGATTGTGGGCCCGGGCCATGGCCTCATAAGCCGCCGAATCATCCAGCAGACGGCTTGCCTCGGCCACGATGCCGGCACTATCGGTGCCGATCAGCTTGGCCGTGCCTGCCTCCACAGCCTCAGGGCGCTCCGTGGTGCGGCGCAGCACCAGCACCGGCTTACCCAGCGATGGCGCCTCCTCCTGCAGACCGCCCGAATCGCTCAGCACCAAGGTGGCGCCGCGCATCGCCGCCACCAGCTGGTCGTAATCGAGGGGTTCAACCAGGAAGGCGCGGGGGTGGTCTCCGAGCAGGGCTTGCAGGGGCTCTCGCACGGTGGGATTGCGATGCAAGGGCAGCAGCAGGGACGTATCGGGATAGAGCTCGAGCAGCTCACGGAAGCCGCGGCCTATGTCCTGTAGGCGCTCACCCCAATTTTCACGCCGGTGCACCGTGGCCAGAATCACCCGCTGCGTCTCAAAATCGAGGCCGGGCAGGGTGTAGGGAGGCGCCTGCTCGGCCATCAACAGCAGGGCGTCGATCACCGTGTTGCCGGTGGTCAGCACCGTGCCCACCACCCCTGATGCCCGGCAATTAGCAGCCGAGAGGGCCGTGGGGGCGAAGTGCAGCTGGGCCAGCTGGGAGATCAGGCGCCGGTTGGCCTCCTCCGGGAAGGGATCGAGCAGGTTGTCGGTGCGCAGCCCGGCCTCCACATGGCCCACCGGAATCTGCTCGTAGAAGGCCGCCAGGGCCGAAGCGAAGGCGGTGGTGGTGTCGCCCTGCACCAGCACCAGATCGGGCCGATGCTCGCCAAATTCCTGCTTCAGCCCCTGCAGCGCGCCGCAGGTGATGTGGGTGAGGGTCTGCTTGGGAGCCATCAGGGCCAGATCGTGGTCGGCCGTCAGGCCAAACAGACCCATTACCTGGCTCACCATTTCGCGGTGTTGGCCGGTGAGCACAACCCGAGTGCGGAAATCGTCGGCCTTCTGAAAGGCCCGGATCACCGGTGCCAGCTTGATGGCCTCCGGACGAGTGCCCAGCACGATCGTGACAAGGGGCTTGGACACCGAGGCGCTGCAGACCGATTGATCCTACGAAGGTCATCAGCAAAGGGTCCGGGGCTGACAGGAGCCGCTGCAGCAGCGAAGCTGGGCAGATACCGGTGACCGCAGCAGATGACGACTTCACCCTTTCCTCCGTCTCCCTTTCCCCCGTCACCTTTCCCCCCTGCCGCAGCACCGCCAGCCGCCGCACCCCCAGCTCCAGCAGCGGCGCCCCCGGCCCCCACCGCAGACAGTGGAACTGCCCCCACCCGGGTAGATAACGGCAGCCAGCCCGACAGCCTCGAAGGCATCGTGCGCATCGCCAACGAGAAGGGCTACTCGGATGTACATCTGGGAGTCGGAGAGGAACCCCGCTTCCGGGCCCGGGGGGAGATGGCTGGCACCGGATGGCCCGTGACTGATGCGGCCACCTTCAGCGGCTGGATGAGAGAGATGCTCAGCCCCGCCGAAATCGACGGCTTCCAACGCGACAAGGAATTCGACGGCTCCCACGCCTTTTCCTTTGTGCGAGTGCGAATCAACCTGTTGGATTCGTTGCGGGGGCCGGCGATGGTGCTGCGGCTGATCCCCCAAAAGATCGCCACCATGGAAGATCTCAACCTGCCGTCAGTGCTCAAGGAGCTGGCGGCCCGGCCCAAGGGAATGATCCTGGTTACGGGCCCCACCGGCTCCGGCAAGAGCACCACCCTGGCCGCGATGATCGACTGGATCAATCGCAACATGTGCCGCCATATTCTCACCATCGAAGATCCGGTCGAATTCGTACACGAAAGCCGCCAGTCGTTGATTAGGCACCGGGAGGTGGGTCAGCACACCAAGGTGTTCCACAACGCCCTGCGGGCAGCGCTTCGGGAGGATCCAGATGTAATCCTGATTGGGGAAATACGCGATCAAGAGACCCTGGCCACAGCGATCGAGGCCTCCCAGACAGGTCACTTGGTGTTTGGCACCTTGCACACAAACTCCGCCGTCAAAACCGTAGAACGGGTGCTGGGCATGTACCCCCCCAGCGAACAGGACAGTGTTCGGCGTGCGGTTTCAGAATCACTGCTCGGCGTGATAGCCCAGGGACTGCTTAAAACAACCGACGGCAAACGTGCCGCTTATCACGACATTTTGATCAACACCGACGCCTGCAAGGATTACATCCAGCTTGGCGAACTCGACGAGATCGAGGAGATCATGAAGCGCAGCGCTTTCGATGGCATGCAAACCGCTAATCAGGCCTTGCAGCAATTGGTGGAAGCCAACCGGGTTGCACCAGAGGACGCATTAGCCCAAAGCCTCAAGCCCAACGAACTGGCCCAAGCTCTTCGCGGTCGGAGCTAGCCAACCCAGGGATGCGGCAAGGGTTGCTAGTGGCTCGCTAGGCGGGCCACTAGCAGCACCGACAAGCCCACAGACAGGCCCACCATTGCCAGCCGGCCGTTCCAGATCTCGGCTTGGGGGGTGAAACCGCGGCGCCAGGCATTGAGCTCGGTGGCACTCACCGGCTCAAACCCGTCTGGCACCTGATCAATATCGACGGTGTCTTGCAGCTCGCGCTCGCGGTTGAGGGTGGTCATCGGGCCGCACCAATACCGGAGGAATTTCAGTTTACGACGATTAAAAGCACGGTTGTGATTCGTAAAGCAAGCCGGCTTGCTCCAGGGGCAGCCGGGCAGCCACGCCCAAGTCGAAACAGCTGCTCTGGCCGCCGGCCAGGCGCTGGGCCGCAGCCACACCGATCATGGCGGCGTTATCGGTGCAGTAGGCCAGCGGAGCCACCCTCCAGGCCAGGCCATCAAGCCCGCAGCGCTGCTCCAACAGCTGCCGCAGCCGCCGATTGGCGGCCACGCCACCCACCAGCACCAGCGTGCCCAGGCCCTGCTCACGGGCGCAGCGGCAACTGCGCTCTACCAACACCTGGGCCACCACCTGCTCAAAGCTGGCCGCTAGATCAGCCAGCGGTAGCGGCTCGCCGCCCGCCTGGTGCTCAGCCTCCAAAGCGCGCACCTGGCGCAGCATCGCCGTCTTGAGGCCGCTGAAACTGAAGTCGTAGGGATAAAAGCCACCCTCCGGCCGCGACACCCGGCCCTTGGGCAGGGCAAAGCGAAGGGGGTCGCCGTTTTGCCCTGCCGCCTCAATCGCCGGTCCACCCGGGTATCCGAGCCCGAGCAGGCGGGAGACCTTGTCGAAGGCTTCGCCCGCGGCATCGTCGTGGCTGCGGCCCAAGCGGACATAGCGGCCAGGCCCGTCGACCCGCAGCAACTCGGTATGGCCGCCGCTCACCAGCAGCACCAGGTAGGGACCGGGCGGCAGGGGCTCGCCCAGCTGCACCGAGCAGAGATGACCTTCAAGGTGATGAACAGCCACAAAGGGCTTGCCATGCAGCCTCGCCAGGGTGCGGCCCGTGACCGATGCCACCAGCAGGGCCCCCACCAGGCCCGGCGCGGCGGTGGCGGCGATGCCATCGAGCTCGGCCATGGTCACGCCGCTATCTCGGCACACCTGCTCAATCAGCTGGGGCAGGGCCTCGACGTGACGCCGCGAGGCGATTTCCGGCACCACGCCACCCCAGCGGGCGTGCTCCTCGACCTGGGAGGCCACGGCACTGGCGAGCACCGTCTGATCACGCACAATCGCTGCCGCCGACTCGTCACAACTTGTTTCGAGGGCAAGAACCAAAGGCATTGGACTTCAACAGCTCCCGTACTGTCCAGAAGTGTCATCCTGCCCCGCGGCCTTGCGTCCGATGCGCCGTCTTTTCTCCCGCCGACTCTTCGCGGTTCTGCTCTCCGCCTTCCTGTTGCTCGGCTTCGCCCCTGCGGCCAAGGCTGACGTGGCAGGACTGACCCCCTGCTCCGAGAGCGCCCGCTTCCAGCAGCGCGCTGCTACCGCCAAAACCGATCAGGCCAAGGCGCGTTTCGCGATGTACAGCCAGTCCGTATGCGGCACCGATGGCCTACCCCACCTGATCGTGGATGGACGCTGGAACCATGCCGGTGATTTCATGCTCCCCGGTATCGCCTTCCTTTACATAGCTGGCTGCATTGGCTGGGCTGGTCGCAACTACCTGCGCGCCATCCGCGGCGACAAGGACGCCACCATGAAGGAGATCCAGATTGATCTGCCCCTGGCTATTAAGAGCACCCTGGCAGCAGCCACCTGGCCCCTGGCAGCCTTCGGCGAGCTCACCAGCGGCAAGCTGCTCGAATCCGACGACAAGGTCACTGTTTCTCCTCGCTGAGCAGTTTCGCCCCGCTAAGGGGTTCTTAGCCCTTCAAGTCCAAGACGTATCTCTAAATTTTTCATCATGAAAAAGTTCCTCACCACCGCTCCGGTATTTGCTGCCATTTGGTTCGGCGTTACCGCCTTAATAATGATCGAGTTCAACCATTTCTTCCCCGACTTGCTGTTCCTTCCCCTCTGATCAGCCCCCTCAGATCAGCCATTTCTGATCAGCGGCGGCCCCCTCGGGGCCGTTTTTTTTGCCCGTGCCCAGCTGGCCTAGCTCAGCAGCTGCTCAAGCTCAGCTAACGCCTGTTCAAGTTCGCCGTTGACAAGCACCGCGTCAAATTCTGGCGCCGCGGCCAGCTCCACCTTGGCCCGCTCCAGCCGCCGGCCAATCGCCTCCTCGCTGTCGGTGCCGCGGCCGCGGATACGCCGCTCAAGCTCCTCAAAACTGGGGGGTTCGACAAAAATCTGGAAAGCCTCGGCAAAGCTTTGGCGCACCTGGCGTGCCCCCTCCAGCTCGATCTCAAGCAGAACGGGCCTTCCTGCAGCTAGCTGGGCCTGCACCGGTTGGCGGGGGGTGCCGTAGAGGTTGCCGGCAAATTCGGCCCACTCCAGAAACCCGCCCTCAGCCACCTGGCCTTCAAAGGCGTCGCGAGTCAGAAAGAAGTAGTGCTGGCCATCCAGCTCACCGGCGCGGGGGGCGCGGGTGGTGGCTGAGATCGATAGCCAGATCTCTGGATGAAGTAGCAGCAGTCGCTGCACCAAGGTGCCCTTGCCGACTCCACTAGGTCCGGTGATCAAGGTGAGACGGCCGGGCAAGGCGCTCATGGCGGGCGACAGCTCTGGCCTGCAGAGTAGAAGCCGGCCCCCGTGTCCCCCCTGCCAAGCCGTGTCCCCCTGCCAAGCCATGGCTCCCTCCCGCCTTCAGGCACCCTCACGCCTGCAGGCAGTAGACGTCACGACCCTGAGGGCGGTGCTGGCCGAGTGGCGGCCGCTACTGCTGCCAAGTCGCTTTGAAAAGGCCCAGCAGGCCAGCTCCCAGGCCCTGCAGATCGGCCTGCGCAGCCTTAGCGGTAGCCACTGGCTCGAGCTCAGCTGGCAGGCGGAAGCGGCTCGGCTGCACACAATCCCGCCGCCACCCCGGCAAGGGGATGGCAGCACCCTGGCCCAGCAGCTGCAGCACGGGCTCAAGGGTCTGGCCCTGATAGAAATCCAGCAGCAGGGCTGGGAGCGGGTGGTGGAGCTTGGCTTCGCCAGGCGTCCCGGTGAGCCAGTGCTGCGCTGGCTGGTGGTGGAGTTGATGGGCCGCCACAGCAACCTGCTGCTGCTCGACGCCGACCGCCAGGTAGTGGCCCTAGCCCGCCAGGTGAAACCCCAGCAATCACGCCTACGGCCGATCGGCACCGGCGACCCTTACCAGCCGCCCCCGCCCCTGGCGGGCGAGCCGCCGCGGCTGGAGGAGAGCTTTGGGAGCTGGCAGCGCCGTCTGCGCCTCGTGCCCCTGCCCCTGCAGCAGGCCCTGCGTGATGCCTACCAGGGCATTAGTCCGGCCTTACTGCGCCAGCTACTCCCCAGCGGCTGGGGCGAACTGGCCGTGGACAGCATCAGTCCAGAGCAATGGCAGCAGTTGTGGCAGAGCTGGCACCAGTGGCTTGAAGCCGTGCAGATGGGGCGATTCAGCTGGCAGCTCGAACCGGCCGGCTACCGCTGCTGGGCTGGATCCAGCGGCGATACCCCTACCGCAAATCCAGCCCTGGCAATCAATCAAGGCATAGCCGCCTATTTCAGCGAGCACCTCGGCGCCCAGGTGCTTGTGCAGCAGCGCCAGCAGCTGCAGCACCGCTTGCAGGCCACAGTCGAGCGCGAAAGCCGCCAGGCCAGCGAGCAGCAAGCCCTGCTGGATGCGGTGCCTGAAGGGGAAGCTCAGCAGCGCCGCGCCGATGCCCTGCTCAGCCAGCTCCAGCCGAGCCGCCAGTGCATTGAAGAGGCCCAGAAGCTCTACAAAACCGCCCGCAAACGGCGGCGTTCGGTGGCGGCAATCACCCCCAGGCTGGAGCTGCACAGGCAGCGGTTAGCAAGCCTCGAAGCCAGCCTCACTTACCTGGAGCAGGCCGACAGCCTCGAGCAGGTGGGCAGCCTGGCTGCCGAGCTCGAAGCCCTGCTGGCTGAGCGCGGCCAGCGCAAGCCAGCCGGGGGTCGCCAGAGCCGGCGGTCTGGGGCGATCGAGGGGGTGCCCCAGCCCCTGGAGCTGCACACACCTTCAGGTTTGCCCATACAAATTGGCCGCAACCACCGCCAAAACGAATGGATCGCCTTTCGCCAGGCGCGCCGCGGCGATCTCTGGTTCCACGCCCAGGAGCTGCCCGGCAGCCATGTGGTGCTGAAAAGCTCGGAGCGACCGGCCAGCGATGCGGATCTGCAGGCCGCAGCCGATCTGGCCGCTCACTACAGCAGGGGCCGGGGCAACCGGCGGGTGCCGGTGGTGATGGTGCCCACCGAGGAGATACAACGCATTCCTGGTGCAGCGCCCGGTACCGTGCGCCATCGTGGCGGCTCCGTGCTGTGGGGAGAACCTCAGCGGGCTCTTAGCCTGCTGATGGAGCAGAAACGATGAGCGCCGAACCCGAAATCTCAGCCAAGCCCCTCGCCGCGCCCGAATCGGGGCCTGGAGAATTTCCAGCCGAGGTGGAGATGAGCCTGGTGGAGCATCTCGAGGAGCTACGCCGCCGCGTGCTGCGCAGCCTGCTGGCGGTAGTGGTGGCGGCAGCAGCCTGCCTCGTCGCCGTTAAACCATTGGTGCGGCTGCTGGAAGTGCCAGCGGAGGGCATCCGCTTTCTGCAGCTGGCGCCGGGCGAATTTTTGTTTGTGTCGTTCAAAGTGGCGGGCTACGCCGGGCTCACCTTGGCCCTGCCCTACGTGCTCTACGAGGGTCTGGGGTTCGTGCTGCCCGGGCTTACCCGGCGGGAGCGGCGGCTGGTGGCCCCTGCGGTAGCTGGCTCGGCGGTGCTGTTTGCGGCGGGGCTGGCCTTCGCCTGGTGGGCGCTGGTGCCCGCAGCCCTGCGCTTCCTGGTGAGCTACGGCGCCGACGTGGTCGAACCGAGCTGGTCAATCGAGCGCTACCTCGACTTCGTGCTGCTGCTGATGGTGGCCACCGCGCTGGCATTTCAACTGCCAGTGCTGCAGTTGTTGCTCGGCGCCCTTGGCCTGGTGAAGGCCCAGCCCATGCTGGCAGGCTGGCGCTGGGTGGTACTGGCAAGTGCCCTGGCGGGAGCCGTGTTGACCCCCTCCACCGACCCCGTAACGATGCTGCTGCTCTCCGGGGCGATCACGGCCCTCTACCTAATCGGCGTTGGCCTGGTGGCCTGCACCGAACGACTGCGGCCTGCCTAGAGCAAAAATTCGCTGGCCCGGCCGGCCGGGATCTCCAACGCCAGACCCATGGCCTTTCCCTGTCTCGGCTTATCGGAGGTGGTGCCAAGCCAGCTGCGCACCTGATCAGCCACCCCCAGGCCGTTCAGCAAACCCACCAGTTCCTCGAGCTTGCTGCGGTAGCCCTCCTCCGTGAGCGGAAAGGATTGCTGCTCTAAGTAGGCCCACATCACCTGTAGGTAGAGACGGCCGCGACGCTGCACCAGCTGCAGGTCGTAGGAAACCTGCCAACGGGTTTGCAGCAAATCCCAAACCTCCTGCGCAGACAGGGGCGAACCTGGCTCAGGAGGTGGGGGGAGGGCACTGGAGGGCAGGGACACGCCCAAGCTCACGCGACGGATTGCACAACAGCATGTTGCAGGCCCAGGGGCGAGCCGGCTGCACCGCCCCGGAGCCGCACAGGCAAGGTTCATAATGGGCGCCACATTGTCCCGGCGCGTCTTCATGACCCAGATGCCAGCGAGCGCTTCAAGTAGCGCCTCCAACGGTGATGTGCCCGGAATGGGCCGCCGGCAGTTCATGAACCTGCTGACCTTCGGGTCTGTGACCGGTGTGGCCCTGGGTGCCCTTTATCCAGTGGCTCGTTATTTCATTCCCCCCAAGGCGGCAGGAGGCGGCGGCGGCACCACCGCTAAAGACGAGCTCGGCAACAGCGTCACTGCCAGCGGCTGGCTCAGCACTCACAAGGAGGGCGATCGCAGCCTGGTGCAGGGCCTCAAGGGAGATCCCACCTACTTGCTCGTTGAGGGCAATGACGCCATCGGCAGCTACGGCATCAACGCCATCTGCACCCACCTGGGCTGCGTAGTGCCCTGGAACAGCGGCGCCAATAAATTCATGTGCCCCTGCCATGGCTCCCAGTACGACGCCACCGGCAAAGTGGTGCGCGGTCCAGCGCCCCTCTCGTTGGCCCTGGCTCACGTTTCTGTAGACAACGACAACGTCTTCCTTAGCCAGTGGAGCGAAACCGACTTCCGCACCGGCGACAAGCCCTGGTGGGCCTGATTACCCCGATCCAGCTTTTCTTCTCCCTGTCTGTCGCCTGATCTCGTGATGCGTCGTTCCCTTTCCCTGCTGCTCGGCTCCCTAATCGCCTTCGCCGTGCTTTTGACCGGCGCCAGCCCCAGCTGGGCCTATCCCTTCTGGGCCCAGCAGAACTACGCCAGCCCCCGGGAGGCCACCGGCAAAATCGTCTGCGCCAACTGCCACCTGGCCAAGAAGGCCACCCGGGTGGAAGTGCCCCAGGCCATTTTCCCTGACACGGTGTTCAAGGCCGTAGTTGAAATCCCCTACGACGCCAGCGTTCAGCAGGTGGCCGGCGATGGCAGCCGCGTCGGTCTCAACGTCGGCGCCGTGGTGATGCTTCCCGATGGCTTCACCCTTGCCCCGCAAGACCGTCTCAGCGATGAGCTGAAGGAGGAAACAGCCGGCATCTACTACACCCAGTATTCCGACGACCAACCCAACATTTTGTTGGTGGGCCCGATCTCCGGTGATGAGCACCAAGAGATCGTTTTCCCGATTCTTTCTCCTGATCCCGCCACCGACAGCAGCATCCACTTCGGCAAATACCAGCTGCATGTGGGCGGCAACCGTGGCCGCGGCCAGGTGTATCCCACCGGCGAGAAGAGCAACAACGGCGTGTTCAACGCCCCCGTAACTGGGACGGTGTCAGCAATCACTGCCGGTGATAACGGCGCTTCTCTGGTGGAGATCACCGCCGCAGATGGCACTACAGCCACTGAAACCGTGCCGGCTGGCCCCACAGTCTTGGCGGCTGTTGGTGATGCAGTAGTTGCCGGTTCACCGATCACCAACGACCCCAATGTGGGTGGCTTCGGCCAGATTGATGCCGAGGTGGTGCTGCAAAACCCTGTACGCATCTACGGTCTGTTGGCTTTCTTTGCCGCAATCGCCCTGGCCCAGATCTTGCTGGTGCTCAAGAAGCGCCAGGTTGAAAAGGTTCAGGCTGCTGAAGGCTTGATCTGAGCAGCGTGCTTGCCACCTTCACCTCCCCGGGGCCCCTGGTTTTCCAGCTGGGCCCCTTTGCCTTGCGCTGGTACGGCCTGCTCATCGCCGTTGCCGTGTTGCTAGGCCTCAGCCTGGCCACCCGGCTCGGCCGGGCTCGAGGCATTGAGCCATCCCTGATTGCCGATCTCCTGCCCCTGATGGTGTTGGGGGCCGTGATCGGGGCCCGCATCTACTACGTCGCGCTCGAGTGGCGCCAGTATTCCGGCAACTGGCTTGATGCGATCGCCATCTGGCGCGGAGGCATCGCCATCCACGGCGCCCTGCTGGGCGGCGCCCTGGCCACGATGCTGTACTGCCGCTGGCGCCGGCAGCCCTTCTGGCAGCTGCTCGACGTGCTGATGCCCGCCGTAGCCCTCGGCCAGGCGATTGGCCGCTGGGGAAATTTCTTTAATTCTGAGGCCTTCGGCTTGCCTACGGATCTCCCCTGGAAACTGCAGATCCCAGCGGCCAGCCGTCCAGCTGAATTTTTTGAGCAGCTCTACTTTCACCCCACCTTCCTCTACGAATCCCTTTGGAATCTGGGAGTTTGCGCCCTACTGCTGGTGCTATTTCGGGCCGCCAGTAGCGGCCGCATTCAGCTGCTGCCTGGAGCACTCAGCTGCGTGTATCTGATGGCCTACAGCAGCGGCCGGGTGTGGATTGAAGGGCTGCGCCTCGACCCCCTCTGCCTGCTTTCTGAGCCGCCCTTCTGTGATGGCGGCCTGCGCATGGCTCAGCTGGTCAGCCTGCTTTTGATTGCCCTTGGCGGCGTTGGCCTCTGGTGGCTCTACCGCCGCCACCGCCCCCTGCCCGACCCCAGTGGAGTACCCACTTGAATAACAAGCCTGTCTGGATAGTTGGTGCCGGGCCCGGCGCACCCGACCTGCTGACCCTGCGCGCCGCCCGCCTGCTGGAGCAGGCGGAGGTGTTGGTGTGGACCGACTCCCTAATCAATCCCCAGATCGCAGCCCTGGCGCCCGATAGCTGTGAGCAGGTGCGCACCAGCACCCTCACTCTGGAGCAGGTGATGGAGGTGGTGCTGGATCGGGCCCGTGCCGGCAAAACCGTGGTGCGGCTCCACGATGGGGATCCCTGCCTCTATGGCGCCATCGCCGAGCAAATTTGCCGCCTAGCCGATGCCGGTATCGGCGTGGAAGTGGTGCCCGGCTTGAGTGCTTACCAGGCCACCGCATCTGCCCTGCAGAGCGAGCTCACCATCCCTGGCCTGGTTCAGACGATCGTGCTGAGCCGCGCCGGCGGACGCACCGGCGTGCCGGAGCGGGAGGCACTGGAGCGGCTGGCCTCCCTGCGAGCTTCCCTTTGCCTCTACCTCAGTGCTCGCCACGTCGAAGAGGTGCAAACCGAGCTGCTGCGCCACTACCCCGCCGACACTCCCGTAGCCATTGGCTACCGGGTGAGCTGGCCTGATCAATGGATAAAAGTGGTTCCCCTGGCCGATATGGCCCGGGTGAGCCAGGAACGGCAGTTGATCCGCACAACCCTCTACGTGGTGAGCCCGGCGCTGGCGGCGCCAGCTGAGGCCCGTTCTCGCCTCTACTCAGCTAGCCACAATCACCTTTTCCGCGGCGGCGCTAGCTGACAAAGGCATCAGCCCGCCTCGCCGTAAAGCTCCCGGGCCAAGCGCTGCCGATCGAAGCCACAGCCCAACCGCTCGACGATCGCCTCCAGGTCCCGGGCGGCATTACCCAGGCAGCAGGTGCCACCAGGGGAAGGAGTGACGTTGAACACAAGGCCAGGCCGGGCCGCGATACTGGCTTCGCCGAGCATCAGCTTGCGGTTGGCCTTATCGATCAGCTGGGGGCGCACCCCGCCGTAGCCCTCAGCGAAGCTGAGGTCCTCGAGGCGCATGTCGGGAACGATCTTGCGAGCATCTGCCAAAAACAATCGCCGCCTCAGCCAGGGCACCTCGAATAGCAAATTTTTAAAGATGTAATTGCGGATATCGGCGATGCGAAAGAGCTGCCAGAACACGGCCAACACGGCCCAATCGAGCCGCAGCACCTTCAGAAACTCCCAGAACGAAGCGGGCTTGTAGCGCTCCAGCAGCGGCAGCAGCAGGGCGGTAGGGCCAAAACGGGTTTTACCAGGGGCGCGCACGTCCGGGTCGCCGTGGATTGCGGCAAAGGGCAGCTTGTCGTTCTGCACGGTGTAAACCTTGCCCCGAAGCAAATCCGGCGTGAAGTAGAAGCTGCCGGCCACCGGCAGGCAGGAATACTCCAGGCCGTAGCCCATGCGCTGGGCCATCAGCAGGCTGTGGGCTCCGGCATTCACCACCACATGCCGGGCCCGCACCGAGCGTGGAGCCTCCCCGGCGGCGCTGGAGCAGCCTGGGGTGGGGGCCAGTTCCACCCGGTAGCCGTCGCCCTCCGGCTTAATCGCGACCACCCTGGTGCCTAGCTGCACCGTGAGCTGGCGCTCGCTGCCGGCTACGCCCTTCTTGGGCTGGGCCACCGCCGCTTCCGCCTGGGCCACGAACGAGGCGGAGAGCTCCTCGTAGTCCACGGCGGTGTAAGTGCGGCGGATGCCGATCGCCACCAGCTCCTCCGGGCGCAACTCCCCCTGCACCAGTCCCACTTGGGGCTCCCACTCGGCAATCTGCGGCTTCTCGAGCAGCTCCATCGCCGGGAAGTGGGGTGAAAAGCGCTCAAACCGCTCCCGCAGGAAGGTGCACTCGCGCTCGCCCACCCCCAGCACCATTTTGGGAGTGCGAAAAACGCAGCGCTCGCGGCTGGCTGGATCAAGCAGCTCGGCGTAGTTCACGATCATCTCGGCGGTGCGCTTCACCCGCACCGCCTTCTCGAGCGTGTAGTTGGTCTCAATGTCGCCGCAGTGAATCGTCTGGCTGTTGTTGGTGGCCTTGGAGTTCACCCGGGCCAGGGCGTCGTAGCGCTCCACCAGCAGGATGCGGCCCAAATCGGTGTAGCGGGCCAGTTCGAACAGCAGGGCCGTACCGCACACCCCGCCTCCCACGATCAACACGTCCACTGGCTGACCAACATCCACTGGCTGACCAACATCCACTGGCTGACCAACATCCACTGGCTGATCAACATCCACTGGCTGGCTCAAGTCGGCTGACTGGATCAAGTCCACCGGGGCCGTTGCTGGCTTGGGATCGGCTCCTTCGGGGTTGGCGCTCACGCAATGCGACTGGCTCTTAGCCCATGGTGACCGATCGACTGCCTGTGGTGTTTTAAGCTCTGAGGGTGCGGGCGATTAGCACAGCGGTAGCGCACTTCCTTCACACGGAAGGGGTCACTGGTTCGAATCCAGTATCGCCCATTTCAACGGCTGGACCGCATCAAATTTGCCTGCAGAATGTCCAAACCTGCATAGATTGCTTTTTTGGTGTCGGATTCTCCCAACCCCGAGGCCTTATCCGCCCTGCACTGCCTCGGCCAAACGCTGCGCCAGGCCCGGGAGGGCCAAGGTCTCTCACTGGCCGTGCTGGCAGCCCGTTTAAACATGGGGGTCGAACAACTTCAGGCCCTAGAAGAAGCCGACGCCAGTCGATTGCCAGAACCGGTTTTTGTGATCGCCCAGGCCCGCAGAATCGCCAGCAGCCTGGCCATCAACATCGATGGCCCCTTGCAAACCCTGCGCGATAGCGGCCAGTTTCAAGCCAAGCCGATCAAGGTGGCCGAACTGACCCAGCGCGCTCCAACCAGACCGGCACAAACCAGCAGCCGACTGGTCATCACAGCAGCAATCCTGGTCGCCCTCAGCGCCGCTGGCGCCGCGGGCTGGCAGCAGTGGCAGCGTCACCAGGCCCGCCCAACCCAGCCGCAAGCCCAGCCCCAGCTGCTGACGGGGAATCCCCCAGCAGACAGGAGCAGAGATAGAGAAAGCGGCAAAGGCAGCGTCGAGCCCGATCAGTTGCAACTGACGAGCAGCCAGCCCAGCTGGCTCGAAGTAAAAACAAAAAACGGCACCACTCTGTTCCGTGGCACCTTCACAGGTGAGCGGCGCTTCCCCCTTGGCCCAGGGCTTGAGGTGCTGGCAGGGCGTCCCGACCTAGTGCGCACCCAAATAGGTGGCGGCGCTGCCCAACCCCTGGGCCCCATTGATCAGGTGCGTTGGCGCAGCTTCAGGGCTCCGGCACCCTGAGACCAAGGCCGCAGGATTCCTGCACCACTTCGGCGCAGGATCGCAGGCTCCAGCGCTCCAAGCTGAGATCCGGAGCTGGCTCACCAGGGGCGGCCGCCAGGGGCTCCAGATCAACGCAAACCGCATTTTGCCTTGATGTCACCTGCAGGGTCGCAATCACCGCAGCGGGCCGGCGATCTAGGGCCGCCGCCAACCTCAACAGCAAGGCCATCGCCGTAACGGTGCGGCGCTGGTCGCGGTCTTCGATCAGCTGCCACGACTCATGGCGCTTCTTCGGCAGGCTGCGGCGGTGATAGCGGCCAATCGCTGCCACCATCAGGTGCTCGGATTCGGAGTAGCCCAGCAGCTCCCCGTGGCGGATCAAATACCAGCTGTGCTTGTGATAAGCGGAGATATTGATGCTCTTGCCACAGGTATGCAACTGGGCGGCGGCCCAAAGCAGCTCCCGGCCCGGCCCCTCGTCGTGGTGCAGTAGCCCCCGCGACTGGTCGTAGAGGCTGAGGGCGTGGGAAGCCACCCGATCGGCCCGGGCTCGATCAACACCAAAGCGCTGGGCCAGGTGCAGCACGGTGCGCTGGCGAATAGTGCTCTGGAAGGCGAAGCGATCTCCCAGCAGGCCGTTGCGCAGCATCCAGTCCACGATCAGGCCCTCCCGCAGGGCCCGATCACAAACCACCAGCTCCCGCACGCCGAGCATCGCCATCGCCGTCTGCAAAATCAGGGCGCCTGGCACGATGATCTCGGCCCGACGGTCATTGATGGCGGGCAAGGCGCGGCGCTGCTCCGGCGTCATAGCCAGGAGCCTGGCGGTGAGCTGGTCGATGCGCTCGCGGCTGAGCCGGTAGCCCTGCAGCTTCAGCGGCGGCTTGGGATCTTCAGCAGCAGCCAGGGCCGCTAGGGCCATGGCCGTGCCGCTGGTGCCAACCATCAGCGGCTGTTCGCCCCGCCGCAGCGCCGCCTTCACCTCAGCTACGGCAGGGTCGAGGGCCCCCTGGATATATGCCTGCAGGAAGGAGCGACGTTCAACCGGGAGGGGGTCCTGCTGACAAAACTCCCGCTGCAGGCGCACCGCGCCAATGCGGGTGCTGCTGAAGGAGCGGCCGTCGCGGCCATCGGCCAGCACCAATTCGGTGGAGCCGCCACCGATATCAATAATCAAGTGGGGCTGGTCGCCGAAAGCCATGCCCGAAAGCACACCCAAATAGATCAGTCGCGCCTCCTCGGGCCCGCTAACCAGATCCACCTCCAGGCCCAGTTGCTCCTGCAGCGCCACCAAAAAATCCCGGCCGTTGGGGGCCTCCCGCACGGCGCTGGTGGCAGCCGTGACGATCTGCTCCACCCCATGGCTAAGGGCCAGATCACGATCGTGGCGCAGGGTGCGGAAAGCCCGCTCGATCGCCTCGGCACTGAGGTCACCGCTATGGGGATCCCTTTCACCGAGCCGGGTGGTGGCCTTCTCAGCCAGCACCACACTGAAACTGCTCAGCTCCGGATCCACCTCTGCCACCAGCAGGTGAATCGAGTTGGTGCCGATGTCGATCGCAGCCACCCGGCGGCGACCGGCCTGCTGAAGGTTGGGGGCCTGAACCATCGAGCTCGGCAACTGCCGCAGGGGCGTTACTTTGCCACCCACAGCCCATCCCACCGGCACACCTAGGGTGCGGCACGACGAAAAGGGGGCATGGCCAACTCGACGCGCGGCACCCGTCTGGGGGTCTGGCTGGAGCTGGTGCGCTGGCACAAGCCCAGTGGCCGCCTGATCCTGCTGATTCCAGCTGGCTGGAGCCTCTGGCTCACCCCAAACGCCCCACCGGCGGCGCTGTTAGTGGGATTAATCGTGCTGGGAGGACTGGCGGTGAGCGCGGCCGGCTGCATCGCCAACGATCTCTGGGACCGCCGCATTGACCCCTTAGTGGAGCGCACCCGCAGCCGTCCCCTAGCCGATGGCCGCGTTGGCGTTGGCGAGGCGATAGGCCTGCTGCTGCTCAGCCTGGTTGTCGCCTTGGCAGTGCTGCTGGTGCTGATGTGGGGGTTGCCCGCCGCCAGCCGCAACCTCTGCCTGCTGCTGGCAATCGCGGCCCTGCCGCCAGTGCTGCTCTACCCCTCGGCTAAACGCTGGTTTGGTTACCCCCAACTGGTGCTGGCCCTTTGCTGGGGCTTTGCGGTGCTGATCCCCTGGGCCGCTACCACCGGCTCCCTGGCCGGCGGCTGGCCCCTGGCCCTGGTGTGGCTGGCCACCTTGCTTTGGACCTTCGGCTTCGACACGGTGTACGCCATGGCCGACCGGGATGACGACCGGGCCATCGGCGTGCGCAGCAGTGCCCTCAGCCTGGGCAGCCGGGCCCCCCTGGCGGTGGCGATCAGCTACGGCCTGGCCGCCCTGGCCCTGGGGCTAGCCGCCGGTCTGCAGGGCTGCGGCTGGATCAGCTGGCCGTTGGGTCTGCTGGCAGCAGCTGGCATGCAGCGCGAAGCCGCCCTGCTGCGCCACCCCAATCTGCCCCGCTCCGCCTACGGCCGCCACTTCAGCCGCCAGGTGCAGCTGGGAGGGCTGCTGCTGCTTGCCCTAGTGCTGGGGCAACTGCCATGAGCCAGGTCACACCTCAGCCCTCACCGCTGCGGCCAGGGGATCGGGTTCAGCTGGTGGCGGCAAGCTCAGCCCTGCTGGGCGACGACGCCTTGGCGCGCCTGGAGACGGGCATTGCCGTGCTCGAGAGCTGGGGGCTGGAGGTGGAGCGCACGCCGCTGCACGGGCGCCAGTGGGGCTATCTGGCCGGTCAAGACCAACAGCGCCGCGGCGACCTGGAAGCGGCCGCCAGGCGGGGCGCCGAACTGCTGGCCTGTGTGCGGGGTGGCTGGGGTGCGGCCCGGTTGCTAGAAGCCCCCCTGGCCCTGCCAGCTCGCTGGCTGCTTGGTTTCTCCGACGTCACCTCCCTGCTCTGGGCCCAAGTAGCCCAGGGGCAGGGAGGAGCCATCCACGGGCCGCTGCTCACCACCCTGGCCGCCGAACCCGCCTGGAGCAAGGAGCGGCTGCGGTCCCTGTTGTTTGGCGAACCCCTGGGCGACCTTCAGGGCGAGAGCTGGTGTGGTGGCAGCGCCGCAGGCCCCCTGTTGGCAGCCAACCTCACCGTGGCCACCCACCTGCTGGGTACGCCGTATATGCCGGATCTGCGCGGCACCATCTTGGTGCTCGAAGACGTGGGCGAAGCGCCTTACCGAATCGAGCGCATGCTCACTCACTGGCGGCTGGGCGGTGGGCTGCAGCAGCTGGCCGGCATAGGCCTGGGTCAGTTCACTGACTGCGATGACAGCACGGCCGAGGCAGATCGGTTCAGCCTCGAGCAGGTGCTACGCGAGCGCACGAGCGATCTCGGCATCCCGGTGGTGAGCAACTTGCCCGTGGGTCATGTGGCCGGCAATGCGGCCCTACCCCTAGGTGCCTGGGCCGAGCTCGATGGCAGCAGCGGCCAGCTGCGGATCAGCAGCGCGAAGCAAGGACCGCCGCTGCCACGGTGAGATCGAAGGGGGTGGTGAGCTTGATGTTGGAGGCAGGCGCCTCCAACACCTGCACCGCCAAACCCAGCCGCTCAAACAGGGCCGCATCGTCGGTGACGCTCCAGCCCTGCTCGGTGGCAGTTGCATGGGCAGCCCGCAGCTGCTGCACCGGAAAACCCTGAGGAGTTTGGGCTGCCCACAACCAGCTGCGATCTGGGGTGGCCGTGATGGTGCCAGCTCCATCCACCTGCTTGATCGTGTCTGTTACGGGGGTGGCGGCGATCACAGCTGCGCCTTGCTGCACCGCAGCGGCACAGCGGGCCAGCAGCTCCGGCTCAACAAGACAGCGAGCCCCGTCGTGGATCAGCACCCCAACAGCAGCTGCCGGCAGGGCCGCCAGCCCCCGGCTCACCGACTCCTGACGGGTGTCACCACCCTCAATCCACTGCACCGGCAGGTCAGGCTGAGCCTCGGCCACGATCACCGCGATCGCGGCTGCATCAACGGGCTGGCCCACGATGCCGATCCAGCTAATGGCGGGGCAGGCGAGGGCCGCATCGAGGGTCCAGGCCAGCACCGACCGCCCCGCCACTGGCAACAGCAGCTTGTTGCCAGTGGCCCCCATGCGGCGGCCGCTGCCGGCTGCGGCGATCAGCAAATGCACAAGCGACTCCCGCGAGACGGGTCAATCCGAATCTGATCCATACAATCAGGCCGCCGAACCTGTGTCGTCTGCGATGCGCGCCCTGTTTCTGATTTCGGGCGGCAGCAGCCAGCAGCTGCAGAGTTTTGCCGCCGTTGCCGCCGTTGCCGACCAACTCCATGCCGACGTCCAGGTGGTGTGTCCGTTAGCGGCTGTGCCCCTTTGGTCCCTGCATCCCGCCGTGGAACGGGCCATGCCCTTCACCTACGAGCAGGCAACCCTGGCCGATTGGGCCAACTTGATGGGTTCGGTGCGGGAGCCTGATTTTCAGGTGAGCCTCAACCTGGCCCCCAGCCGCCAGATGGATCTGATGCTGTCGATGAGCCACATTCCCACCAGGGTTGCCAGCGGTGGCTTCTCCGCCACCGAGCGGATCACCCCCATCGAGGGCGGCTGGGCCAACCAAGCCTTTGAAGCCTTCCTACGGCCCATAGGGGTGCGGCTCGAGGCTGATTCTTTCCGGTTGCCAATCGCCCCTGCCGACCTGGAGGCCGCCAGCGCGGCCCTACCTAGTGGCGATGGACCGGCCCTGCTGCTGGCCCCCTCCGGTGCTGGAGGCGACTGGCCAGCCCAGCAATGGCAAGACCTACCCGCCAAGATCCGCTGCAAGCTGCCCAACCTGCGGACCGTGCCAGCACTAGCTGGCACTGGGGCTGGAGATATGCGTAAGCGCGCCGCCCAGATCGCCAGTGCCGATGTGGTGCTAGCCAGCGACCCCGTAGCCAGCGAATTAGCCCTGCTGCTTGGCCTGCCGCTGGTGGCCCTGGGCCGGGATCCCGCCAGTCTGCCCAGCCGTGCTGGGGTGCAGGGCCTCGGCAGCGCCGCCAACCTCAGCCAACTTGGCGACGCCGAGGTGCTCGCCGCCCTGGGACTGGGATAATTGGGTTTCGGGGGATAGTCAGGCCATACGATCAGCGCCACAAACCCCAGTGCCGCGATGTCGAGTGCCGTGATGTCCAGCCCAGCCCCCCTGGCCGGCCAAGTGGCCCTGGTTACAGGAGCCAGCCGGGGTATCGGTCGCGCCATCGCCCTTGATCTGGCAGCCGCCGGCGCCCAAGTAGTGGTGAATTACGCCAGCTCCCCCGACGCCGCCGAAGCGGTCGTGGCTGAGATCACTGCTGCCGGGGGCGAAGCCTGGAGCCATCGGGCCGATGTAGCCGATGAAGAGCAGGTCGACGCCATGGTCAAAGCGGTGCTTGATAAGGGCGGCCGGCTCGACGTGTTGGTTAACAACGCCGGCATCACCCGCGACGGTCTGCTGATGCGGATGAAAACCGCCGACTGGCAGAGCGTGATCAACCTCAATCTCACCGGCGTTTTTCTGTGCACCCGCGCTGTGAGCCGGGCCATGCTCAAGGCCCGCAGCGGCCGCATCATCAACATCACCTCAGTGGTGGCCCTGATGGGCAATCCAGGCCAGGCCAACTACAGCGCCGCCAAGGCCGGGGTGATCGGCCTCACCCGCAGCAATGCGGCTGAATTTGCAGCCCGGGGGGTCACGGTCAATGCCGTTGCCCCAGGATTCATCGAGAGCGACATGACCGCCGAACTCGACAAAGAACCGATCCTGGCTGCGATTCCCCTGGGGAGGATGGGCAGCGCCAGCGAAGTAGCCGGTGCAGTGCGCTTTCTGGCCGCCGACCCGGCTGCTGCCTACATCACCGGCCAGGTGCTGCAGGTGGATGGCGGCATGGTTATGCGATGAGAGTTTTGGACTTCTAGGGAAGCTCTGGGCAACAGGGAGTTAAGTGCCTCTTGAGACCGGGCAAAGCTGCCTTTGGCCTTGATTTGCCTCTGAGGCCGGAAATTGTTGGCTCTATCGGCTCATTTCGGGATCATCTGGCT